>JBDTWB010000114.1:0-12638 GCA_040006895.1 Casimicrobiaceae bacterium | reverse complement strand
AATTCTGCTCGTATCCCTTCGATCTTCGCCATATCCGCGAAGAAGGCATCCACGCAATTGGGGTCGAAATGCTTGCCTCGCTGGGACCGGACGTAGTCGACGCCTTCCTCGAGAGACCAGGCATGCTTGTACGGGCGCTCGCTGATTAGGGCGTCGAAGACATCCGCCACGGCCACGACCCGGGCAACGATGGGGATGTCCTCGCCGTGAAGTCCATTCGGGTAGCCTGTGCCGTCGTATTTCTCGTGATGGCCAAGGGCGATGATGGCTCCCATGCTCAGGTACTTGGATGGGCTGCCCTTCAGGATGTCGTAACCGATGCGCGGATGGGCCCTCATGATCTCGAGCTCGGCGGGGTCAAGCGGTCCGCTTTTGAGCAAAACGGCGTCTGGGATGCCGATTTTCCCGATGTCATGCATCGGCGCGGCGACCTCGAGGACGTGGACGGTCTCGTTGCCGAGACCGAGGTTGTGGCCAATGAGACCCGAATACCTGGCCATCCGCTGCAGGTGATTGCCGGTCTGTTTGTCCCGGAACTCACCGGCCTTCGCGAGCTTGGCCAGGGTTTCGAGCTCCCGCTCGTGGATTTCACCGACCGCCTTGTCGACCTGGTATTGGAGCACCCGCGCCTGATCGGACAGCACGATCTTGTGCCGCCGGAGCTCGAGCAGATTCGCACAGCGCGCCTTGGTCTCGTGCTCGTCCAGCGGTTTGATCAGGAAGTCGGTGGCGCCGCCCTCGAGGGCTTCGTAGCGAATCTTGCGATCGTCCACGACCGTAATCACGACGATCGGCACGTCGACGCAGTGGGGCAGGGCTCGCAGCTGCTTGACGAGCTCGATGCCATCGAACTCCGGGAGTTTGTAGTCCGTGAGGACCATGTCAACCCGGTTGTTCCGGGCATACTCGAGGGCGCGGCTGGGCGTTTCGAACAGCTCGAGGTTAAGGCGGTTGTCGATCTGCCGAACGATTTCTGCCAGCAGGAGGCGGCTGCTGAACAGGTCGTCGATAATCAGGACTGTGTTCCGCTGCGCCCGAGCCAAGGCGAGTTCCGACACGGCAGCGCCAGCGCTGAGAGCGGCAGGACGTGGCTGCGCAGCAGACATTTTCGTACGATTCCTTTGCGTCGTTACGCAAGCCGTTGATGGAACACCGAGCGAAGAAACGAAGCAATGTCCATGCCTCGGGGCGATCGGCCGGACCGGCGGTGTGCATTCGCGTCCGCTGGATGAGGGCTGGCGCCCCGCGGCGGAGGAGGGGGATCGGCCTCCGAACGGAGGCGACCCTTTGATTTATATGGTCGGGGCGAGAAGATTCGAACTTCCGACCCCCTGCACCCCATGCAGGTGCGCTACCAGGCTGCGCTACGCCCCGACGTAAACGAATGATTATAGCGGGATCAGTCGGCCCGTCCTAGCAGCTGCCGTATTTCTTCCAGTTCCTGACGTATTTCGGCGATTGTCACGCTCCCGGCAGGCGCGGGTTCTGCCGCATGAAGCGCCGGGTGGGTTTCGCCATTCGGCGGCGGTCGAACGTTCGGCGCCTCTGGCTCGGTGTCCAAGCGGTGACGTGCACCGTTGATCGTAAACCCTTGGTCGTACAGGAGGTACCGGATCCGGCGAATCAGCAACACTTCATGATGCTGGTAATAGCGGCGGTTGCCGCGCCGCTTCACGGGCTTCAGCTGGCTGAACTCCTGCTCCCAGTAACGGAGGACGTGAGGCTTGACCGCACACAAGTCGCTCACCTCGCCAATGGTGAAGTACCGTTTGGCGGGTATTGGCGGCAACTCCGCCTTAGCTCGGCTGTGTTCCGGCATGGTTGGCAGCTTCGACCATGGCCTTGAGTTTCTGGCTCGCATGGAAGGTCACCACACGCCGCGCCGTGATGGGAATCTCCTCACCCGTCTTGGGGTTTCGACCAGGACGCTGTGGCTTCTCTCGCAGCTGGAAATTTCCGAAGCCAGATAGTTTCACGCTGTCCCCGGCCTCGAGTGCGATGCGGATCTCCTCAAAGAACCGCTCCACCATGTCCTTGGCTTCACGCTTGTTGAGACCCAGCTGCTCAAAGAGCAGATCGGCGAGTTCGGCTTTCGTGAGCGTCATTGTTTCCAATCCCTAACGGCGGAGGGCGGCGCCGAACTCGTCAATCGCCGTCTGCACCAAGCGTGTCGTGACGGCGTCGATTTCAGCGTCCGTTAAAGTACGTTCAGTATCATGTATAAGCACAAGTATCGCAAGGCTTTTCTTGTCGTGTCCAAGCGACGATCCACGATAGACGTCGAAAAGCTCGATGCCCGCGACATTCGCAGGGCGTGCGGCCATCAGTGCGTCGATTACGGTTTGCGCGGCAATCGGCTCATCCACGACCAACGCGATGTCGCGGCGTACGCGCGGCAGTCGCGATAGCGGGCGCGTTTCCGGAAGCCTGGTCGACAAGAGGGCGGCGAGGTCGACCTCGAAGACCACCGGTGCCCGCGGAAACTCGAAAGCGCGAACCAAGCGAGGGTGCAACTCCCCTAGCCACCCGACGGTTTGGCCGTCCCGGTCCACCCGGGCGCTGCGGCCAGGATGGAGGATTGGATGGCCGTCCGTGGCGGTCGTGAGGTTCGCCGGCGCGACGATGGCCTCGAGATCCCCCTTCACGTCGAACAGGTCGACGAGACGCTTCGGCGCCCCCCATTGCTCCGGTACGGCATGACCATACGCAAGACCGCCCAAGCGAAGGGGCTGGTACTCGCCGTCGGGTCGGCGCTCGAAACAGCGACCGACCTCGAATATCCTGACCTGCTCGTCGCGCCGCGCCAGGTTGGTCCCCAGGACCTCGAGCAGTCCACCCGCGAGCGTCGTGCGCATCACGTCGAGCTGCTGGGCGATCGGGTTGAGCACGCGGATCGGTTGCGCGTCCGGGGCGCGTCCTGGGAATAAGGTCGACTCCGTGGCACTGCTTACGAAACTGAACGTGACCACCTCCTGCCAGTCGCGGGCCACGAGGCTGCGACGCAGGCTGTGCAGGGGGCGCTCGGACTCGCTCGCCGGGAGCATTCTCTGGACGTGCGCCGAGGGGCTGGCGGGAATGTGATCGTACCCATAAAGACGCGCAGCTTCCTCGACGTAGTCCTCTTCGATTGCGAGGTCGAACCGATGACTCGGCGGCGTCACCCGCCAGCCATCGCCGGTCTCGACGACGGCACACCCGAGTCGGCGGTAGTAGTCGGCGATGCGGGCCGGCGGAATTTCAATCCCGAGAAGCCGGGCAATGCGACCTGGGCGCACCAGCACCGTGGCCCGATCGGGAAGCCGGCCGCAGACGTCGCTCAAGGGGCCGGCTCGACCGCCGCAGATGGCCAGGATCAGGGCAGTTGCGCGCTCGACAGCGGCGGGGCCGAGTTCGGGGTCGACGCCGCGCTCGAAGCGATAGCCGGCGTCGCTCGTGAATCCAAGGCGTCGTGATTTGCCTTGGATCACCTCAGGATTCCAGAAGGCAGCCTCCAGGAACACAGTGGTGGTTCGAGCACTGATCCCGGAGTGCTCGCCGCCCATGATGCCGGCCAGCCCGAGCGGCTTGCGCGCGTCGGCCACGAGCAGGAGATCAGGCTCGAGGGCGAGGGTTTGCTCGTTCAGTAGCTGCAGCACCTCGCCGGCGCGCGCGAAACGTACGACCACCTCGCCCTCGAGTAGCGCATCATCGTAGGCATGTAGCGGTTGGCCCAGCTCAAGCATGACGTAGTTGGTGACGTCGACAATCGCGGAGATGGCGCGGATGCCGCTACGCCCCAGGCGCTGGCGCATCCACGGCGGCGTAGGCGCCGACGGGTCGATCGCCTCGATGATGCGGCTCGCGAAGCGCGGGCACGCGTGGGGGTCGTCCACTCGAACGCCGCGTCGGGCCTCGCTGCCCACCGGAACGGCGTGCACGTCCGGGGGCCGCAACGGCGCACCGGTAATGGCCTGCACTTCGCGCGCGATGCCAAGGAGCGACAAACAATCGGCTCGATTGGGCGTGAGTTTCAGGGTGATGATCGTGTCGTCCAACGCGAGGACGGTACGGACGTCAGTGCCGATCGGGGCGTCCGCGGGCAGGGCCAGCAAGCCGGAACCGTCCTCCGAGATACCAAGTTCCAGCGCTGAGCAGAGCATGCCGCTCGATTCCACGCCCCGCACGGTCGCCTTGGCGATGACTGATCCACCCGGCAGGGTGGCTCCCGGCAGAGCAAGTGGCACGCGAGTGCCCGACGCTGCGTTGGGCGCGCCGCACACCACCTGGAGCAGGCCGGCGCGGCCGCCGTCGACGTGGCATACGCGCAGACGGTCCGCACCGGGATGCGCATCGACGCGCTCGATGTGACCAACCACCACGCCGGAAAAGGGTGGGGCCGCTGCCTCGGTAGCTTCCACCTCGAGCCCGGCCATCGTGAGGCTGTCCTGCAACGCCGAGGAGGAAAGCGGCGGATCGACGAGCGTGCGCAGCCACCGCTCCGAAAACTTCATCGCTCACCCCTTGCTATAAATATTAGATATGCAAATACAACATGTTGGCTTAAACGCATTACAAATTACTTGAATTGACGGAGGAACCGCAGGTCATTCTCGTAGAACAACCGCAAGTCGTTGACGCCATAGCGCAACATCGTCAACCGGTCAGGTCCGATGCCGAACGCGAAGCCCTGATAGCGTTCCGGATCGATTCCGACGGCACGCAGCACGTTCGGATGGACTTGCCCGGCACCTGCGATTTCGAGCCACCCCTCGCCGAAGCTCATGTCGACCTCGGCGGAGGGCTCGGTGAAGGGAAAGAACGAGGGCCGGAACCTTACCTTCAGGTCCTCGCGTTCGAAGAAATGCCGCAGGAACTCGGTGAAGACCCCCTTCAGGTCGGCGAAGGTAACGTCGGTATCGATCCACAGGCCTTCGACCTGATGGAACATCGGGGAATGGGTGGCATCGCTGTCGACCCGATACACCCGTCCCGGTGCGATGATCTTGAACGGTGGCGCGTGCGTTTCCATGAAACGCACCTGGATGGGTGACGTGTGAGTGCGCAGCACCTTCCCGCCTTCGACATAGAAGGTGTCGTGCATCGACCGCGCCGGATGGTTCTCGGGCGTGTTGAGGGCGGTGAAGTTGTGAAAATCGTCCTCGATCTCCGGGCCGTCCGCCACGGTGAAGCCGAGCGAGTGGAACAGGGTCTCGATACGCTCCAACGTGAGGGTGAGGGGATGCAGGCCGCCGCTTCCCTGGCCGCGCCCGGGTAAGGACACATCGATGGCTTCCGCGGCGAGTTGGGCTTCGAGGGCGCGTTCGCCAAGGGCCGCGCGCCGGGCCTGCAGCGCCATTTCCAGCGCCGCCTTGGCCTCGTTGATGCGCGATCCCGCGTCCCGCCGGGAATCGGCGGGCAGCTTGCCGAGGCCCTTCAGCAACTCGGTCAGCGCGCCGGCCTTGCCGAGATAGCGCGCCTTGCTGTTCTCCAGCGCGGCGGGGTCATGGCAGGCAGCGAAGTCCGCGAGGGCGTTGCCAACGATACGGTCGAGGTCGTCCATCTCCGATCCTGCTGGCCAGGCGCGGAACGCTGGCCAAAAAAAAAGGAGGCGGTGCATCGCCTCCCTGGGGTTCTCGCGCTGGTTCAGGCCAGAGAGGCTTTGGCCTGCTCCGCGATCTTGCTAAAGGCCAGCTTGTCGTACACGGCGAGGTCGGCAAGCACCTTGCGATCGATGTCGATACCTGCCTTGTTGAGACCGTTCATGAATACGCTGTAGGTCATGCCGACCTCGCGTGCTGCGGCATTGATCCGAGCGATCCACAGCGCGCGAAACACTCGCTTCTTGGCTCGACGGTCGCGGTAGGCGTACTGACCCGCCTTCATCACCGCTTCCTTGGCAATGCGGTACACCGCATTGCGCCGGCCGCGGAAGCCCTTGGCCTGGTCCAGAACCTTCTTGTGCCGCGCCCGGGCGGTTACCCCACGTTTGACTCGAGGCATGGTCGCTCCTTACGCGTAGGGCAGCATGGCGTGCACCGAGTCGACGTTGGTCGCGTGGATCTCGGTGATACCGCGGAGCTGGCGCTTGTTCTTGGTCGACTTCTTGGTGAGGATGTGGCGCTTGAACGCCATGGAGCGCTTGATGCTGCCGCTCCCGCGGACGCGAAATCGCTTCTTCGCGCCGCTCTTGGTCTTCATCTTCGGCATGACTTCTTCTCGACTATTTGCTGCCCACAGCGGTGCTCTCCGGCGGAGAGTCTTTGTGACCGGCCTCGGGCTTGTTGGGTTGCGGGGTCTTGGGCACCGTCTTCTTGGGGGCCAGCAGCATGACCATCTGCCGGCCTTCCATGCGTGGGAACGATTCGACGATCGCATGCGGCTCGAGGTCGTTCCGAATGCGCTCCAGCAGGCGCACCCCAAATTCCTGGTGCGCCATTTCCCGGCCGCGAAAGCGAAGCGTGATCTTGGCCTTGTCGCCTTCACCCAGAAATCGGATGAGGTTGCGCAGCTTGATCTGGTAATCGCCTTCGTCGGTACCGGGCCGGAATTTTACTTCCTTGACCTGGATCTGCTTCAGCTTGAGCTTTGCCTCGTGCTGCTTCTTTGCCTCGCGGTACTTGAACTTGCCGTAATCCATGATTCGGCAAACCGGAGGCTTCGCCGTAGGCGCGATCTCGACCAAGTCGAGTTCCGCCGTTTCAGCACGCGTGATGGCATCGGCAAGCAAGACGATACCGAGTTGCTCACCCTCTTCACCTACTAACCGGATCTCGGTGGCATTGATCTCGCCGTTGATCCGCGGTGCTCGTTCCTGGGCTATTGTGAAATCTCCATGTGATCAAAAAACAAACCGTGCCGCCCGTCGCCGCGCCGCAACGTGATGTCAGCGACGCGTCGTCACCTCGTCGCCGAGGCGCATGAGCAAGGCCTCGATCGGCATTGCACCGAGGTCCTGGCCGCTACGGGTTCGCACGGCTACCTGTTTGGCCTGCAGCTCCTTGTCGCCGACGATTAGCTGGTACGGCAACTTTTGCAGGCTATGTTCTCGAATTTTATAGGTTATTTTCTCATTGCGCAAATCGGCGATGAGTCGGAAGCCGGCCTGCCGCAGGAGCTGCTCCAGGCCTCGGGCGTAGTCGGCCTGGCGGTCGGTGATGTTCATGACCACCGCCTGGACCGGCGCGAGCCAAAGCGGCAGGGCGCCAGCGTGATGCTCGATCAGGATGCCGATGAAGCGCTCCAGGGAGCCCACGATCGCCCGGTGCAGCATGACCGGGGTCTTGCGGAGGTCGTCGGCATCGACATACTCGGCGGCCAGCCGCTCGGGCATGGAAAAGTCCACCTGCATGGTCCCGCACTGCCAGGATCGGCCGATCGAGTCCTTCAAGTGGTACTCGATCTTCGGGCCGTAAAAGGCGCCTTCCCCAGGCAGTTCGGTCCACTCGACGCCGCAGGCCGATAGGGCGTCGCGCAAGGCCGCCTCGGCGGTGTCCCAGATCGCGTCGGAGCCGATCCGCTTCTCCGGCCGGAGCGCAAGCTTGATGGCGATGTCCTGGAAGCCGAAGTCCCGGTACACCTGGAGCGCCAGCTCGTTGAAGGCCTTCACCTCGGACTTGATCTGGGCCTCGGTGCAGAAGATGTGGCCATCGTCCTGGGTGAAGGCTCGCACCCGCATGATGCCGTGCAGGGCGCCCGACGCCTCGTTGCGGTGGCACGCCCCGAACTCGCCGTAGCGCAGCGGCAGATCGCGGTAGCTCCGCAGGTCGGCATTGAAGATCTGCACATGTCCTGGACAGTTCATCGGCTTGATCGCGTAGTCCCGCTTCTCCGACTCCGTCGTGAACATGTTCTCCTTGTAGTTCTCCCAATGGCCGGAGCGCTCCCAGAGGGCGCGGTCGAGGATCATCGGGCATTTCACCTCCTGGTAGCCGTTGTCGACGTACACCCGGCGCATGTACTGCTCGACCTGCTGCCAGATCGCCCAGCCCCTGGGGTGCCAGAAGACCATGCCCGGCGCCTCGTCCTGCACGTGGAAGAGGTCGAGCTGCTTGCCGAGCTTTCGATGGTCGCGCTTCTCGGCTTCCTCGAGGCGATGGAGGTAGGCGTCGAGGTCGTCCTTCTTTGCCCAGGCCGTGCCGTAGATACGCTGGAGCATCTCGTTCCTGGAATCGCCACGCCAGTACGCGCCCGCGACCTTCATCAGTTTGAAGACCTTCAGCTTCCCGGTCGACGGCACGTGTGGCCCACGGCAGAGGTCGGTGAACCCACCCTCGGCGTATAGCGAGATATCCTCGTTCCCTGGGATGGAGGCGATGATCTCGGCCTTGTAGTGTTCGCCCAAGGACTTGAAGTAGCCCACGGCGTCGGCGCGGGGCATGACGCGGCGTACCACCGGCTCGTCCTTGCGGGCGAGCTCGGTCATCTTCTTTTCGATGGCGGCAAGGTCTTCCGGGGTGAAAGGACGCTTGTACGCGAAATCGTAATAGAAGCCGTCTTCGATCACCGGACCGATGGTGACCTGTGCCTCGGGGAAAAGCTCCTTGACGGCATAGGCGAGCAGGTGCGCGGTGGAGTGCCGCAGGACCTCGAGCCCTGCAGGGTCGCGTTCGGTGACGATCGCGACGTCGGCATCGTGCTCGACGGTGAATGAGGTGTCGACCACCCGGCCGTCGACCTTGCCGGCGAGGGCAGCCTTGGCGAGGCCGGGTCCAATCGAGACGGCGATCTCGGCGACGGTCACGGGGCGATCGAACGTTCGCTTCGATCCGTCGGGAAGGCGTATGGCAGGCATGGCAGGCTCCGGAAATGAAAAAGTGCGGACGAGCCGCACTTTTTCATTCAACGCCTGAAAAGGTCGTGCGAGCTCGCGTTAGGGCTAGAGCGACTCCCTGCGCGTTCGCGGTGTCATAACCATGGCCTTTCCGAGCCTTATCCTAGCGTTGCGGGTGCTGGTAGGCGCGATTGGACTCGAACCAACGACCCCCACCATGTCAAGGTGATGCTCTAACCAGCTGAGCTACGCGCCTAATAAGCTGCGGATTATAGCGTAATGCCGTGTTATCGGGTACGCGGGGCGGAGTTTCTACCCGGGACGAGCGTGCAAACCTGCAACAACGCCGCAACAACGCCTGGTCCTGGCGGGGCTGGCGCGCCTATTGGTGATGGCCGATCCGCGGGGGCATTAGACCGTCACGAGGTACGGG
The DNA here is from genome assembly GCA_040006895.1 of Casimicrobiaceae bacterium. Classification (GTDB taxonomy): domain Bacteria; phylum Pseudomonadota; class Gammaproteobacteria; order Burkholderiales; family Casimicrobiaceae; genus CAIWHR01. Next base: position 3,456 of record JBDTWB010000114.1, on the reverse strand, counting down.
CCCTGGCGTCTCCCGTCGCGACCGCCTGTAGCGTCGTTAGCGTGTCGGCATCTGCCGGCGACTTGTCCTTGCGCCAGCGGGCGATGCGTGGGAACCGGACCGCGACCCCGCTCTTGTGGCGCGGCGATGGCCCAATCCCCTCGAAAGCGAGCTCGAAGACTTGCACGGGTGGAACGCTACGGACCGGGCCGAAGCGCTCCAGGGTGTTCGCGCGGATCCAGGTGTCGAGGGCTCGAATCTCGCCGTCGTCGAGGCCGGAGTACGCCTTGGCGAATGCCACCAGCGTGTCGCCCTTCCAGACCCCGAAGGTGTAGTCGGTGTACAGGCTTGCCCGCCGGCCACTTCCCGCCTGGGCATACATGAGCACGGCATCGACCGTGTACGGGTCGAGCTTCCACTTCCACCAGTCGCCTCGCGTGCGACCGCTCCGGTAGGGGCTGTCGCGTCGTTTGAGCATCAACCCCTCCGCGCCGCGAGCGCGAGCTTCGAGACGCAACGCAGGAAGGGCCGCCCACTGCGCGTGGGGCAGGACAGGCGAAGGCCGCAGGATTCCGGTCGGCGGCACGACAGTCTCCAGTATCGCGCGCCGCTCCCCGAGGGCGGCACCGCGGAGGTCGGCGCCGGCGAGTTCCAGAACGTCGTAGACCAGCATGGTCACGGGGGACGTGCGCAGGATGCTCGCACCCGGCGCACGTCTACCCAGACGGCGTTGCAGCATCGCGAACGGTGCGGGACGCTCGGCACCAGGCAACCACACGACCAGCTCGCCGTCGAGCGCCAGTCCGTGGGACAGCAACGTGGCGGCGGCGACGATCTCCGGGAACGCATCGCTGATCAGGTCCTCGCCACGGGACCAGAGGCTGATGCCGTCGCCGCGGACCAGCAGCTGGGCGCGTATCCCGTCCCATTTCCATTCGACTTGCCAGTCCTGAGGGGCGCCGAGGGTCTCGGGCAACCCGTCGAGCGGATTGGCCAGCATGAAGGGATAGGGGCGGTGCAGCACCACCTGGGTGGCGCCGTCGTCGTGTCCGCGCAAGTATTCCCAGAAATTGCGGCTCGGTGTCCACGGCCCGATAAGGCGTTGCGCCACCTCGCCCGTCGGCACTCCGGCGACGGTCGCGAGCGCGCGGTGGACGAGCTCCTGTCCCGCGCCAACGCGAAACGCCCCGGTCAGCAGCTTGCCGTACACCAGTCGCCCCTCGCGATCGAGCTGCCGCCACGCGTCGATGAGGTGCGACCGTGCCTCGGCGGGGCCGAGGCCGGCCAAGGGGGCGATGCGCTGCTCCACCCAATCGGCGAGGCTCCGGTCATCCGCCTGGTGCGGGACTGCGTCGGGAACCAGCAGGGCGATGGTTTCGGCGAGGTCGCCAACCGCTTCGTACGAGGCCTCGAACAGCCACGGCGGTACGCCGGATGCCTCCACGGCCGCCGCGCGCAAGTCGACGCCCCGCACCAAGCGTTTGAACCTGCGACCCGTGAGGAAATGGGTCGCCCACGCCGCATCGAGCGCAGGGGCGTCGCGGAAGTACGCGGCCAGCGTGGCAACCTTGACGCGCGTGCGGCTGGACGCGTCGAGAGCCATGAAAAGGTCGATGAAGGCGCGCACGGCCTCGGTGAGGGCGTCAGCGGCGCACGAGCAGCCAGAGCACGCCCATGAGCACCGGTTGATGAACGAGATAGACGAGCAGGCTGTGCCGGCCGAGCCAGCGAATCGCGCGTGGCGCAGCCGCGAGCGGGCGCAGCGTCGGGATTCGGTCGTGCAGCAGGCCCCGGCCGAGGGCGAGGCCGAGGAAAACTGCTGCGGACCAGGGCACTAGCGGCACATAGTCTTCGGTGACCGGTTTACGGGTCGCGAAGCCGATCCACGATAGGCCCATGGAATCGAACCGCGGCGACGCGTAGGTCAGTCCTGCGAGCACGATCACGGCACCTACCGCGAGCGCGAGGCGCGGTCGGTGCCGCACCGGCCAGGCCAGCAGTGAGGCGACCACGATGCAGTGCAGGATACCGAAATAGATGAAGCTTCCCGGAAAGAGCACGAGGCTCGCAACGGTCACCGCCAACGCCCCCGCGGCAACGATGGCCAGGCGCCGCAGGAAACGGCGGAGCGTGGTCCCGTTCTGATCGGCGAGCACGATACTGACACCCACCAGGGTCAGGAACAGGGTGACGATGAGGGCCCGAAATCCGAGCCAGAATCCATCGTTCTCGAAATCGAGCGCCACGACCCCGAAATAGCGAAGGTCGAAGGCGAAGTGATACGCGAACATCAGGCAGAGCGCGATGCCTCGCAGCGCATCGATGGCGTCGATCCGTGTGGGCCGCCGCAGCGGCGCGCCGCGGTTGGCGATGGGAGCGGCAGCGGGAGCGGTACGGCTGCGGCGCGTCGCGGCCCGCGTCACGGGGCCGGCCATCGCCACTCCAACCGTACGCCTCCTCCGTCCGGCGTGCCGAGGGCACGCAACCATTCGAGTGTCGGGTCTTGATCGCGTCGCGGTCGAACGAGGCCGCGCACGAGCCCGCCGCCATCGGCCTGCACCAGCAATTCGCCGTCGATGGCGACCGCGCCGCCGGTGTTGGCAAGCGGCCCCGAAATCCCGTCAGATTGCGCACGCAGCGTCGCCGTGACGTCACCCAGGTCGATGCGCTCGCTGCCCGCCAGCCCCAGACGGGCGCCGCGCCAGGTGGCCGCGAGCGTGCCGCGGGTGGAGCGCTGGAGGGGCCAGTCGAGTCCGTCGACATCGATCTCGACCTCGCCGCCGGCGTCAAGACGGGGGCGGGCAAGGGTAGCGGCGGCGATCGCGGCCGCAGGCACGTTGACCCGCAACGTGGCGACATGCATCCCTGCCGCCGTTGCGTGCACCTCACCGGTGGGACGGTCCCCTGTCGGCGCCAGCGAATAGAGCGTGACAACGATTTCGCCCCGCAACAGCGGCAGCGGATGAATGCGCCAAGCAAGCGGCATGCGTGCTTCACCGGCGACCAGCGTCGCCTGTCCGCGCCAGATCGTGCCTTGCGCATCGGCCAGCGAGATGCCCTGGTCCGCGAGGCGGGCCAGCCGGGCACTCACCAGGGTCGCGGGAGCGCGCCAGGCGAGGGCGACTGCGAGAAGGCACGCCGCGATGGCGAGCAGCAGAACGACCCGGCGCATCGCGTCCCTAGCGCGCAAGCACGAGCTCGGCCCGTACCATGCCGGGCTGCACGAGGCTGCTCAACGTCGCTTCCCGTACCACGAATCCGGCGGTGCGGTGGATACTCTCGAGCCAGGGCACGATCGTGTCGAACGCGACGCTTGCAAACGTCAAGCGGGCGTCCTTACCGCGCCATTCGATGCTCGTCAGGGCGGTGCGCAGAACGCTCCCCGCGAGCGCGGCGTCGAGAGCCGCGCGGCCATCGGCAGGCAGGGTAAGCGGTACGCGGGCCAACCGGGCGGTATCGGCGGCATCCAGCTGTCCC
>JBDTWB010000113.1:0-12732 GCA_040006895.1 Casimicrobiaceae bacterium | reverse complement strand
TGCCGACGGGTGCGGCCTTGCCGGCAGGGGCGGCCTTGCCGGCAGGGGCCTCATCACGGTGGACCAGTGCTATCCGATCGCGCGCCGACGTCCCCGTGGCTGCAGCCGTGACCTCCGCCGCGCTGCGTTTAGTCGCAGCCGCCCGAGCCTTGTCAGCGCGGGCAGTCCGGGGCGCATCGGTGGCGGCCGATTTGCCACCCTTCGTCGGCCGCGGTGTCGTGGTTGGCAGCGGTTTCGTGGTCGGCCGCGGTGTCGTGGACGGCTGTTTGCGCGTGCGGGCAACGGGACCTGGCGGCGCGTCATCTGATGCAGCGGGTTCACTGGCGACAGCGATGGCGGCAGCGGAGTCGCTGGCGGCAGCACCGGCACGCTTGGCAGCCGCTGCACGGCTGGCGCCCACCGCGGGTCGTCGCTCCGGCGCGCGACCATCGCTTTTGCCGGAGGGTTCCGCCTTGCGCACACGTCGCGGCGACGATGGCTCCGCCGCGCCGGTCACGGCATCGGCAGCGTTGGCAGGTAATTCCAGCACGACATCGCGGGGCCGCTTGTCCTCGCGCAATCCCTGGAACGACGGGTGGCGCGCCGTGCCATCGCGCGTCCATTCGGTAAAGGCCACTTCCGCGACGAGTTCGGGCTTCACCCAGTGCGCGCCCTTGGCCTCGTACCCCCGCGGCGGGTTGACGAAAGGTGCGGTGTGCTGCTCCTTGCTCGCGAGCCTCGGCGCGAGCGCCTGCAGCAGCGCCTCGTTGAAGCCGGTGCCCACCTTGCCGCAGTAGCGCAAGTTGCCGGCAGCATCGTGTACTCCCATGAGCAGCGCCCCGAAGCCATTGCGCGAGCCGCCCGGATCGGTATAGCCGCCGATCACCATCTCCTGGCGCAGCGCGCATTTCACCTTGAGCCATGCCAAGCCGCGACGATGCTGGTACGGGGCGTCGGCCCGCTTCGATACGATGCCTTCGAGCTCGAGTCGGCACGCCTGCGCCAACACCTCGTCGCCGGCGCCCTCGAGATGTTCGGAATAGCGCAGGATCGCTGGCTGTCCTTCGAGCAGCGCCTTCAGCACCCGCTTGCGCGCGAGGAGCGTCGCGCCGGCCAGGTCGTAGCCGTCGACATGGACGACGTCGAACGCCCAGAACACCATGCGCGACCCGTCACCCGTCGATAGCGCATTCTGCAACGCCTGGAAGCTCGTGCGGCCATCGTCCTGCATCACCACGACCTCGCCGTCGATCCAGGCTTCGCGCACCGGGAGCCGGCCCAGGGCGCGGGCAACGGTGTCGAACCGGACGGTCCAGTCCTTGCCATTGCGCGAGAACATCCGCGCCTCGCCGTCGGCGATGTGGCAGACCATGCGGTAGCCGTCGTACTTGATCTCGTGCACCCACCCCGTACCTGCGGGCGGTGCCTTCGCCAGGGTCGCGAGCTGAGGCGCGATTGAATGCGGCATGGCCGCCTTGCGCGCACCGGCCACCTTCGCCAATCCGAGGGAGGGTTTGCGCTTTCTTACGCCGCCCGTGCGCACGTTATCGGCGACGCTGCGGTTGGAGTGCCAGACGCGATCGGGATCGGCTGCGATCTCGGGAAGGTCGCGCCCGCTCGCCACGCTCCGCGGCATCGTCTCCACCAGCCGGGCGCCCTCGCCTTTCGCCGCATGATCGTCATCGGACTTGATCAGGAACCAGGCCTTTTCATCGGCGCGCTTGCCACCGCCCGCGCGGACCAGCGTCCAGGCACCCTTGAGCTTCTCCCCTTCGAGCCGGAACTTGAGCTTACCCTGGCGGTAGCCTTCGCCGGGATCACCCTCGGGGATCCAGGTGCCGCGATCCCAGAGCAACACCGTCCCCCCGCCGTACTCGCCCGCGGGGATCACGCCCTCGAACTCCCCGTACTCGAGCGGATGGTCCTCGGTATGCATCGCGAGGCGCTTGTCGGCCGGATCGACGCTCGGACCCTTGGGCACGGCCCAGCTGAGCAGGACGCCGTCGTGCTCCAGGCGGAAATCGTAATGCAGGTGACTCGCCCGGTGTTTCTGGACGATGTAGGTGCGCTCCGACGCGCCCGCCTTGCGGGCCGACCCCTTCGGTTCAGGGGTGACCCCGAAATTGCGTTTGCGGCGGTAGACCTCGAGCGGCATGGGGGTGTCGATGCACGGCGCGTGCCATGGTGCGGGGACCACGGCGCGCCCGCAACAGGGCACGAGGGAAGCGGCATGAAATACTACAGGCTCTTTTGCAACTTTTACTCTCGCTTGCCGCCCACCAGCGACGCGCACCCATAGAATCGAATGGCATGGTGCTTGCGGGTTTGCCGAAGAGCAAAGAGTCCTCATCGACCACGCGTGCCCCGGCGAATCTCGATTGACCAGGGCCGGGGCATCAGCCCTTCACATCGGCCGCGCGCCGATCGTGCCGATGCGGACAGTGGTCGGATCTTCGGCCGTGGGGACCCGAGTAATCGGGACACGATCGCGCCACGTGCAGCGGAGGCATGGTCAGCGTTGTGCAGGGTCGCGCCCGGGTTGCCGGGTCTGCCGCCCCGCCAACGCTCCCTTACCGTACGCTGAGCCCGCATCGGCAAGCCCACCAGGATCCTCCGGCCCACGCATGACGGCCCTTCCCGCTCCTCCACGCTTTCCAAGCGCCCTCACGCTGCTGTTCGTGCTGTGCCTGGGGCTGACAGCGGTGGGGGGGGTTGCGCTCGTGCTCGCGAGTAGTGCGCTGACCGAATCGACGCGGGCGCTGGAACGCGATCTCAACGTCAAACAGACCCTGGAAAGCCTCCTCGTGGCCTTGGTCAACGCCGAGGCTGGCCAGCGCGGCTATCTCCTCACCGGGCAGTCGCAGCTCCTGCAGCCGTACGTCGAGGCGGTGGCGAAACAGGCGTACTACCTCGGATCCCTCGAGCAACTCGCCGCACACGATCCTCGGCAGCAGGGCGCGATCCGCGCGCTCAAGCCGCTGGTCGACGCGAGCCTGCGGCAGCTTTCCTCGAGCCTCGCGGCCTCCCCCGGGACGCGGCCGGCAACCCCTCTCGAGTCCCTCAACCGCACCAGCGCACTGATGAACAATGTGCGCGCCGCGATCGAGAGCCTGCGGCAGCTGCAGGACGCGTCCCTCGCGCAGCGTCGAGCGGAAGTCGAGCGACGCACGCGCTACGCCACCCTGATCCTGCTCGTTGCCAACGCTGCGAGCCTCCTGGGCATCGCGATCCTGTACGCCGCCATGCGCCGCTACCATCGGCGCCGCCAGGCCGTGCAGGACGAGATCGCGCAACGGGAGGAGGAATACCGCACCCTGTTCGAGGCATCGCCGCTGGGCGAGGCCGAGTGCGACCCCCAGAGCAGCCGCTTCCTGCGCACCAACGCCAAGCTCGCCGAGATCACCGGACATACGTCCGAGAGTTTGCGCAGGGCCACGATCGTGGACCTGCTACCGCGGGCCAACCGACTCGACAATGCCCGTGCGTACCGCGAGCTGATCGCCGGCGAGCGTGACGTGCTGCGATTGGAGCAACCGCTGTTGCGGGCGGACGGAACGGTTACCTGGGCGGAGATCCATCTGGGCGCCGTCCGCAGGGCCGATGGAACGGTTGCCCGCGTCGACGCGATCGTGCAGGACATCACTGCCCGCAGGCAGGCCGAGGAAGCGCGTTCCGGGTCGCTCGCCGTCCTGCAGGCCATCGCCGTAGGCAATCGCAACCTGGTGTTCGCCAAGGACCTGCAGGGCCGCTACGTGTTCGCCAACGTGGCACTGGTGGGCGCGCTCGAGCAGTCCGAAGACGACATCCTGGGCGCGCGCGACGAGGACCTCTTCCCCGCCGAGTGCGCCGTGGTGATGCGTGCCACCGACCGCCTGGTGCTCGAAACCCGTGCGGCACAGACGACCGAGCAGACCCTGCATTTCGCCCGCGAGACTCGCGTCTACCTCGTTACCGCTTCGCCCTTCGTGGATGCCATGGGCGAGGTCGCCGGAATCGTCGGCATCGGCACGGACATCACGGAACGCAAGCGCGACGAGGGCGCGCTGCGCAGCGCGTTCGCCGCAGCCGAGGAACGCGTCGCGCAGGGATCGACCGAAGCACGGCAGGCCGTCGAATCCGAACGCACCCGGATGGCCCTCGAGCTGCATGACGAGCTCGGCGCCGCCTTCAGCGCGGTATGGGTGGAGTTGGTAGGGGTGCTGACACAGCTCAAGAAGCTCCAGCCCCAGCTCACCCTGCGCCAGGAGCGAGCGCTGAACGCCCTTACCCAGGCATCGGAAAGCGTGCGTCGCATCACCGCGGGACTGCATCCCATCCTGCTCGAGCAGGCGGGGCTGGCTGCCGCCTTGGGACGCTACGTTTCCGAGTGGGGCATCACCACCGGGGTGCGCGCCGACTTCCACGCCGACAATGCGCTCCCCACGCTCAATGGCGAGGAGGAACTCGCGCTTTTCCGCATCGCGCAGGAGGCACTCAACAACGTGCACAAGTACGCGGCGGCGACCCATGTCACCGTGAGCCTGCACCCGACCCGGGATGGCCTGCGGCTGACGGTAAGAGATGATGGCGTCGGCATCGCCGACCCATTCTGCGATGCGGCGGGGGACGGCGGTGGCTCGCGCGATGGCGAACTGCGCACCCAAGCCATCGGACGGCACGCGGCCGGGCGCATGCGCGGTGCGCACGGCCGGCCGGCTGGCGGCGCTGGCAGGCACGCCGATGGTACTGACGGGTATGACGACGGCGCTGACGGCTACAACGACGGTGTTGGCGGGCATGCCGACAGGGCTAATGACGGCCACGACGACGGTGCTGGCAAACACGCCGACGGTATCGCCAGACCGAACGGCGGCGTGTCGACGGGACACGGCATCGCCGGCATGCGCGCGCGCCTGCGCCCCCTCGGCGGGATACTGTGGATCGGCCGGCGTGGCGACGCCGGCGGGACGGATCTGACGGTGCGTCTGCCGGTGCCGCGGGTCCGTTCATGACCCGCGCGTCGACGCCAGCCGCCGCCTTACAACCGCGGCACCCGGCACGCCTTGCCCAGCCATCTCGCACCCGGTGTGGCGTCACGCGATGTCGGGGCCCCCTCGCGGTGTCGTCGCGACGGGGAAACCGGAGCTCACGATGAACGACAACACCCGAGTCTCGACGCCTACCCCGATCGTGGTCGGCATCGGCGCATCCGCCGGCGGGGTCGAGACTCTTTCCGAGTTGCTCCCGCATCTGCCGGCGGCCGCCGGAATCGCCTACCTCGTCGTGCTCCATCTCGACCGCACGCATACCAGCCACCTGGCCGAGATCCTTGCCAAGCACACTGCCATGCCGGTCCTGGAGGCCACGGACGGTGCGCCCATCGAGCCCGACCACGTGTACGTGATCATGCCGAACACCACGCTCGTCATCGAGGCCACGCGGCTGGTCGTCGACCCCCGGGGCGGCGGCTCGGGTACGCACATGGCCATCGATTGCCTGCTGAGTTCGATTGCGCGCGAGCGCGGGGTCGGCGGGGTAGGGATCGTGCTGTCCGGTACCGGTACCGATGGCGCGCTCGGCGTGGCCGAGATCAAGGCCGCGGGTGGGATCACCTTCGCGCAGGAACCGGCATCGGCAAAGTTCGACGGCATGCCCAAGAGCGCGATCGACTCGGGCTTCATCGACCTTGTCCTGCCACTGCAGGATATGGCTGCGGAGCTCGAGCGCATCGCCCGGGGCTCCTATCCGGGCGGCTTCGACGAACCGCCCCTGCCAACTTCGGAGGAGGAATGGAAGCGCCTTTTCCGGATGCTGCGTGGCTTGTCGGGCGTGGACTTCTCGCACTACAAGCGCTCCACCTTGCGACGCCGCCTCGCCCGGCGCATGGTGCTTCGCCACATCGAGACCCTGGAGCAATACCTGGCCCGGCTGCAGGAAGACCCCGGCGAGCTCGCTGCCCTCTACCAGGATTTTCTTATTCGCGTCACCAGTTTTTTCCGGGATCCGGCGAGCTTCGTCGCCCTGGCCGACGTCGTGTTGCCGCGCATCGTGGAGCGTCGCAATCCGGGGGAGCCGGTGCGGGTGTGGGTCCCGGGGTGCTCGACCGGCGAGGAGGTGTATTCGCTGGCGATGGTGCTGCTCGAATTCCTCGGCGACTCCGGGGAGCCCGCCAATGTCCAGATCTTTGGCACCGACGTCAACCCGCGTTCGATCGAGCGGGCGCGGGCAGGACGCTACATCGAGAACCTGCTGGCCGAGGTGTCGCCGGAGCGCAAGCGCCGGTTCTTGACCCGCATCGATGGCTTTTTCGAGGTCAACAAGGTCGTTCGCGATCTCTGTGTTTTCGCCGAGCACAACGTCAGTCGCGACCCGCCCTTCTCGCGCCTCGACCTGGTGAGTTGTCGCAACGTGCTCATCTATCTCGATACGACAATGCAAAAGCGGGTCATCGGCCTGTTCCACTACGCGCTCAATCCCGACCGGTTCCTGATGCTCGGTCCCTCGGAAAGCGTCGGGGCGACGGCCGAACTGTTCGAGCTCATCGACGCCAAGCGGAAGATCTTTCAGCGCATCGGCACGACCCGCAGCGTGCAACACGTACGCGATGCTGGCAGCGCTCTGGTGGGACGACCGCGGCCCGCGAGCCAGGCAGGCGGCGAGCTGGTCGATCTCGATCATCTGCAGCGCGAGGCCGATCACATGCTGCTGGCGCGTTTCGCGCCCGCGGGGTTACTCGTCGACGAACGGCTGAACGTGATCCAATTCCGCGGTCAGACCGGGCGCTTCATCGAGCATCAGCAGGGCGCCGCAAGCCTGGGCCTCGCCAAGCTCGTGCGCCCGGGACTGCTCATGGAGCTCACCGGTGCCATCAGCGAGGCGCGCTCTGCCGGCGTGCCGGTGCGCAAGTCAGGGTTGCGCAACGAACGTGAGAGCGGGGGCAGGATCGCTTTCGAAGTCGTGCCGCTCGCGTCGCGCCCGGACCATGCCCGCTGCTTTCTCATCCTGTTCCAGGACGATACGCTCGCGACCAACGCGCGACCCGAGCCGTCGCGTCCGGGTGTCCTGGGGCGTCTGTTCGCGTCCAGGGCGCAGGATCCGAGCGACGCTGTGCAGAGTTCGGAGCGCGAGGAGTTGAAGTGCGAGGTCGAGGCAACGCGCCGCTACCTGCAGGCAATCATCGAGGCGAACGAGGCAGCCCAGGAAGAGCTCCGCTCCGCCAACGAGGAGGTGCTTTCGGCGAATGAGGAATTCCAGAGCACCAACGAAGAGCTCGAGACCGCGAAGGAGGAGCTCCAGTCGGCCAACGAGGAACTCGCCACCACCAACGAGGAGCTGCGGCATCGCAACGTCGAACTGTCCCAGGTCAATCTCAGCCTGCGCAAGGCGCGCGATCACTCGCAGGCAATGATCGACACCATTCGCCAGGCGTTGGTGCTGGTCGACGTCGAGTTGCGCGTCCGCGTGGTCAACCGGGCATTCTGCGAGCTCTTCGGGCTCGCCCGTACCGATGCCCAGCATTGCCTGCTCACCGAACTGGGCCACGGGGAGTGGGAGGTTCCCGCCCTGCGCAACGCCCTGAACACGGTCATGGCCAGCCAGGAACCGCTGGTCGACTTCACGCTGCAGCAGCAGGGCAACGGCAGCCCGCGCACGCTGCGCATCGAAGCTCGCCCGCTGATGGAGGATCCGCAGCACGGTCTCTTGCTGCTGCTCGCGATCGACGACATCACCGAACGCGACCGCTCAGCGCGCACCTTGCGCGAGCAAACGGGCCTCATCGGCGCCACCCACGACATCATGATCGTGCACGACTTCAACGGCGCAATTCGCCAGTGGAACCACCACGCGGCGAGGGTGTACGGGTGGTCGCCGGCGGAAGCGATCGGCAAAACCGCCGATCATCTGTTGAAGACGCGTCGCGACGTGGACTGGGCGGAGGTCGAGCGCGCCCTGCTGCAACAGGGCCGCTGGGAGGGCGTCCAGGTGCAGTCCGCCCGCGATGGCAGCGAAATTGCCGTGGGGACGCTGCTCCTCCCGGTGCGTCACGACGACGGCACATCGGTCGTGCTCGAGGTCGCGCGAACCCGGCCGGGGTGAGCCGCAACTGCGCGGTCGCGAGCTTGTCGCTTTCCTCGCGGGCCCGAACCGCCGCTTACGACGCGTCCTCCATGTGCTGGTCCTGGCTGCCCTCGAGACTCTCGGAGGTGAAGGCGTGCCCTGTATGGCAACGGAAGCAGAGCACGTGCTCGTCGTCGACCTCCCACAAAGTGCCCTGGCAGGCGAGGCAGGTGAATGGCGACGACCGACCGATACGATCCACGTTGGTCATGTCGTTCTCCCGCATCCTCGCCATTTCCACTTCCAGCCCCAGCGGGTGGTCCGAAGACATCGTCGCCTGCGCTGCGCCGGACGAATTACGGGCCAGGCGCGTCAGCAGCGGCCCGATCCCGCTCGCCGGCAATCGGTAGTCGACCGGGACATGGCGAATGGCATGGAGGGGCATCTCCCCGTAACGGGCATCGTCCGGGTCCTGCACGACCGACACACCGCCACAAGTCTTCACCGCCCACAAGCCGGCGGTGCCGTCGTTCAGCATGCCGCTCAGGACCACGCCGACCACGGCCGGGCCCGCGGCCCATGCCGCCGAACGGAACAGGGGATCGATCGCGGGCCGGGCGCGATTCTCCTTCGGGCTGCGGACCACCTCCAGTGTCGTCCGATGCACCATGAGATGGTGATCGGGTGGGGCAACGTAGATACGGCCGGCGCGGAGTGTCTCCGCATCACGGGCATAGGCGGCCGGGAGGGCGCCGCTCGCGTGCAGCAGGTCCGCCAGCAGGCGGGGCGAATTGGCGGCGGTATGGATGACCACCAGCACGGCCGCGGGAAGATCGGCGGGGAGCGCCTCAACCACCGTGCGGACCGCCGCCAGCCCGCCGGCTGATGCGCCGATGACGATCAGGCGGAGCGTCTCGGGTGAAATACTCGCGGGAGCAGGGGACACGTCGGCGGAAGTCTGGAGCCGTCAAGGAGACGCACGCATAAGTCGAGACCGTTCCGCAGGGGCGCGGTTCCGTGCTGTCGACCCCGGGAAAAGGTCCCTGGGGGTGCCCTGCGGTGCGGGACACGCGCGCCGTGCCCACCTTCCCCGTCGCGCGGCGGCGAAAAAAAAGCCGGGTTGCAGCCCGGCTTTGTCGCGGAGGACGTGCCTCCGTCGCGACGGTACTCAGGCCGCTTCCTGCCCCTCTTCGGCGGCGAGCTCCGGCCGGTCCACGAGCTCGACCAACGCCATCGGTGCGTTGTCGCCCTGGCGGAAGCCGAACTTGAGAATCCGCAGGTAGCCGCCGGGCCGAGCCTGGTAGCGGGGTCCGAGCTCATTGAAGAGCTTGGTGACAACATCCCGGTCGCGCAGCCGGTCGAACGCCAGCCGGCGATTGGCGACGGTAGGGGTCTTGCCGAGGGTGATGAGCGGCTCGGCGACCCTGCGCAGCTCCTTCGCCTTGGGCAGCGTCGTCTTGATCACCTCGTGCGTGAGCAGCGAATTGGTCATGTTGCGCAGCATCGCGAGGCGATGGCTGCTGGTGCGGTTCAGTTTGCGCAGGCCGTGGCGGTGACGCATGATCGTTTCCTTCTTCGGCGTGCCCGGGGGCGCGCTCGGTGTTCGATTCGGTTTTCAGGGAGGACCGCCGGGCTGCCGACGCGATCCTCCGGTGACACCTCTTAACCGCGCGACGCAGGATGCCGCGTCGTGCAGCACGACTCGCTATGGCCGACCCGTGACGGCCAACTCGCTACAGCCGACACGTTACAGCCGACTCGTTACGGCCGGTCCAGGCCCGCCGGCGGCCAGTTCTCCAGCTTCATGCCGAGCGACAGCCCGCGCGAAGCGAGGACTTCCTTGATCTCGTTGAGCGACTTCCGGCCGAGATTCGGGGTCTTCAGGAGCTCGGTCTCGGAACGCTGGATGAGATCGCCGATGTAGTAGATGTTCTCGGCCTTCAGGCAGTTGGCCGAGCGCACCGTCAGCTCGAGGTCGTCGACCGGGCGCAGCAGGATCGGATCGACCTGCGGCGACGCGCGCTCCGCAGCGGGGCTTTCCGAGCCCTGGAGATCGGCGAACACCGACAGCTGCTCGACCAGCACCGAGGCCGCGTAGCGTACCGCCTGCTCGGGCTCGACCACGCCGTTGGTCTCGATGTCGAGCACCAGCTTGTCGAGGTCGGTACGCTGCTCGACGCGTGCGCTCTCTACCGCATAGCTCACCCGGCGGACCGGGCTGAACGAGGCGTCGAGCAGGATGCTGCCGATGGTACGGCCGCCCTCGGGCTTGATCCGGGCAGTGGCCGGCTGGTAGCCGCGACCGCGCTCGACCTTGATCTCCATCTCCAGCTTGCCGCCGGCAGTGAGATGGGCGATGACGTGCTCGGGATTGATGATCTCGACATCGTGGTTCGGCTCGATGTCGGCCGCCGTGACCGGGCCCTCGCCCGTCTTGGCGAGGGTCAGCAGCACGTGGTCGCGGTTGTGGAGCTTCAGCACCACGCCCTTGAGGTTGAGCAGGATGTCGACGACGTCCTCCTGGACCCCGTCGAGGGCGGAGTACTCGTGCAGGACGCCGGTGATGCGGACTTCGGTCGGCGCATAGCCCGGCATGGACGAGAGCAGCACGCGGCGAAGCGCATTGCCCAGCGTATGTCCATAGCCGCGCTCGAACGGCTCCATCACCACCTTGGCGTGGAACGGGGACGTGCTCTGCACATCGATGATGCGTGGCTTCAACAAGGCATTGCTTTGCATTTAGTACCTCGGATAAAACGCCCGCGCTCCCGACGCCCGCAAAGCAGGGCGCGTAGCGCGGCCGCTACAAACTGCCTTCCGCCGCGGCGGCGCCGCCTTACTTGGAATACAACTCGACGACGAGGCTCTCGTTGATGTCCTGGCCGAATTCGGACCGGTCGGGAGCGCCCTTGAACGTTGCCATCATTTTTTTCACGTCGACCTCGACCCACGAGGGAAAGCCCACCTTCTCGGCGAGTTGCAGCGAATCCTGGATCCGCAGCTGCCCCTTGGCCTTCTCGGTGACGGTGATGACGTCCGCGGGCTTGACGAGCGCCGACGGGATGTTCAGGACCTTGCCGTTGACAGTGATCGCACGGTGGCCGACAAGCTGGCGCGCCTCGGCGCGCGTCGAGCCGAAGCCCATGCGATAGACGACGTTGTCCAGGCGCGATTCGAGCAGGCGCAACAGGTTTTCGCCGGTCGAGCCCTTGCCCTTGGCCGCACGCTGGAAATAAAGCGCGAACTGGCGCTCGAGCAGGCCGTAAGTCCGACGCAGCTTCTGCTTCTCGCGCAGCTGGTTGCCGTAGTCGGACATGCGCATGCCGGACTTCACGCCGTGCTGGCCCGGCTTGGTATCGAGCTTGCACTTGGAGTCGAGTGAACGACGCGCGCTTTTCAGGAAAAGGTCGGTGCCTTCCCGTCGCGCCAGCTTGCATTTCGGGCCGAGATATCGAGCCATGGCTATCCTTTGTACTTCCGCTTTTTGATGCTGTTAAGGGTCACGCTTCGCTGCGCCGCTCCGCGGGCATCAGATCCGGCGACGCTTCGGCGGCCGGCAACCATTGTGCGGGATCGGCGTCACGTCGGAGATGCTGGTGATCTTCATGCCGAGCGCATTCAGCGCACGCACGGCCGACTCGCGGCCTGGACCGGGGCCCTTGATGCGCACCTCGAGATTCTTCACGCCATACTCGACCGCGACCCGGCCCGCCCGCTCGGCGGCGACCTGCGCCGCGAACGGCGTGGACTTGCGCGAGCCCTTGAAGCCCGCACCGCCGGACGTCGCCCACGAGAGCGCATTGCCCTGGCGGTCGGTGATCGTGATGATCGTGTTGTTGAAGGATGCGTGAATGTGCGCGATGCCTTCGGCCACGCTCTTCTTGACCTTCTTGCGGACGCGAGCGCCGGCTTTGGGGTTCTGGGACTGGGTTGCCATCCTGTTTATCCTTTGCGATTACTACTTGCCCGCGGGCTTCGCACCCGAGCTGGCGCGCGACTTCTTGGGTCCCTTGCGGGTCCGGGCGTTGGTACGGGTACGCTGGCCGCGGACCGGTAGGCCACGGCGATGCCGCACACCGCGATAGCAGCCGAGGTCCATGAGCCGCTTGATGCTCATGGTGACCTCACGCCGCAGGTCGCCCTCGACCGTGAACTTGCCGATCTGCTCGCGCAGCTTGTCCATCTCGGCGTCGGAGAGATCCTTCACCTTGCGGGTCGGCTCGACGCCGGATGCCTCGCAGATCGCCTTGGCGCGCGGACGGCCGATGCCGTAGATCGCCGTCAGCGCGATCTCCGCGTGCTGGTGATTGGGAATGTTGACGCCTGCAATACGGGCCATGTCTCAGTTCTCAGTTGTCAGTTGTCGGTTTACAGTGGTGTGGAGCGGTCGGCGTTGCGGGTTCCTGGCAACTGCCAACCGTCGCCTGACACCTGCTATCCCTGGCGTTGCTTGTGGCGCGGGTCCGAGCAGATCACGCGCACCACGCCGTGGCGCCGGATGATCTTGCAGTTGCGGCAGATCTTCTTCACTGAAGCAAGCACTTTCATGGTCTTCCCCGTTTACCCGACTGCCGGTCCCGCCGCAGCCGCCTTGACTGTTTGCCGTCCTGGCCCCGACGCTCACTTGGCCCGGAAGATGATCCGCGCCCGCGACAGGTCGTAGGGCGAGACGTCCACGGTCACCTTGTCGCCCGGCAGGATCTTGATGTAGTGCAT
>JBDTWB010000112.1:0-12758 GCA_040006895.1 Casimicrobiaceae bacterium | reverse complement strand
ATCAAGCTGCGCATGCCGCCGGGTGAGTTCTGGCAATTCCTGGGCGAGTCCATCGGCGTCAACCCGACCCCCGTGGCGTTCGCCGAGGTGTACACAGCGCTGCAGACCGGCGCGATCGATGGGCAGGACAACCCGCTCGTCCTCAGCAAGCTCATGAAATTCGACGAGGTCACCACGCAGTTCGTCCTGACATCACACGTCATCGGCTACGACGTGATGGCGGTTTCGTCGAAGGCGTGGAACGCATTGAAGCCCGACCAGCAGGCGCGCTTCCGGACCGCTGCGGAAAAGGCGATCGACGACTACACCACCAAGCTGGAGGCCCAGGAAAAGGACGTGGTGGCCTCCCTCAAGAGCGAGGGCAAGAAAGTGTATGTGCCCGACGTCGCTGCCTTCCGGACGTTCGCGCAGAAGCGCTACGTCGACAAGTACGGCAAGGACTGGCCGAAGGGCGCTCTGGAGCGCATCAACGCGCTGTAGCCGGAGGGCGCGATGGCCGGAGCCGATACCCCGCCGCCCGCCGAGCCGCGCCTCGGCGGCTGGCTGCGACGTCGCGCCGAGAACGTCGCGGTCGCGCTCATCGCGACGATGTTCATCTCGTTCCTGCTGCAGATCGCCTTCCGGTACGTGCTCAACCAGCCCCTGGGCTGGACCGAGGAAGTCACCGTGCTCTGCTGGACGTGGGTGGTGCTGTGGGGCGCGGCGTTCATCGTCGCGGACCGAGACGAGGTCCGCTTCGACATCCTCTTCAACGTAGTTTCGCCCACGGTGCGGCGGGCGTTCACGGTGATCGGCGGTCTCGCCTTGATCGTCCTCATCGTGCTATCGCTGCCGGCGACGTGGCAATACGTGTTGTTCATGAAGCGCGAGCACTCTGCATACCTGCACATGCGCTTCGACTTCCTGTACTCGATCTATCTCGTCTTCGCGGTCGCAGTCATCGTCCGCCAGGCACGCCTGGTGTGGCTGGCGGGACGCGGTAAGCCCGCCAGCGAAACGGCGATGCACGACGACCCCGCGCCATGATGGGCGTGTCGCCATTCGCGTTGTGCATCATCGCGCTGGTGACACTGGCGGCCGTCGGACTCCCCATCGGGCTGGCGATGATCGGCGCGTCGATCCTCTATCTCATCGTGGCGCACCTCGATCCCGCCACAGCGGCCGAGCAGATACTCAACGGGCTCTACAACAGCTACGTCCTGCTCGCCGTGCCGCTGTTCATCCTCGCTGCGGACCTGATGAACACCGGCAGTCTCACCGACCGGCTCCTGAGGTTCTGCCTGGTGCTGGTCGGCCGCTTCCGCGGCGGGCTCGGGCACGTCAACGTCGTATCCAACGTGATCTTCGCGGGCATGTCGGGCTCGGCGATCGCCGATGCGGTCGGCATCGGCCGGATCATCATCGGCATGATGACGCGCGACGGGAAGTATCCCGTATCGTATGCCGCGGCGATCACGGCTTCGGCCGCCATCATCGGGCCGATCATCCCCCCGTCGATCCCGATGGTGATCTACGCGCTGGTCTCGGACGCATCGATCGGTTTCCTGTTCCTCGCAGGGGTGGTGCCCGGACTGATGCTCGGCATCGCCTTCATGGCCATGAACGGCTTTATCGCACGACGGCGCAACTACCCGGTCGAGCCGCCGGTGCCGTGGCGCGACATCCCCCGCGCCGCCGCCAGCGCGTTCCCGGCGCTGATGCTCCCGGTGATCCTGCTGGTCGGCATCTACGGCGGCGTGATGACGCCAACCGAGGGTGCCGCTGCGGCGGCGGCCTACGCGTTGCTGGCGGCGACCCTCATCTACCGGGCCATGACCCTGCGGCAGCTCTACGACGTGCTGCTGTCGAGCGCGCGCGCGACGACGTCGGTGGGGATGCTCATCGCCGGCGCACTGGTGTTCAACTACGTCGTGACCATCGAGAACGTGCCGGCGTCGGTCGCCGCTTTCGTGGGGGGCTTCCATCTCACCCAGATCGGCTTCCTGCTCATGGTCAACGCGATCCTCATCGCGCTGGGATGCCTGCTGGAAGGCACCACCATCCTCCTGATCATCGTCCCCATTTTCATTCCGACCGCGAAGGCGCTCGGCATCGACGTGGTGCATTTCGGCGTGGTGGTGGTGGTGAACATCATGATCGGTCTGCTCACGCCGCCGTTCGGGTTGCTGCTCTTCATCGTGGCTAACATGACGAAGCAGCCGCTGGTCGCCATCGTGCGCGAGTCCGCTCCGTTCATCGCCGCGGCCATGGCGGTCCTGGTGCTGATCACGTTCGTCCCCGACGTCGTGCTTTGGCTCCCCCGCATCATGGGCTACAAGGGATGACACCAAGGGATCCTGAATGACCAAGCCGATCTACATACTCAATGGGCCCAATCTCAACCGGCTGGGCACCCGCGAGCCCGGTATCTACGGCAGCACGACGCTCGCCCAGGTCGAGTCGCTATGCCGCGATGCGGCCGGGAATCGTCCCATCGAATTCCGCCAGACGAATCTGGAAGGCGAACTGATCGACAGTATTCACGAGGCCATCGACCGCGGTGCTGCCATCGTGATCAATCCGGCCGGCTATTCGTTCACCTCGATCGCGATCCTCGACGCCCTCAAGATGTTTCCGGGCCCGATCATCGAAGTCCACATCAGCAACATTCATCGGCGCGAGGAGCTCTATCACCGCTCGCTGGTATCCAAGGCCGCCACCGCGGTGATCGCCGGGCTCGGCGCCAAGGGCTACGTGGCGGCCGTGCGGGCAGTCGAGGAGCTTCTGGCGGCCCCGTCGGCGTCGTGACGCGCATCGGCTCGGACCGCGAGGTCCTCACGGACCGCCTACGGGTGCCGGTGGACGGCCTACGGGTGCCGGTGGACGGCCGCATCTACCATGCGACCATCGCGAGGCACCCGATCGCGTCACGGCGAGGGGTGTGGCGCGGACGGGCGCACGACCCCTCGACTGCCTGTGTAGTCGACTATTGCCCATTCGCGCTCCATGTCGAGGAAATAGGGGGTGACGCTGGACGCCGGGTGTGCGCGTATGACGTATTTGGGATCAGACTCGAATTCTCGCCGACAGCGCAAGGCGGCGGCCGCACGTTGCATGCCCTGCATTGCCCCGTCTTCCTCGCTTCTTCATTTCGGACACCTCCGTGCATATCATTGGCGTGGCCACGATCGCGACCGTTCTTCTGCAGCGCGACCGATCTCGAGTTCCTTTCGGACTGCCATGCGCGTTCCGCGCGCAGCACGGCGTCACGTTCCACCGGATCCACACATCAGCCAGGCGCCAGCAGCCAAGCGGTGCGCAACTGCTGCCCAATTTGGGCCGGCGCTAACGCTCGACGTCTCGACAACCTGTCTGAGGACACTGACTCCCCGGTCCCCGGACGAGCTGCATCCGCGGGCAATGACATGCAGCGTCGCCGAATCCCGATGACCGCGCGATCGGAAACTCTGCGGTCGTTTGCACTGATCGGGGTACCGACACTACCGTCGAGCGCGGGATGATCACGAAGATCGAGGGTGGGGGCAATCTCCCCGACTTCCGACGAAGCCTAGCAATTGTCCAGCGAGTCATTCGGCCGGGTGATTTCAGCCGCGATAAAAATAGGGGTCAAGCACGCTGACCTCCGTAATGCTGTCGATTGGCAGCTTGTTGGCTCGTGCTGTCTCCTGAATCGCTTCCGGCGTGGGAGCGTCATAAATGCAGAACGTTTTGCCAAGACCATGTGCGACGTAGGAATGGACCCAGGTCACGCCACTATTGGCGTTGTTCTTGATCACCACATTGCAGGCCTGCGCGCCTTGATCGTTGACCGGGATCCGCAGGCCGTCTGGAAATGTGCGTTCAACCATATAGCGTGGCATGTGTACTCCTCGAGTGATGACGCGAACCTCGACGTCGATGTTAGCGTTTGAAAGGCCGCGCTACGCGCCCCAACGCAGCTCGCGTACTGAATCATGGGTGTCGCCGCCCAACCGGTCACCGGCGCGCGACCTTGTCTCCGCCCGACGCGGCGACCCAATCGCGCATACAGCTCTCACGCTCCGAAACATATGCCTTTCCGGCACAGGCGCGCTCGGCAACCGCAAGTTGCGCCATGGGCATCCCGCGGCTTTGGAGCAACCCCGTGACTCCGGTCAGGATTTCGATTGCGATGAGGGCAGATAAAGCGGCACTGGCAGCGATGACGGCTCCGTGGTGACGCTCGAGGGTTGGCTTGGTGCGCATGTTGTCTCCTTGGGATTGCCTCGGCCACGGTGCTTGCTCGAGGACTGTGCGTACTCTCCCACTGCTCGGGCACTTGCGTCCTTTAACCGCCTTAAACCCTCCTTAAACGTTCTGAAGCTGCCTGCTTCGAGTCGATTTGTTTGCTCCGAGTACCGAACCGTCATGCATCTCGATTCCGCATCGCAGCCGCCCTACCCTTTTGGCCTTCGAACTACAGCTCGCAACCCGGTGCACCGTCAGGCCGGTATGGCAGCGTAGGGAACGCCAGCGCGCAGGCCTCGTCATCGGTCAATCGGCGACCTTCGTCGTACAACCGGGCCAACGTGTCGGACGGACGTTCGGCGGCCAGCAGCGCGAGCAGCCGATCCCGAATCCGTCGCGCCACGGGCCGCGGGTATCTTCCTTCCCTTGCATACACGCCCTCCGCGTAGGACCACACGCGCGCGGCGTCGTCAAGGCGTCCGCGCAGGGCGATCAACATCGCGGCGTCATAGAGTACGGGGGCTCCGGTACCGTAGATCTGCCTGACCCGGGGCAGGGCCTCGCGGTAGACCGGTTCGGCCTCGTCCAGCCGATCGTCGCTCAACAGGGCGGTCGCGAGAAAGCGCAAGTTGCCGCCGTAAGCGAGCCCTTCGCGTAATGCGCCGCGGCAGGCCAGTAGTTCACTCGCCGCTGCCGCGGCCTGGCGGGCATTGCCGGCGGAAAGATCCAGGTCGGCCAGTATCGTCAGAGCCTGCGATTCGTCTACCAAGCTGCCCGTCTGCCGCCCTACCGCCAGGTATTCAAGGGCATGCGCGCGCGCTTCGCTCAGCGCTCCAAGTGAGTCGAATACAAGGGCGGCGATGTTGTCGATACGGCCTCGCAGCCACGGCAGCCAGGCGGGATCGCGCAACTCGAGTGCTGCGTCCAGCGCCCATTTTGATTCGTCCAGCTGCCCCGTCGACAACAAACAATACGCGAGTGCATTGCACCCCAGAAAAGTGCCCTGTCGGTCGTCGAGATCGCGATAAATGGCAATGGCGCGCTTGGCGTCCTGGATGGATGCAACGGGCGACGGGACGCTGCCCAACTCGGCACAGGCGAGCCAGAAACGCGCGGCGTCCGCTGCAGGAATCGAGCCGTCGACAAGCGGCCTCAACATCTCGCACCACTGCCACCCTTCCGCTTTGAGCGCGACGTAGTGTAGGTAGCCGTTTGCCGAGCCCGCGGCTCCGAGCAGGGCGATCGCGATGCGACGATCACCGCCTGCCTGGCTGGCCCAGTGTACGGCGCCCCGAAGGTTATCCACGTCTGCCGCGAGCGGCTCAGCGGCTTTCGCCGGAGAAGTGCCTAGGAAGATGTCGCGGTAAAACCGTTCGAACAAGTCCAGCATCACCTCCGCATGCCGGCGAATCGCTTTCGCAGTAGCACCGCGACCGGCGAGACGTTCGAGTGCGAATGCGCGCGTCGTCTCCAGCATCCGGTATCGCGCGGTGCTGCCACCCTCGACGGCCACCAGAGACTTGTCGACCAGCGCGCCCAGGTGATCGAGCACGGCCCACTCGTCCATCCCGTCATTGGCCGCCAACGCTTGCGCGGATCCCATCGAGAAGCTCCCGGCAAACACGCCGAGCTCCTCGAACACCGTCTGCTCCGGCCCTGACAGCAGGCTGTAGCTCCACTCCATAGCGGCGCGGAGCGTCTGATGCCGGCGCAGCGCCAGACGCGAGCCCGCCGTCAGCAGACGAAAGCGCTCATCGAGTCGTTCAAGCACACCTTCAACACCCAGCAAGGGCGCGCGTGCAGCCGCAAGCTCTATCGCCAGTGGAATTCCATCGAGCCTGCGGCAGATTTCCACGACGGCGCCAACATTCTCCACGCTCAATCGGAACCGCGGATCCGCTGCCTGCACCCGCGCGACGAAAAGCTGGACGGCTCCTGCCTCGCGCGCGCGGACCGTGGTCAGCTCGGAAGGTAACCCCAGGGGACCCAGGCGGTAGATGTGCTCGTCGGGGTGTCGCAACAACTCCTGGCTCGTGGCAAGAACGTGCACGGTGGCGGCACCCGAGCGCAAGGCGGCGACCATCGTATCCACTGCATCAAGCAGATGCTCGCAGTTGTCGAGAACAAGCAGCAGACGCTGTCCTACCAACGCCTGTACGGTGAGGTCGAGGACGGTACGCGCGTCGCCGACCATGAGACCGAGCGCGCGGGCTACGCTAGTGACCACCAACGCCGGATCCGCGAGCGGCGCCAATTCCACCAGCCGCGTCCCGTCGGCGAACTCGCTTCGCAGCGCGCGCGCAACCGCTTGCGCCAATCGCGTTTTACCGATTCCGGCCGGTCCGACCACCGTGACCAGCGCGTGACGGCGAATCAGATCGCTCAAGGCCGTTACATCCTCGGCGCGGCCGTACAGCACGGGCGCCTCCGTGAGTGCATCGGCAAGTGCCGCGCTTTCCGCGGAATCTACGGGAGGTGCTGGTTCGGACCGCGCAGCCTGCGCTGATGCGCCATCGGGTGTCAGCGCCAATCGGTACCCGCGACCGGGGATCGTGGCAATCGCCTGTGGCCCGAGCAGCTTTCGCAACGTGCTTATCTGTACTTGGAGATTGTTCTCTTCGACGACCACGCCGGGCCACGCCAAGTCAAGCAACTCGGTCTTGCTCGTCAACTGACCGGCGCGCTCGGCCAGTACCACGAGCACGTCAAACGCCCGCGATCCTAGCGCCACGGGATGGCCGTCCCGGAGCAACCGGCGTTGGTCCGGTTGCACTTCAAACGAACCAAAACGGAAGGCTTTCACGGCGGAGAGCTCGGCAGTGATGATTGAAGATCCGATTGTCGCAAATTACGCCGAGGCCATGTTTGAGACGACCTTTCGTCCGTTTTGAGGGGTCGTCGGCCCCGGCAACACTTTCTGCGAAGCCAATGACCGCTCGCACCTCGCGTGATCGTTATCGGAACCGCAGCGGCAGACAGTGACGTGCGCCGCCCTCTGGGGCAACGCGGCCAAGCGGGTGATGCTGGCGGTTTTCAACTGGAACAGGCAAGCACCCCGATCGCGAGTTCACCCGACGTGATCCCCGAAATGGCAGCGTTACGGTTGAGAGTCCGGGCAAGAATGGCCATCGAGGCACGCTTCAACCGGACCGGGCAGGACTAATGGCGCAAGGTACCGAGAGCATCGAACAAACGTCGAGCCCGCGAATTCGGCGAAGAGCCACGTTACAGGTGGTACGACACATCCGGGAGGCGTGGCAGTCTATCCGCATCGCCAAGCAAGCGAGAATCCTTGGCCGCGAACATAACTTCACGCGCCCCTCGACACCCGCTCCGGAGAGAAGGGGTCAGTGTCCGGCAAGTGTTCCCCGGAGCACGGCGAGAAACGTCGGATCGGGCACACCGCCCAGTTGCTCCGTGCGCGCAACGACGCGGCCCTCCGCATCCAGCAGCACCAGCACGGTCGTATGGTTGAAATCGCCGTCAGCAAGCGCGCGATAGCGGACGCCCAGAAGTCCGGCAATCTTGCGCACGTCGCGCGGGGCCGGTCGCGCGAGCGTCCAGTTCACCTCGCCGATGCTTCGTGCCTTCTGCATCCGTGCGAGAACCTGGGGCGTGTCGCGCTTGGGGTCGAGGCTGATCAGCGTCACGCCAAGCCGTGCGCGCTCATCGGCCGTAAGGCTTTGCCGGACCACCTTGGCAGCTTCGACGAGCATCGGGCAGGAGAACGTGCAAGAGGTGTAGAACATCGACACGAGCTGGGGCTGCCCGCGCTTCTCGCCCCACGCGAAATGACGGGACTGCGCGTCGGTGAGCTCGATGCTCGCCTGGTAGACCGAATCGGCGGGCAGTGGCACCTCCGGCGAAGCGATGGCCGGAGGCATCGCCGCCATGGCGACCGCGAAGACGCACATGCTCAGCGCTTTCATGGCAACTCCCTCACGCAACGAAACCCGAGACTTGTCGTCGAGTCGCTGCCATCGAGCGACGAGAGCAGTGCGACGCGCATCATTACCGCATACTGCTCGCGATCGGAAACCGAAAGTGCACCGGCACCGCAGAAGCGCGCCCGATCGGGATCGCCCTGCGACCGATTGTCGGCGCTCACCAGTAGCGCCGAGTAATCCTCGGTCCACTCCCAGACCACGCCGTGCAGGCTGCGCAGACCGTACACGTTGGGCGCACCGGCGCCCGCCGCCGGCAGCGCATGCGACGCGGGCTTCGCATACCATTCGAGAATGCCCGCGCGCCACGCGGGGTCGCGCCGCGCATCACGACGGGTGGCATCTGCCGCGGCCGCGTACTCCCATTCGAGCCATCGCGGCAGGCGCGCGCCCCGCTCTTCGCAGAATGCGGTCGCGGCAAACCAGCTCACCCCGGTCACGGGCTGCGACCCCTGCGACCCGGCGGCGAGGCGAAGCGGTTCCTTCCAGTGCGCGAGGTACCCGGCGCCCGCGAACACCGCCGCCACACGATCGCGCCGCCATTGCGGATGACGAGTGACGAAGACCAGGAACTCGGCGTTGGTCACGGGCCGCGCCATCATCTGAAAGGCCGGGATTCTTGCCGGCCCGCGCGCGTCCTCGTATTGCAGCGCCGTGACAAATTCGCTTGCGGGGATGCGCACGTAACCGCCCCCATCGCCAGCGATCGCGGTGAGCGGCAGCAGGCAGGCCAGAAGCAGTGGAGCGCGCATCGCGCTCATCCTTACTTCTCGGCTACCGTCGACGCGGGGGCATCCTTGCGACGCTTGGCAACCTGTTCCTTGGTCACGCGGCCGCCTGCATTGTCCCAGCTGTTGAGCACGAATGTGGCGATATTGGCGATCGCATCGTCGGTGAGCTGACTCATCGGCGGCATGACCGAGTTGAAGGCCTGGCCGTTTACCGTCACCGGTCCGGCCAGTCCGCGCAGCGCGGCGTCTACGATGCGGATCGGGTCCTTCGCGAAGTAGTCGGACTTCGCGAGCGGCGGGAATACTCCCGGCAGTCCCTGACCGTTTGCCTGGTGGCACGTCGAGCAGGTTCCGGCGAACAACTCCTGGCCCGCCTTCACCTGCTCGTCGACAGTGAGTTCCCCCTTGCTCGCTGCACTGGCCGCCACCGCCACGGCCGCGAGATTCGAGCCGGCGCGATCGCCGAGGTAGGTCTCGTCGACCTCCTTGCCGGAATAGATGGCTTTGACTTCCGGTCCCTCGGCCTTGAGGATGGCGAGCGCGCCCTTGTTGAACGCACGGAAGATGCTGTGGTCGACGAGCACGTAGCTACCTGGCACTTCGACATGGAATTCCATCATCGCGGCGCCTCCGGCGGGAATAAGCGTAGTTTGCACGTTCTCCTGAAAGTGGCTGCCGCCTTCGTACCACACCTTGTCGAAGATCTCGCCGATGACATGGAAGCTCGAGACGAGGTTCGGACCTCCGTTGCCCACGTAAAGGCGCACGCTCTCGCCAGTCTTGGCCTGCAGCGCCTTGTCGCCGGTCAGCGCGCCCTCGCTGCCGTTGAAGAGCACATACGTCGGTTTCTCGTCGATCGCGTGCTCCATGTTGAATCCCTGCAAGCCCTTTTCGCGGTACTTGCCGATCGTATAGAAGTCGCCCTGCATCACGTAGTACTCGCGGTCGACCTTGGGCAGACCTTGCGGCGGCTCGACCAGGATGAGGCCATACATGCCGTTGGCGATGTGCATGCCCACCGGCGCGGTCGCGCAGTGATAAACGAAGATCCCGGCATTCAAAGCCTTGAAGGTGAAGCGCGACGCGTGGCCGGGCGCCGTGAAGCTCGACGCGGCGCCGCCCCCGGGGCCCGTGACGCCGTGCAGGTCGATGTTGTGCGGCATCTTCGAGTCGGGGGAGTTCTTGAGATGGAACTCCACCGTGTCGCCCTGCCGGACGCGAATGAAGCTGCCGGGCACCGTCCCGCCGAACGTCCAGAACATGTAGGAGACGCCTTCCGAAATCGGCATTTCCTTCTCGATCACTTCCAGCTCGACGATGACCTTGGCCGGCGCGGTCCTTCCGGTGGCAGGCGGAACCATCGGCGGGCTCGTCAGCACGGCCTTGATCGGCTCGCCTTGCGGTGGACCGAGGTCGCCGCTCTTCGAGCCGCCGGTGGTCGCCGGCGCCGCGGCGGCCGCCTTGGCGCGGTCCGGCGCATTTGGATCCACGCGATCGCAACCGACCATAGTGGCGATCGCGAAGAAAGCAAGAATGAGGGTGGGTATGCCGCGGTTCACGTCTTACCTCAAGGAGTAGGTTGGCGATAACACTATGCCGGGTGGGTGGCGACGGCACCTTGCGCTAGATCAAACCTGCGCCCGATCGTCCTACCCAAGTGACGGTGCGCGCGTCTATCGATCATCGCAAGAATGACCACGATCGCAGCGGCAAGCTCGTCGCGTGCCTGGGTTTCGACCGTGTGCAATGATGTCCATTGACGGGGCGCCCTGTCAGCTCGCCCGCAGATCCCGGCTGCGGAGGCGCAGGGCATTCGTGATCACCGATGCGGAGCTCAGGCTCATCGCCAGCGCCGCGATCATCGGTGACAGCAGCCAGCCGGTGAACGCGTACAGCACACCGGCGGCCAGGGGCACGCCAAGTGCGTTGTAGATGAAGGCGAACGCCAGGTTCTGCTTCATGTTGGCCACCGTCGCCACCGACAGCGCCCGCGCGGTCGCGATGCCGCGCAGGTCGCCCTTGATCAGGGTGAGCTGGGCACTGTTCATCGCCACGTCGGTGCCGGTGCCCATGGCGATGCCGACATCGGCCCGGGCCAGTGCCGGTGCGTCATTGATGCCGTCGCCGGCCATGGCGACGACGTGGCCCTCGGTCTGCAGCTTCTCGACGAGCTTCAGCTTGTCGGCCGGCTTGACTTCGCCGTGCACTTCGTCGATGCCCAGGCGCTTGCCAACCGCCGTGGCCGTCGTCAAGCCGTCGCCGGTGGCCATCACCACGCGCAGGCCGGCATCGCGCAGCGCCTTCAGTGCATCAGGCGTCGTGGCCTTGATGGGGTCGGACACCGCAAGCAGTCCTGCCAGCTCACCGTCGACCGCGAGGTGCATCACGCTGGCGCCCTGGCTCCGCAGTTCCTCGGCCTCGGCCTTCAGGCTCTCGACGGCCACACCAAGCTGATCCATCAACGCCGTGTTGCCCAACGCCAGCGACTTGCCGTCAACGGTGCCGCGCACGCCGATGCCCGATTCGGAATCGAACGCATCCGGCTTCGACAGCTTCAAGTCCCGACCCTTCGCCGCTGCGACGATGGCCGCCGCCAGCGGGTGCTCGCTGCCCTGATCCAGGCTGGCCGCCAGACGCAGCACCTCCTGCTCGTCGAAACCCTGGGTCGGGACGGCCCGCTCGAAGGTCGGGCGACCTTCGGTCAGCGTACCGGTCTTGTCGACGATCAGGGTGTCGACCTTGCGCAGATTCTCGATCGCCGCGGCGTCGCGGAACAGCACGCCGTTCGTCGCCCCCTTCCCGGTCGCGACCATGATCGACATTGGCGTAGCGAGACCCAACGCGCAGGGGCAGGCGATGATCAGCACCGACACGGCATTGATCAGGCCAAAGACCCAGCTCGGTTGCGGTCCGAACAAGCCCCAGGCGAAGAAAGTCAGCAGCGCCACCGACACCACCGTGACGACGAAGTAGCCGGCAACCACGTCGGCCATGCGTTGCATTGGCGCGCGCGAGCGCTGGGCCTGCGCCACCATCTGCACGATCTGCGACAGCACCGTGGCCGAGCCGACATGTTCCGAGCGCATCACCAGCGCACCGCTGGTGTTCATGGTGGCGCCGATCAGCTTGTCACCGGGTCGCTTGGTGACCGGCAGCGGCTCGCCGGTCAGCATCGATTCATCGAGCGCGCTGCTGCCCTCGACCACCACGCCGTCGACCGGCACCTTTTCGCCGGGGCGCACGCGCAGCCGGTCGCCTTCGTGAACGTGCGACAGCGGCACGTCCTCCTCGCTGCCGTCGGCATTGATGCGACGTGCGGTCTTGGGCGCCAGGCCGAGCAGCGACTTGATCGCGGCCGAGGTCTGCGAGCGCGCCTTCAGTTCCAGGATCTGGCCGAACAGGGTCAGCGAGATGATCGCGGCGGCGGCCTCGAAGTACACGGCCACGCGCCCGTCGATGACGAAAGTCGCCGGGAAGACCTGTGGTGCCACGGTGGCGACGACGCTGTAGACGAAGGCCACGCCGGTCCCCAGGCCGATCAGCGTCCACATGTTGGGACTGCGATTGATGACCGACTGCGCGCCACGCTTGTAGAAAGGCCAGCCGGCCCACAGCGCGACGGGCAGCGTCAGCCCGAGTTCGACCCAGTTCTGGCCCACGCTGCCGAACAGATCCTGGAATATCGCAAGACCATGGCCGGCCATGGCCAGGGCCACGACCACCACCGTGAAGGGCAACGTCCACCAGAATCGGCGCCTGAAGTCGGCGAGTTCGGGGTTCTCGCCCTCCTGCAGGGCCGGCATCTCGGGTTCGAGCGTCATCCCGCACTTGGGACAATTGCCCGGGTGGTCCTGGCGGATTTCCGGGTGCATCGGGC
>JBDTWB010000111.1:0-13069 GCA_040006895.1 Casimicrobiaceae bacterium | reverse complement strand
CAACCTGTTGACCCGCCGGTCGAAGAAGCGTTCTACTACTCGTTGCCGTTGCGATTCTTCGTGGGGATCGATCTGGGCCGTAAGCCGGGTGCCGGACAAGACGAGGCAATGCGCTTTCGCCACCTGTTGGAGAGCATCGCCCTCGAGAGCCGCAAATTCAACGGTCAGCTAGAGGGCGGGACGTAGATGGCAAGGACCACAACTACCACCGATACCCGACAGTCTCGGCAACCGGAAGCACCGCCCGGCGAAGCAGGAACTTCTCCAGGCGGCTCACCCATGCCTGTCCGCCGCCGCGCTCGGAGCTGCCCACTTTCCGCTCCAGCAGGGACGCATCGATGCGGATGCCCAGATGCCGCTCCAGCTCGCTGACGATTCTCGCGGAGTCGCGGGCGAGATCCTCGTACCGGACGAGCAGCGCACCTACCTCGGTGCCGTGTTGGAGGAAACCCTGCATCAACTCCCGCCAGTGGGTGCCGAAGGCCGTCGGCGTGAACACCGGTTTGTCGGGCCACGTGTCGTACCAGTTGCGGCCGTAGCGGCAGTAGGACTGATAGGCATCGAGGGGATTGCGGTACAGGAATACGAATCGCGCCGCGGGGTAGAGCCAGCGCAAAAACCGGGCGTGGTCGATTCCCAGCCGTACTTCCTTGATGCCCCACCGGGAAGCGCCGGCGGCGCGCGCCGGTGCGGCGAACGCGGTCTCGAAGAACGCCCGGTAGCCGTCACGCAGGGTATCGGACCGGGGAAACAGGTTGGCGATCCAGTCTCCGGTCAGTTGGGTTGTCTGCCTGCCGTCGTAGTAGTACTCCGACGGAGGCCAGCCGGTGCGGAACGCTTTGACGGTCCCTGCCAGGGCCGGGACCAGGCCGCACTCGTCGTAGGGCTCGCCCCAGATGAGCACGCCCGGGTCGGTCATGATGAGGCGCTGCAGCAGCGTCGACCCGGACCGCCAGCCCGCGGACAGGAGAAAGATCGGGCTCTCCGTGCTCTCCCGATCCGCAGAACCGGCAGCGGCTTCGAGCGCCGCGAGGCCGGAAGCGATGTCGGCTTTCGAGGCGAGCGCTTGCGCATGCTCGCGTCTCGCCTTGTCACTGCCGATGAACGCCGAGCGCAGGTAATCGAGGACGTTCATCGATACTCGAGCGCACCGATTCCCTGCATCACCTCGCGTAGTGCATCCCTGGCCTGGCGAAACGTCAGCGCACTGGTCCGAAAGCCTTGCAGCACGTCGGCCACCCGCGGCTTCATCTGCCACGCGACATACCGGCGCACCCCGGCTGCATAGGCCTTGGTGAGACGGAACGACACCCGCTGCAGCGCGTGATAGCCCGAGCGCAACATCGGACTGCGGAGGCTCGTGAGATCGCGCATCACCAATTCGACGCAGGCGTTCGCCGCTCCCTCCTCGTCGATGAGGGCGTTCTTGTAGCGAACCAGCACGTCGGACGCCTTCACCTCGGCAAAGCGGGCGCAGAACAGCGATTCGTCGTGGCGCCGGAAGTAGTACAGCGGCTCGGCGATGTGTCCGATACGGAACTGCTTCTGGATGCGGATGAAGTAGTCGTAGTCCTCGACCAGGAAGAGCTCCGGGTCGTACCCGCCGATCTTCTCGTAGACCTCCCGGGTATACATGAAGCAGGCGCCGACGGAGTTTCCCTGCTCGAGGTGCAGGACGTCGGGAAGCCGGACGTGTCGCGCCTCGACCGGCTCGCCGCTTGCCGGATCGAGATCGGTGAAGTGGTAATAGTCGGCGAACACGAACTCGGCCCGGCCACTCTGCAGGAACGCCACCATCCGCCCGATGGCGTCGCGCCCGTACAGGTTGTCGTCCGAGGTCCAGGTAAGGTAGGTGCCCCTCGAAAGCGAGAAACCCTTGTTGAGGCCGCGCGGCAGCTTCAGATTCTGCTCGTTGCGGACATAGTGAACACGCGGATCGGTGAACGCGCGCACCACCGCACCGGTGTCGTCCGATGAATTGTCGTCGACGACGATCAGTTCGAGGCGGCGATACGTCTGCTCGAGGATGCTGGGGATGGCGCGTTCGAGCAGGCGGGCGCGGTTGTAGGTCGGCAGCACCACGCTGACGAGCGGGCCGGAGGCATCGCCTGAATCATCGCCCGGTGCCGCGGCATCGCGCTGCTCGCCACTAGGCTCCATGCGGTTCCTGCAGGATGCGGGCGACCGTCTTGACGGCGGCCGTGCCGTCGCCGTAGGGATTTGTCCGGGTCGCCATGGCATCGTAGGCGGTCCTGTCGGCAAGAAGTCGAGTGGCCTCGGCGACGATGTCAGCGGACTCGACGCCGATCAGCCTGATCGTTCCCGCTTCCAGTCCCTCCTGGCGTTCGGTGACCTTGCGCAGCACGAGCACGGGCTTGCCCAGGCTCGGCGCTTCTTCCTGGACGCCACCGGAATCGGTCAGAATCAGGTGGGAACGTTTCATCAGGTGGACGAAGGGCACGTAATCGAGGGGATCGAGCAGCACGACATTGTCCAGACCGACGAGCTTGCTCTCCACCACCTTGCGCACGTTCGGATTGCGGTGCACCGGGTAGACGATGAGGATGTCGCGATGCGCTTGCGCAAGCTGCTTCAGCCCCTCGCAGATGGACTCGAAGGGCCCCCCGAAGCTTTCCCGGCGGTGCGCGGTCACCAGGACGATCCTTCGCGGATCGGCCACGAGCTGCGCGAGCGCCGGATCGGTGAACGTGTACTGCCGACCGGCAACATCGAGCAAGGCATCGATCACCGTGTTACCGGTCACCTCGATCCGCTCGGGCTTCACGCCTTCGCGAAGCAGGTTCGCCCGGGCATAGTCGGTGTGCGCGAAAAAGAGATCGGCGGTCGCGTCGATGATGCGGCGATTGACCTCCTCCGGATAGGGTTGCGCCTTGTCGAACGTGCGCAATCCCGCCTCGACGTGGCCGATCCGCGTGCCGGCGTAGAACGCCGCGAGGCTGGCGGCCATCGAGGTCGTGGTGTCACCCTGCACCAGCACCAGGTCGAAGCGCTCCTTCTGGAGGATCGCGCCGATTTCCTCGAGCACGCGGGTCGTGACGTAGCTCAGGGTCTGGTTGGCGCGCATGACGTCGAGGTCGTAATGCACGTCGATGGCGAAGAGCTCGAGCAGCGGCTGCACCATGTCGCGATGCTGGCCCGTAAAGCAGTTCCGGTTCTCGATCGCGCCGGCATGCCTTCCGAGCTCGGCAATGAGAGGCGCCATCTTGATCGCCTCGGGCCGGGTCCCGAATACGGTCAGGACCTTAAGCACGGCGTGCTCCAGCTTCCCGCAGGTGGCACGCGTCGAGGAAATACTTGACCGCCCAGCTGATCTCCGCACCGGGAATGTACTTCGAGCCTGCGCCATAGCTGCCGAAGAACCCGCCCGACCGATTCTGGATCGTCTCCAGATAGTCGAGCGCACGATCCGCGCGGTCGCGCTGGCCGAGCTGGTACCAGATCACCGCGTACTGTGCGATGCCCGTCGAGCACACCCAGTCGACGTTCGGATACGCCGGGATCGCGCCGTTGCGGCGCTGCGCGCGGTCGACCTCTGCCATGCCCTGACGGGCGAGGTCCACCTCGCCAAGCTCGCGCAGTGCCTCCATCGCGTAGGCATGAAAATGGGTCAACCGGTTGAACGGGACGAGTGCCGGTTGCTTCTTGTAGTAGTCGAGCACCGCCTGGCTCGCTTCGAGATAGGCTGGCTCGTGCAGGAGCTCGCCGGCCTTGCGCAACGGCGCGATCGCGTAGGTATGGATGAGGTCCGACGCGATGTCGCCCCAGAGCTCGGTGGAGGGCGTGGCCAGGCGACCATCCGCCGCCACTTGCGTCAGCATCCATTCGCAGGCCCTGCGCAGCGGGCCTGCGATGGGCTCGCCGTGCTCCAGGGCCGCACATAGGCCGCGCATCACCTGGGCGGTGTCGAACGTATAGGGTACGCCGTCGGGTGCCGGAAAGGCGCCATCGGCCAACTGGATCGAGAGCAGCCACGCGGTGCAGCTACGGGCCATCGCCGCCTCGCCCCAGTCGTACAGGGTGGGGATGAAATAGCCGGTGACCTCGGGGTAAGGTACGCGCTGACGGGTATGGACGATGATGCCCTGGCCGTCGACCATGTTGGCCTTGAACCACGCCATCGCCTGGTCGCGGGCACTGCTGCGTTTGCGCAAAAACATCATCTCGATGGCTCAGTCCGCCGTATGGTGGTCGCAGTCGTCCGCCCGACGGGCATGGCCGCTGTTACGCTATAGCGCGTGAGAATATCATTGTCATGTTGAAATCAAGGCGCCTCTCCGGCTCAAATGCGCGGTCGAGGCGACACCCGGTCGTCATACGCAACAATGGTCTCCCCAGAGCACGTTTCCCTTCCATCGCAGGCCTCTCCCCTACCGCTGCCGGTCTCGGTAGTGGTGTGCACGTATAACCGCGCCGCGTCGCTGCAACGAACGCTCGACAGCCTCGCGGCGCAAGCGGTACGGACGGGTATCGATTGGGAAGTACTCGTCGTAGACAACAATTCGAAGGATGACACCGCAGGCGTCGTGCGGCGGTTCGTGGCGTCCTTTCCGCGCGCCCGCTATGCGTTCGAAGAACGGCAGGGACTCTCGTTCGCGCGCAACCGGGGGATCGAGCTCGCCACCGGCGCCCTCATTCTGTTCACCGATGACGACGTCACGCCGGAGTCCGATTGGGTGCAGCGCATTCACGACGGCATGGCATCGACCGGCTGCGATGCGTGCGGCGGTTTCATCGCGCCGGTCTGGGAGACGCCGCCGCCGACGTGGCTGACGGAGCGGTTCCACGGGTTCCTGGCGATCAAGACCGAGCGCTCGGATTGGTACGAGGTCCGCGGCGACGCCCCCCTGCCGTACGGCGCGAACATGGCCTTCCGCCGTGACGTTTTCGAGCGCTTCGGGACCTTCGACGTCAACCGCGGCCGCAAGGGCAATATACTGGCGAGCGGCGAGGACGGCGAATTGATCGGCCGCCTCATCGAGTCGGGAGGCAAGGTCATGTTCTTCGGTGATGCGCGCGTGCACCACGCGGTGGAAAGCTTCCGGCTCACCAAGCGTTACTTTCGCCGCTGGCGCTATCAGAACAGCCGTAACCTCGCCGAAAGCCGCGGCTTTCCCGGTGCGCGCCGGGTGGGCGGCGTGCCGCTCTACCTCTTTGCACAGCTTTCACGCGCCGTCGGCCGCGCCGCCTGGGCGCGTCTCGCCGGCAAGCCGGACGATGAAGCCTTTTTCAGGGAGATCATCGCCTGGCATTTCCTGGGATCCATCCAGGGTCTGTGGCGCACGCGCAAGGCGAGCCGCGTCACGGGTCATTCTGCCTGAGCGCATGGCGAAGCTTCGCAACCTGCACAAGCTCCGCGACCCCGATATCCTGGCCAAGAATCTGGTGGAGGGTTGGCGGACGGCGCGCGGGCTCTATTGGAACATCGCGCGACCGGAGATGCCCGACCCGGTATTCGTCATCGGCTGCTCGCGATCCGGCACGACCCTGACGTTCGAGACCCTGGCCGCTTCCGGACGATTCCGGCATTTCGGCTATGAGATTCCGCAGTTCTGGGATCGCCTGCATGGACCGCTCAACAATGGCTGGAGCTCCGA
Organism: Casimicrobiaceae bacterium; assembly: GCA_040006895.1. Classification (GTDB taxonomy): domain Bacteria; phylum Pseudomonadota; class Gammaproteobacteria; order Burkholderiales; family Casimicrobiaceae; genus CAIWHR01. Next base: position 7,454 of record JBDTWB010000111.1, on the reverse strand, counting down.
AGCGGCCGGCGCGGAGGATGCGCAGCCGGGGCACCGTGCGGCCGCGCAGCGGTATTTTTTCGAACGACTCGGCACCGGCCAGGTTCTGGAAAAGACGTGCATCAACACCATGCGGGTCGGTTACCTCGATCGACTCTTTCCGAACGCCCGGTTCGTGTTCATCCATCGTGACGGCCGTGACAACATCAGCTCGATGATGGATGGCTGGCGGCATGGTCGCACCGACGGCGGCTTCGGGTTGCAGCAGTTCTTCGGCACGTCTCCGGACCCCGTGGCCATCAACGGCGGCGAGTTTCGGGAGTGGCATTTCTTCCTGCCGCCCGGGTGGAGGGACTACAACCACGCGAGTCTCGAGGAGGTCTGTGCCTACCAGTGGATCACTGCGAACGCGCTCGCGCTGGAGGCGCGCAGTCATATCCCCGAATCGCGCTGGATCCAGGTCCGCTACGAGGATGTCTTCGAGCGTCCCGTCGAAATGTTCGCGCACGTCTTCGACCGCCTCGACATTCCCTTCGACGACGCGTTGCGCACCCGGTGCCGGAGTCTTTCCGCCCGCCCCACCAGCATCGTCAAGGGCCTGCCGCAGCGGCAGAAGTGGAAGAGCAACAATCCCGGCGCGATCGAGCGGATCGAGGCGCAGATCACGCCGATGATGGACCGCCTGGGCTATGGCCATGACTAGTCCGAGGCTCGCGCCCGGCACGATCCGCGGCGGCCGCGTGACGACCGGCGCCCGATGATGCCGTCGGATGCCATGGATGCACCGCGGGTGAGCGTCGTCATCCCTGCGTTCAACGCCGCGTGGTGCGTGGGCCGGGCGATCGATTCGGTGCTTGCCCAGACATACCACGACTACGAGATCATCGTCGTCGACGACGGCAGCACCGACGAAACGCCGGGCGTGTTGCAAGGGTACGGAGCGCAGCTACGCGTGGTGACGAAACCGAATGGCGGGCTTTCGAGTGCGCGCAATGCCGGCATCGCCGCGGCGCGCGGAACGTACGTGGCATTCCTCGATGCCGACGACCGCTGGATCGCGCAGAAGCTCGAGCGCCAGGTTGCCCTCATGGACGCCGATACCACCCTTGCCTTCTGCTCCACGGCCGCACGTGTGGAAACGCCCGACGGCGTGCCGCTGGTGCCGTGGCGCTGCGGCGCCTGTACTGGAAGTCCGCTCGAGGCGATCTTCACCGCGAACGGATTCGTGGCAGGCAGCGGCTCGGCCGTCCTGGTACGACGCGACGCTCTGTTGCTCGCGGGCCCTTTCGACGAAAAGCTGCGCAGTCTCGAAGACGTCGACATGTGGATGCGACTGGCCAAGGTCGGCGGTTACGCATGCCTCGACAAGCAGCTGGCGATCATCTTCAAGCGCCCGGACAGCATGAGCCGGCAGCTCGACGTCATGCGCAGCTCGGCCATCGCCGTGATGCGGAAGAACCGCCACCTGCTGCCGGCCGAGCTGAAGGGATCGTTCTGGCGCGGCGCCTACGCGGCGATGCTGTCCGACTACGCCAAGTGGGCCTACCGCGAGGGTCGTCGCGGCCAGGCCCTGCGTGATGTCGCTACCGTTCTGATCACATCGCCTTGGCGCCGCGGCAGGCTGGCGCTTGGCCTGTTCGCGGTGATGGCCTTGGGGCGGCGGCTATGAGCACCACGGCGTCATTGCGTGATCCACCCAAGCTGCACGATGCCAAGCCGGGTGATCACGTGTCGGTGACCGTGCTCATCTGCTCGCACGACCGCCGTGACCTGCTGGCGCGCACGATCGATTCACTGAACCGCGCCGCGCGTCCCGAAGGGGCGAGCATCGAGCTCTTCGTGGTCGCCAACGCCTGCCGGGACGGTACGCACCCCTATCTGGAGGCCTATGGCAAGACGGTCCACGAAGGCTTGCCGCTGCGCTGGCTCGCCGAGCCGCAGCCGGGCAAATCGAACGCCCTGAACCGCGCATTCCGGGAGGACCTCGGCGAGGTCGTCGCGTTCGTCGACGATGACCATCGCGTCGATGCCGGCTACCTCGAGAACGTCGTCGCGGCCGCGAGACAACATCCGGACGCCGGCCTCTTCTGCGGGCGGATCATTCCCGACTGGGATGGCAGCGAGCCGCCATGGGTACACGACGAAGGGCAATACCGGATCTATCCGCTTCCGGTGCCACGGTTCGACCTGGGCGACGAGCCCGCCGAGCTGACGTTTCGCTCGTCGGTTCCGGGAGGCGGCAACCTCGTTGCCCGGCGAGAGGCGATCCGGGTCACCGGCAACTTTGCCACCGAGCTCGGTCCCATCGGGCACGATCTCGGCGGCGCGGAGGACCTCGACTGGGTGCGCCGGTCCCTGCGCAGCGGGATGCGACTGCGCTACTGTCCCGGAATTGTCCAGTTTCACTACGTCGACAGCAGTCGCCTGCGTCTCGACTACGTCACCCGCAAGGCGCTGCATCGCTCGCAATCCACGATGCGGCTGGATCGGCGGCGGACACGCGTGCCGGCGTACATGTGGCGCAAGCTGCTCGAGTACCTCGCATTCCTGGTGTTCACCCTGGACGCGGGCCGGCGACGTTTCTTCATCGTCCGGTTCGCCGCGGCACTCGGAGAGATCCAAGGCATCCTCGAGAACCGGATCGAAGCGCGCCGGCGGGCGTTCATCCGTCCCTCCCCGCACGACTGGTTACTGCGCGCGTTGCTGGTGGGGGGGGTGGGCACGATCGCCGCCGCGGCCTGGATCACCTGGCCCCTGAGCCTCCACGGCGTGGTCCCGGTCGCGGCGACCGCCGCGCTGGGGGTGTTGCTCATGGTCGTCAAGTCGGTGCGGGATCTGTCGCGCACCGGACCGCGCATCAGCAACGAGATCCTGGGTCGGTATCGGCTGTATGCGACCTACGCGCTCGGTCGCTTGGCGTTGACCCTATGGCTGACCCTGGTCTTCTTCGGCGCAGGCGGCGTGATCGCGTACGGCACCGCGGTCGCAACCTGGGGCGTTGCCTTCGACCCATGGATTGCGGCACTCGCCTCGGTAGCAGGCATGGCGATCGCCGGTATTCGACAGCTCATTCACAAGCTGGCCACGAATCCCGGGCTCATCATCGCCTCGTGGCAATACCGCATCAGTCGCCTCAACGGGTGGCGCGACATGATCGTGCGCCACAGGATCGACCTCGCGGCGCAACCCGTGCTGGTCGTGCTGGCGGCGCTGGTCGCGGCCGCGGTCGTCAATCTCGGCGTGGAAGGCGCCGAGCGCGAGGCGTCGGCCGTGGTGCTGGTCGCGATCGGCTACGGCTGCCTCATCGCGTGGGCAGGCGGTAATCTGGAACCCGGCGCACGCCGCAGCACCCGCAAGGGCCGGCAGCCCAACATCCTGATGATCGGCTCGGATACGCTGCGCGCCGATCGCATCCTGAATCCGGACTATGGCCGGCGGCTCACGCCCGCGATCGAAGAGCTCGCCCGGCGCGGCACCTATTTCTCGCAATGCTACGTTCCCTGTGCCCGCACGGCGCCGAGCCTCATCTCGCTCTTCTCGGGTACGTGGCCGCATACCCACGGCGTACGTGACAACTTCGTAGCCGGCCCTGATACAAGACTGCCGATTCGCATGCTGCCCGAGCGTCTGCGCGAGCAGGGCTATCGGACCGTGGCCGTCTCGGATTGGTGCGGCGCCGACCTGGCCAAGTTCTCGTTCGGATTCGACATTGCCGACGTTCCCGACGATCAATGGGACCTCAAGTTTCTCATCCGCCAGGGTCCGAAGGATCTTCGCCTGCTGCTTTCGCTCTTTTGTCATAACCGCTTCGGGCGTCACGTGCTTCCGGAGGTTTATTACCTCGGCGGCGTTCCCCAGACCACCGAGGTCGGGCTCCGGGCCCGCGAAGTGATGAGCCGACTCGCCACGATCGACGATCCGTTCCTGCTCAACATCTTCATCTCCACCACCCATCCGCCGTTCGCGTCCGAGTCGCCGTTTGGCGAGATGTTCGCGTCGCCGGATTACCATGGCGAGTCGAAATTCGCCATGGCGCGCCTCAATGATCCCTTCGATATCATCCGGCGGCAGGGAGACTCCCGCCAGGAATTCGACCTGGAGCAGATCATCGACCTCTACGATGGCTGCGTGGCGCGCTTCGATGCCGAGGTCGCGCGCCTGCTCGCCTACCTGACCGCATGCGGGTTGGCGGAAGACACCATCGTGATGATCTACAGCGACCACGGCATGGAGTTCTTCGAGCACGACACCTGGGGCCAAGGCAATTCCGCGGTGGGCGACTTCAGCCCCCGCATTCCCTTGTTGATAGCCGATCCGCGCAATCCGGTCGAGCGACGATGCGACGCGGTCGTCCGCAGCATCGACGTGGCCCCCACCCTCGCCGACCTCGTGGGCTGCGACTTCGCCGGCCCTGAGGGCATCTCGCTGCGTCCGCTGATGGACGGCCGCGCCTTACCGCAGGAGCTTCCCGCATTCAACGAGACCGGGATCTGGATCACGGCAGTGCCGGGCTTGCCCCAAGGTCACCTTTGCTATCCGGACCTGCTGGAGCTTCTGGACGTGGAAGACGCTGCAACCGGTACCCTGGCCGTGAAGGCGCATTACAGCGACCAGGTCATCCGGGCCAAGGATCGGATGATCCGTCATGGCCGGTGGAAGCTGGTCTACCAACCCCTTGAACACGGCACGCGATTGCAACTCTTCGACCTCCGCGAAGACCCCGGCTGCACCAATGATCTCCATCAACGGGAACAAGGTGTCACGGCGCAACTGTGGTACGAGCTGCGCCGGTGGATGATGGCCGATCCCGTCATGGCCGTATCGCTGCGCACCGCCCATCTCTCGGCGACTCCCGTAGCGGCGACATCGGCGGCGTCGAGGGTATAGCGCGACACCACCGCCGATCTACTTCCGATTCGAGGGGCGGAGGCGGCTTCCGAGTTCGTACGTCCGTTCTGCGACCCGCTCCCACGAGAATTCCGCAAGAACCCTTCGATGGCCGTTCTCGCCCAGTTGGCGCGCTAATCCGGGTTCGGCAAGCACCCGCTGCAGCGCGCTTGCCACCGCTTCGGTCGACGTGCCATCGACACGCAGACCGGTGACCCCGTCGATGACTGCCGCACCGGTTCCTCCGGCGAGGCCCGCGATGGCCGGTGTTGCGCATGCCGCAGCCTCGATGAACACCATGCCGAATCCTTCGGTATCGCCGTCGATTTCGCGGTTGGGCATGGTGAAGACATCCGCGGCGTTGTACCAGCGCGGGAGATCCTCCGGTGCCACGTGACCCAGGAAATGAACGCGGTCGGCCACGCCGTATTCGCGGCACAGCGCGCGCAGGTACTCGGCGTCCTCCCCGATCCCGATGACCGCGTAGGTCACATCGAGCCCGGTAGCGACCAGCCGCGGCAGCGCGCGGATCACCTGGTCGAAGCCCTTCCGGCGACTGAGGCGGCCGACCGAGAGAATCAGGGTGGTCGCGGACGAGCAGCCGATCGATGCCCTGAGATCGTCGCACGGCAGCGCCGGACGGAACCGGGCAATGTCCACACCCGGCGACAGCAGGGCAATCCGTCCTGCGTCGACCCCGAGCTTGACGAGTTCGTGCCGGGTGAACTCGCTGTTGGCGATCACCAGGTCGGCGTGGCGGTAGGTCCACGTCATCACCCGGCGCTTGAGGGGAGTACGCCAGGTCGTCACCTCTTCGCCATGGCAATAGATGAGCAGCGGCTTGCGGATGAGGCGCGCAACGCCCCAGGCGACGAGTCCCTCGGGAAGGACGCGTCCCGCGTGCACTGCGTCGAAGCGCTGGCGCAGGCCCGCCGAGAGCGTGCCGACGAACAACTTCGCGTACATGCCGAGCGACTCGGGCCGAAGCCACCAGTGGCGGCGCAGCCGCAGGCGATGGATGACGTTGGGATTCGACCGGTCGTGCTCCGCCGCCCCGTCAACGTCCGCCGTGACGACGTGAATCCCTCGTCCACCCAGGCGGCGGTAGACCTCGTCGAACCAGACGGCGGTGCCCCCCTTGGTCGGGAGAAAGAGCTCGGTTACGACGAGGTACGCTGGGTCCGCCGGCATGGTCGGGAGAAAGGATGCACCCGCTGGTGTTGCATCGGCGCAGGAGCGATCGCGCGACCGCGTCCCGCAACCCGATGTCTTACGTCGCCCGTCCTCGCATTTCAGCGACGCTGGGTCGCTTTCCAGAGTGCATCCGCCTCGGCGGTACTCCGCTCGATGTCGGCACGGATGCTGCAACTGGGATAGTTTTCGATCGCTTGCAGGGTGTAATGCAGATCGCCACGCGCACGCCCCAGCACAAGTCCGCGCTCCGCGGCGCGTGTTCGGCCAATGAATTTCCTGGCGCGGTTCAGTTCGAGCAAGCCGAGGCAATAGTGATTCATCCCGCCACCGCAGTCAGCAGGAAGGGTGTACTCGGGCCCCGAGAATCCGGGTAGGTAGTAAGCCCAGCATTGCGGAGGCAGCTGCATTTTGTCGGCCGTAGAGTACGGCGAGTCCGGGCCCACTCGGTCAGCCGGTTGCGCGACTGTCGATAATCCGACGAGCGCCGCAAGCAATACGTATTGCGTTCCCCGCGTCCTGTGCCGTGCTTGCACCATGGCGTTTGCCTTTCATTGCTTTGTTTCGCTCTAATCCAAAAGCCAACTGGTCCCGATTATCGGCTTGATCCCGCCCCTCGCCAAGTGAGCGCATAGAGTAGCCACGCCACGAGGATCGCTCCGGTCACGATGGCGAGCTTGCGCAGCCGCGATATTTCGGCAAGCCTGCGCAGCGCGACATGCAGGCGTCGCGACATGCTGGTGTCGACGAGATCGCCGTCCCGATCGCGAAGTCGCCGGGCAAGTTCCTCGCTCGACATGAATGCCAAGCCCGGGAAATGTTCCAGGGATCGGCGTAGAAGGGTATCGATCTCCAGAAGGGACCGCTCCGGATCGGCATCGGTTCCGACGAAATTGGCTCGATGGGTCTCCAGCAGCGTGGGCCGTCCCAACATGGTTTTCTTCGCGAGCGCATCCAGTCCGCGCTGCGCAGCATGGCCACGCACGGGCTCGAAGTAGTCATCCCGCACCAGATAGGTGACGCCCTCGGGTCCACGATCACCGTTGCGGATCGGCGCGCCAACCGCGACGGGCGAACCGTGCGCGTCGCGCGACTCGTAGCGCCGACCGGGGGTCACCACGCACTCGACTCCCGCTCGGGCCCACGCTGCCTCGACCACCGGCGTCCACACGAAGGTCGGCGGCACCACCACGCGGGGGCGCTCGCGGAAGATTGCCTGGAAGCTCTGCACCTCGGCCGCGACCGCTGCCTCGATATCACTCGGATCGAGGGCCCGAGAGGGAAGATCGACGGCGTCGATCCAGCGGCTTTGCAACGGCCCCGGAAGAGCTTCTGTCGACTTCGGCGCAGGACTCATCAGCCACGCCGCAACATCCGGACGATACTCTGCGGCCCGC
>JBDTWB010000110.1:0-13167 GCA_040006895.1 Casimicrobiaceae bacterium | reverse complement strand
GAGAACGGCAGGTACGCGCCGGAGCGGCGCGCCTTGTCGATCAGCTGCTCGATCAGGAAATGGGCGCGGTCGGGGCCCTCGTGGGCGAGGACCGACTCGAGCGCGTCCAGCCATTCGCGGGTTTCCTGCGGGTCGTGATCGCTCGGCGTGCTCATGTCCATCGGGGATCTCCAGCGGTCCGGAACGTATCCGGGGTTGACCCGGGGGACGACCCCGGTGGAACGATTGTAAGCTGGCTGCGCCGACCGGGTTGTTGCATTGCGGTACGCGGCGCACGTGTCCTGGGGCACGCCAAGCATCCTAAATCAGCATGCGCGGGGCGCGGTGGACCGGCTTACGTCGCCCGCCGATGGCGCGATGACGCGATGGCGCCGACCCAGTCCGGGGGCGGTGCGGCGGTTGCGTGCGGCGGGGCATTCGGCGCAACGATGCGGGACGCGCAGGCTTGCCGGCGGAGGCACGCCGGCATGCGGCGCAGGCTCGTGCCCCGTCCGGGGCCTATGCCCGTGGGGCGGGTACCCTGCGCAAGAGCAGCGTCGATCCGCAGATCAGGCTTGCCGTACCGAACACCGCGAAACCGACGCGATAGCTCCCCGAAAGCGATGCCAGGAGTGCGAACAGCGGGGGCCCCAGCACCACGCCCGCAAAGGTCACGAAGCCGGACGCTCCGGTAATGGCGCCGGCCTGGCCCTCGGGCGCATGCCGTGCCACCTCGGAAAGCTGGACGCCGTTCCAGCCGATCGCGGTCGCGCCGAACACCACGCATACCCCGAGGAGCACCGCGCCGGGCCAAGCCGGGCTGAAGCTCGCGACCAGATAGCTGCAGCCAGCGGCCGCCAGACCGAGGATGCCGAGCATGCGCCGCGGCGCGATCCAGCGATCGGCGACGGCGCCCCAGCCGATGCGTCCGACGATACCGCCGAGATTCGCCGCCGTGAGTGCGAAGCCGGAAGTCACCAGGGCGAAGGCGAGCGACTCGGTCAGGTAGACGACCAGGAAGCTCATCAGGCACATCTGCATGGACGCATACACGAAACCGGCGATCGAGAGCTCGATGAGAGCCCGGTGCTGCAACAGCGTGCGCAGCGGGGCGAACAGCACGGCAAAGGAGAATGGCCGCGCCGTGGCTGCAGCCCTGCCGTCCAGCCTGCCCCGCGTCGACTGTGCCGCAGCAGCGATCATGAGACCCAGTACGGCAATGGCGAGCAGCGTGGCGCGCCAGCCTACCGAGCCGGCCATGGCCGGCAGCGCCGCACCGGCGATGGCCGCGCCCGCAGGCACCCCGGTCTGCTTGATCGAGAAGGTCAGGGCGAGTCGCGACGGCGGCGTGGTACGTGCGAGCAGATGCGAGGACGCCGGCGTGATCGGGCCGTAGCCCAGGCCGATCACGACGGCCGCGAGGACGAGGAGGCCGATCCACGCCGGGGTGCTGATCGCCACCACCAGCACCCCGGTCGTGCAGATGAGCACGCCCATCTGCGACAGGCGGATCGGGCCGAAGCGCTCGATGAAGTGGCCGCCCGACAGGCTCGCCAGCATCGAGCCCGCGTACACGAGGCCGACGAACACGCCCACCAGGCGGGGCGCGACATGGAGGTCCGGACCGATCACAGGCGCCAGTACCGCGGTCGCCGTGGCCGCGAGTGCCACGAAAATCTGGATGCCCAGGGTGACCGCCAGCGCCAGCGACGTATCGCGCAGGCTCTTGGCATCGGCGACCGGCGGCACGCTAGCGCCTTGCCACGTTCAGGGTCTCGTGCTCGGTGACAAGTGCGTCGATGGCGACGTCATGCGGCGCGGCCGGGACTTCCTCCACGATCTGCAGCGCAAACGCGCCGGCGACGCGAGCGGCGCGGGCGGGCACCAGCGGCAGCAGGCGATCGTAGAATCCGCCGCCGTACCCGAGCCGCCGTCCATCGCGATCGAAGGCAACGCCGGGCACGAGCACCCAGTCGACCTGGTCCGGCGCGCCGGCAGCGCAACCGGATCGCGGCTCAGGTATGGCCTGGTAGCCTGGCGCGACCTCGGCATCGAGGTTGCGGACGCGATGCAGCACGAGCATGCGCGCGGCGATGTCGACGCGCGGGAGCAACACGGCCTTGCCCGCCGCGAGCGCGTGGTCCAGCAGCGCCCGGGTATTCCACTCGCTGCGAAAGGCCAGGGTCAGCAGGACCGTCTGCGCGGACTGGTACGATGGCAGCGCGAGGATGCGGGCCGCGATGGCCGACGCTGCGGACTCGCGAACGGCGGAATCGAGGGCGTCACGCGCCGCGACGACGCGGTTGCGCAGGGCCAGCTTGGCCTCGTGCAACGCAGGACCGTGGACCTCCGGTTCGACGCCCATCATGCGGCGATGGTAGCGCACCGCGCGCACGGCACGGTGTTTCGCGGGCGCCTATAATCGGCCGCTTCCCTACGGAATCAAGCTCATGAATCACAACCACCAGCTTCATCGGGACCGGCGTGACCGGCTGTTGCGGGCGATGCGCGTCCATACCGGCGCCGGCGGGCTGGCGCTCGTACCCACCGCCCCCGAACTTGCCCGCAATCGGGACTCGCTCTTTCCGTATCGCCACGACAGCTATTTCTACTACCTGACCGGCTTTCCGGAGCCCGAGGCCGTGATCGCCCTGCAGGCAGGGCCCGACGGCGACCGTCACATCCTGTTCTGTCGTGCCAAGAACGAGGAGCGCGAGATCTGGGACGGGTTCCGCTACGGCCCGGATGCGGCGCGCGAGATTTTCGGCTTCGACGAAGCCCATCCGATCGAGGCGCTGGATGCGCTGCTCCCCGATCTCGCCTCGGACCAGCCGGTGCTCTACACCCCGATCGGGCTGTATCCGCATTGGGACATCCGGATCACCGCGTTGCTCAACACGGTGCGCGGCCGGGCCCGCAGTGGCGTTGCGGCGCCCGAGGAGATCGTGGACGTTCGCCAGGCACTCGATGCCATGCGCCTCGTCAAGGATGCGCACGAGCTCGCCCTGATGCGGCGGGCGGCGGCGATCTCGGCCGAGGCGCACCGGCGGGCCATGCACGCCACGCGGCCGGGATGGCACGAATACCAGGCCGAGGCGGAGCTCGCGCACGAATTCCTCCAGGGCGGCGCCCAGGCCGTGGCGTATCCGTCGATCGTCGCGAGCGGCCCGAACGCCTGCATCCTGCACTACCGCGACAACGACCGGCAGATGCAGGACGGGGAACTGCTGTTGATCGATGCGGGTTGCGAGTACCGCGGCTACGCGTCCGACATCACCCGTACGTTTCCCGTGAACGGCCGGTTCTCCGGAGCGCAGAGGGCGGTATACGAGCTGGTGCTGGAGGCACAGCTCGCCTGCATCGACGCCGTCCGCCCGGGCGTCGAATTCCACGACTACCACAGGGTCGCCGAACGGGTGCTCGCCCAGGGTTTCGTCGATCTCGGACTGTGCAAGGGCAGCCTCGACGAGGTCCTCGAGTCTGGCAGCTACAAGCAGTTCTACATGCATCGCGCCGGCCACTGGCTCGGCATGGACGTGCACGACGCGGGCTTGTACCAGGTCAAGGGGGCTTCGCAGCAGCTCCGCCCCGGCATGGTGCTGACCGTCGAGCCGGGTGCCTACATCCGACCGGCGGAGAACGTGCCCGAGGCGTTCTGGGACATCGGCATCCGAATCGAGGACGACGTGGTCGTGACGGAGCACGGTTGCGACAACCTGACGATCGCGGCGCCCAAGCGCGTCGCCGACGTCGAGGCGGCCTGCGCGCCGTAACGACGGGCTGCCGGCGCGGATCATGTCGCAACTCCTGGACGTCATCATAGTCGGCGCCGGCCCCGTCGGGGCGTCGCTGGCGATTGCGCTCGCCGACGCCGATCTCGACGTCGCCATCGTCGACGCGCGACCGGCGCGAGGGTCCGCGCGTGGCGAGCGTTCGCTGGCGCTCTCACATGGTGCGCGCCTGGTATTCGAGCGTCTCGGCATCTGGGGCAGCCTCGTCGCGCGCGATGCCGCGGTCACGCCCATCGTCGAGATCGACGTGTCGCAGGCCGGCGGGTTCGGGCAAACGCGTCTCGCCGCTTCGGATCATGACCTTCCGGCGCTGGGCTACGTCGTCGGCTATGGGGCGCTGCAGGGGGCGCTCGACCATGCACTGCGCCACACCCGAACCACCCGGCACGATGGCTATGCGGTCACGCTGGCGGGCGGCACGCGCGACTACGCCGCCGTGACCGGTGGCGCGGACGTCGAGCCGCTGCTCGGCAAGCTCGTGGTGGTGGCCGACGGCAGTGGTGCGAGCGTCGCCGGCATCACCCGTCGCCGCCACGACTACCGCCAGTCCGCGCTGGTCGCCAGGATCGGTTGTCGCATGCCGCACCGCGGCGTCGCCTACGAGCGCTTCACCGCCGAAGGTCCCATCGCCTTGTTGCCCGAGGGCGACCACTACGGACTGGTGTGGACTGCAACGCCCGAATCGGTCGCGGCGCGCCTGGCACTTCCCGACGATGCCTTCCTCGACCGACTGACCGCGCATTTCGGACGACGGCGCGCGGATTTCGTATCGGTGGCCGATCGGCGCAGCTTTCCCCTTGCGCTCGAGTTCGCGTCGACCGTGACCGCGCCGCGCACGGTGCTGATCGGCAATGCGGCACAAGCCTTGCATCCCGTGGCCGGCCAGGGGTTCAACCTCGGCGTGCGCGACGCGTTCGAGCTCGCCCGCGTGCTCGTCGATACCGTGCCCGAAGCAATCGGTTCGCCGGCGATGCTCGCGCGCTACGCGAGGTTGCGGCGAACCGATCGTGTCGCCGGGGTGGCGTTCACGCATGGCCTGCTGGGGGCGTTCATGCACCCCGCGGGTTGGATCGCCGGACCTCGGGGGGTGGCACTCTCCTTGCTCGACGCGTCGCCGCGGCTGAGGCGCACCTTTACGCGTGGCGTGCTGTTCGGCTTGCGCTGACCGGGAAATCATCACCGGTGGGCAGTGGGGCACGCGCGGTGCTGCGCGCGCGGCACGCGCACGGCGTCGTTGCGTACGACGTAGCTGCTCGCGCGCCGTGGTGCCGACGCTAGGTTGGTGCTCACTTAGCGCGGCGACGAGCCGGCGCCGCGCCTTGCGCAGCGCAGGTGCGCGGCGTTCCATTTCGATGGTGCAGTCCCGTCATGGCCGTTCGTCGCGCGCGCGACATGACGCGTACCATTGCCTGCCCGGAATCGGTATAATCCGCTCCCCCCGCGTCGTTTCTTTTTTGCAAACTCCCGCACCGTGCACCTCGGTTCCTTCGTCATCGAACCACGCCTTGCCGTCGCACCGATGGCGGGGGTAACCGACCGTCCGTTCAGGCAGCTTTGCAAGCGTCTAGGCGCAGGTTATGCGGTGTCGGAAATGGTGGCGGCCAATCCGCGACTGCGCGACACCGCCAAGTCCCTCCGGCGCATCGATCACCGCGGCGAGTTTGCCCCGATCGCTGTGCAGATCGCTGGCGCCGATCCGGCGCAAATGGCTGATGCCGCGCGCTACAACGTCGATCGAGGGGCCCAGGTCATCGACATCAACATGGGCTGTCCGGCCAAGAAGGTATGCAATGTCGCCGCGGGATCGGCGTTGTTGCGCGACGAAGCCCTCGTCGGTGCGATCCTGGCCGCCGTCGTGGCGGCGGTGCCCGTTCCGGTCACGCTCAAGATCCGCACGGGCTGGAGTCTCGAGCAGCGCAACGCCGTGCGCGTCGCCCGGCTGGCGGAAGACGCAGGCATCGCGGCCCTCGCCGTGCATGGACGGAGCCGCGCTTGCGCGTTCGTCGGCGCGGTGGAGTACGAGACAATCACCGCGGTGAAGGCCGCGGTCAATATCCCCGTGTGGGCTAACGGTGACATCGATACGCCCGAGCGCGCGCGTCACGTGCTTGCCGCGACGGGCGCCGACGGTCTGATGATCGGTCGGGCCGCGCAGGGACGGCCATGGATCTTTCGCGAGATCGCCCATTTCCTGGCGCACGGGGCAGCACTGCCCGCGCCCACCGTCGCCGAGGCGCGTATGCTCGTTCTCGAGCACCTTGCCGACCACTATGCATTCCACGGCGAGGATCTCGGCGTGCGTACCGCCCGCAAGCATCTCGGCTGGTATACCCGCGATCTCGCCGGTGGCGAGTCGTTCCGCCAAGAGATCAACGTCGCGACCACCACCGCAGCCCAGCTCGTGGCGGTGCACGATTATTTCGACCGTCTGGCCGATCGCGGCGAGCGGCTCGATTACGGTGCGGCCCCGCCCGCACAGGTGGTCGATGCCCGCGATGCGTTCGCAACGGCAAGGTCGGCAGCAACAGAGGGCGGGGAGGCCCTGGCCGCGTGAGAAAATCCGTTCGCATCAATGGCAGCAACGAGATCTGTCGAAGCGTGGAGAAGTCGCTCGACGAGTATTTCCGCAAGCTCGACGGGGAAGCGCCGCACGGCATCTACGACATGGTCATTACCCATGTCGAGCGTACCCTCATCAGCTCGGTTCTGGAGCGGACCAACGGCAACCAGACCCAGGCGGCCGACATGCTCGGCATGAATCGCAACACGTTGCGCACCAAGCTCGCCAAGTACGGCATTCGCTCCTGACGCGCCGGGCGGCGCACGGCACGCGCGGTTACCCGTGCGATCGCGGTGGCCGATTCAAGCCCCGGACCGGTCCGGATTCGATCGAGTCAATATCCCGAAGCCACCGATGCCCGCCCCTGTCGCACGCGCCCTGCTTTCCGTGTCGGTCAAGGCTGGCCTCGTCGAGTTCGCACGTGGTCTCGCGGACCTCGGCATCGAGCTCCTGTCCACCGGCGGCACCGCCCGCGCGCTCGCGGCCGCGGGCATTCCGGTCGTCGAGATTGGCGCCTACACCGGTTTTCCCGAGATGCTCGATGGCCGGGTCAAGACGCTGCATCCGAAGGTGCATGCCGGAATCCTGGCGCGGCGCGATTCTGACCTGCACATGGCGGCGCTCGCGCAACACGACATCCCGACCATCGACCTCGTGGTGGTCAATCTCTACCCCTTTCGCGAAACGGTCGCCCAGCCGGGCTGCACCCTCGCCGATGCGATCGAGAACATCGACATCGGCGGCCCCACCATGGTGCGGGCGGCAGCCAAGAACTGGGAGCACGTCGCGGTCGTGGTGGATCCGGCCGATTATGCGCAGTTGCTCGACAGTCTGAAGCGCGGCGGCCGGACCCTCGATACCGACACCCGGTTCGCGCTCGCCCGCAAGGCCTACTCGCACACCGCGGCCTACGATGGCGCAATCTCCAACTGGCTCACGGCGCGCTCGCCTTCGGGAGCACCCGCCGCCTTTCCCGACCAGTTCAACTTCCAAGCCTTCAAGGTGCAGGATCTGCGCTACGGCGAGAATCCGCACCAGCACGCTGCGTTCTATCGCGACGAGTTCGCGGTGTCGGGCAGCATTGCGAGCTACCGCCAGCTGCAAGGCAAGGAACTGTCGTACAACAACATCGCCGATGCCGACGCGGCCTGGGAGTGCGTCAAGTCGTTTGTCGACGTGGGCGATGGCGCCGCCTGCGTGATCGTCAAACACGCCAATCCGTGCGGCGCGGCGGTGGCCGAGACGCCGATCGAGGCTTACCGCCACGCGCTCGCCACCGATCCCACGTCCGCCTTCGGCGGCATCATCGCATTCAACCGCCCGGTGGACGGGCTCACGGTCGAGCTCGTGGCGGCGCAGTTTCTCGAGGTGCTGATCGCCCCTGGCTACACTGCGGATGCGCTCGAGGCCATCCGCCGCAAGGGCAATGTCCGGGTGCTCGAGATCGGGTTGCCGCGCCTGCCGGAGGCGCCGCTGACGCCGGTCTGGGACCTGAAGCGCGTGGGCGGCGGACTCCTGTTGCAGACGCCCGACGTCGACCATCTGGGCGCCGCCGACCTCACGGTCGTGACCCGGAAGGCGCCGACGGCCACCGAACTCGCCGACCTGATGTTCGTGTGGCGGGTGGCCAAGTTCGTCAAGTCGAATGCGATCGTCTACGGTGCCGACGGCCGGACGCTCGGCATCGGTGCCGGTCAGATGAGCCGGGTCGACTCGGCCCGTATCGCCGCCATCAAGGCCGGTCATGCCAAGCTTTCCCTGGCGGGTTCGGTGGTGGCCTCGGACGCCTTCTTCCCGTTTCGCGACGGCCTCGACGTGGTGGTGGACAATGGGGCCGTCGCGGTGATCCAGCCCGGCGGTAGCGTGCGCGACGACGAGGTCATCGCCGCTGCCGACGAGCGCGGGATCGCCATGGTGTTCACCGGCATGCGCCACTTCCGTCATTGAATTGCGATCTTCGCTGCCCCCATCCCAACCGCTCGTACGCACGGCTATCGTGTGAACAGGCCCAACTGAACGCCGGCATCCTGCCTGCGCGACCCACCATGCTCCGAACCCTTCCGGGCCTTGCCCGCGCCGCCCTGCTGGCTGCGACCCTGCTCATGTCCACCAACGCCGCAGCGTTTTCGTGCGATCGGCTCTGGCGCTGGTTCGCCTACCAGTGCGATGGCCTGGCGGATGCGTACGAGAACGGCGGGGCCGATCTCTATCTCACCGGCTGGACCCACCACAATCGCCACACCTATACGCGCGAGAAGATCGAAGGCTTCAACGAGGAGTCCTGGGGTGGCGGTTTTGGAACGTCCAAGCGCAACGACCGCGGCGACTCCTTCGGCTGGTATGCGCTGGCGTTTCGGGACTCGCACTACGACTGGACCAAAGTGGTCGGCTGGACGTGGATCACCTACTGGCCGGCGCAGTCGAAATACGGCGTGGGACTCGGCTACACCGCGTTCCTCGGCTCGCGCCCCGACATCTACAGCAACGTCCCCTTCCCGGGAATACTCCCGCTCGCGAGCGTGCGTCTCGGGGCGGCCGAGATCATGGGAACCTACATCCCGAAGGTGAGCGGCAACACCACCGGCAACGGCAATGTCGGGTTCGTGTTCATGCGCATCCACTTCTGATCCCGAGGGACTCGATGAACGTGCTGGTCGTGGGCGGAGGCGGGCGCGAGCACGCGTTGGCATGGAAGCTCGCGCAATCGCCACGGGTCGCGGCGGTGTTCGTGGCGCCGGGCAATGCCGGAACGGCGCGCGAGCCCGGGATCAGCAACGTCGCGCTGACGGCGATCGAGGACCTGATCGCGTTTGCGCGTGAGCGCCAGATCGCATTGACGGTGGTCGGGCCGGAGGCGCCGCTCGCGGCGGGGATTGTCGACGCGTTTCGCGCTGCGGGGCTCCGCATCTTCGGTGCGGCGCAGGCCGCGGCGCAACTCGAGAGCTCCAAGGATTTCGCCAAGGCCTTCATGGTGCGGCATGGCCTTCCCACGGCCGCGTATCGCACCTTCACCGACGCCGCGGCGGCCCGGGCGTATGTCGCTGCGCACGGTGCGCCGATCGTGGTCAAGGCCGATGGGCTCGCCGCCGGCAAGGGCGTCGTCGTCGCAGCGACCGTCGCCGAGGCCGAGGCGGCCATCGATGCCATGCTCGTGGGGGAGGCATTCGGCGCCGCCGGCGCGCGTGTGGTCATCGAGGATTGCCTGGTCGGCGAGGAGGCGAGCTTTATCGTGCTGGTCGACGGCGAGCACGTGCTGCCGCTGGCGTCGTCGCAGGATCACAAGCGCCTGAACGACGGCGATCGCGGCCCCAACACCGGAGGCATGGGCGCTTACTCGCCGGCGCCGGTGGTCACGCCCGAGGTTCATGCGCGGATCATGCGCGAGGTCATCCTGCCTACCGTGGCCGGCATGGCGGCCGACGGCGTTCGTTACACGGGCTTCCTCTATGCCGGGGTGATGATCGATGCGGCCGGCGTGCCGCGGGTGCTGGAATTCAACTGCCGGATGGGCGATCCCGAGGCCCAGCCTATTCTGGCGCGGCTCAAGTCCGACCTCTTCGAGCTGCTCGAGCACGCGGTCAACGGCACGCTCGACGCCGCCGCGGCCGAGTGGGACCGGCGGCCTGCGCTCGGGGTCGTCCTCGCCGCCGGCGGCTACCCCGACACGCCCCGGGAGGGCGACCCCATTCACGGCCTCGGCGCGGACCTGGCCGACGTCAAGGTATTCCAGGCCGGCACCCGGCTGCAGGACGATGCCGTGGTGGTGAGTGGCGGCCGGGTGCTCTGCGTTACCGCTCTCGGCGATTCGGTCCGACAGGCGCAGCGGCTTGCCTACACGGCGATCGGCCGGATCAGCTTTGCCGGCATGCAGTTTCGCTCCGACATCGGTCATCGCGCCATCGCCGCCCGCAAGGGCTCGACCTAGGCCGTGGACACGCGGGGTACCCGGACCTACCTGCTCGATCTGCAGGCGCGCATCGTCGCCGGGCTGGAAGCGATCGACGGCGGGACGTTCCGGCAGGACGCGTGGAGCCGACCTGAGGGCGGCGGGGGAATCGCCCGGGTGCTCGAGGGCGGTGCGGTGTTCGAGCGCGGCGGCGTCAACTTCTCCCACGTCAAAGGCGCCGAGCTGCCCGTGGCGGCGTCGGCGGCACGTCCCGGCATCGCCGGTCGCGCGTGGGAAGCGATGGGCGTGTCCGTGGTGCTGCATCCACGCAATCCCTATGTCCCGACGGTGCATCTCAACGTGCGGATGTTCGTCGCCCAGGCTCCGGACGCGGATCAGACCGATGTCTGGTGGTTCGGCGGGGGCATGGACCTCACGCCGTACTACGGCTTCGACGACGACGCCCGCCATTTTCATCGCACCTGCCGGGACGCGCTCGCGCCGTTCGGCGCGGAGACCCACGCGAGCTACAAGCGCTGGTGCGACGAGTACTTCTATCTCAGGCACCGCCGCGAGCCGCGCGGCGTCGGCGGGATATTCTTCGACGACCTGCAGGAAGGCGGCTTCGCACGCTGCTTCGGCATCATGCGCAGCGTCGGCGATCATTTCCTGCCTGCCTACGCGCCGATCGTGGCGCGCCGCCGGGACGCCGCCTACGGCGAGCGCGAGCGCGCGTTCCAGGCGTATCGACGCGGGCGCTACGTCGAGTTCAATCTGGTGTGGGACCGCGGCACGCTGTTCGGCCTGC
Source organism: Casimicrobiaceae bacterium (assembly GCA_040006895.1). Taxonomy (GTDB): domain Bacteria; phylum Pseudomonadota; class Gammaproteobacteria; order Burkholderiales; family Casimicrobiaceae; genus CAIWHR01. The sequence goes on along the minus strand of JBDTWB010000110.1, from coordinate 2,143 downwards.
AGTCCAATGGTCGTACCGAAGCGATCCTGATGTCCATGCCGCCGATCGTCGCCTGGCGCTACGACTGGCAACCCGAACCCGGCACCCCGGAGGCGCGGCTCTACACCGATTTCCTGGTCCCGCGCGACTGGCTCGACGAACCAACAGGATGATCCGCGTGACCGAGAACACCGATCCGAACGACGCCCACCTCGTCGAGCACACCGTGGCCTCCGAGCAGGTCTTCAAGGGGTCGCTGCTCGACGTGCGCCGCGACGTCGTGCGCCTGCCCGATGGCAGCACGGCGACCCGCGAGTACATCGTCCACAACGGCGCGGTGATGATGATCCCGGTGCTCGACGACGGCCGGCTGGTCGCCGAGCGGCAGTATCGCTACGCCAATCGCCAGGTCTTCCTGGAGTTTCCCGCCGGCAAGCTCGATCCCGGCGAAGATGCGCTGACCACGGCCAGGCGCGAGCTGGTCGAGGAAGCGGGTTATACCGCTGCGTGCTGGACGTATCTCGGCGTCATCTATCCGATCATCTCCTATTCCACCGAGACCATCGCGATGTACCTCGCCGAAGGATTGACGCATGTCGGGTCGCAGCTCGACCCCGGCGAGTTTCTGGAGATCGTGACCCTTTCCGTCGACGAGATGCTCGCCGCACTCGATCGTGGCGAGATCACCGACGGCAAGACCATGGCGGCGCTGCTGCTCTACGCCCGACGCATCGGTCAGCGCTGAAGCCCATTTGCCATGGCCACGGTCGCTCGCTGCGTCGTCATCTCCGGTCGCGTGCAGGGCGTGGGTTTCCGAGAGAGCCTGATCGCGACTGCGACGGCCCTGGGCGCCGTCGGCTGGGTCCGTAATCGCGCCGACGGCACCGTCGAGGCCTGCGTGCAGGGCGAGGCCGACGTGGTCGAGCGGGCCATCGCGTGGTGCCACCGCGGACCGCCGGCGGCGCGCGTGACCCAGGTCACCACCGATGCTGTCGAGTCGGATCCCGGACTGCGCAGGTTCGCGTGCCGGGCCTCCCTCTAAGCGCCGGGAGGCGTGGATCGCGCCTGCTCGTCGGCGCGAAGGGGGTGGCGTGCGGCGGTGGGCCGAGCCTGGTTGCGGCCTGCCTCGATGCTGCCCGGGTCGTGGTGCCGGTCGCGGCTAATCCACCACCGGCGCCGTGCCGACGCCGAAGATATCGCGCCACGCCGCGTACGACGACGCCGCCCACAGCGGCATCGCGAGCACCAGTCCGAGACCCATGGTCAGCAGACCGAAGGCGAGCAGCACGAGCGACAGCGCGGCGTATACCAGTAGCGGCCCGGTGTTGAGCACGAACGCCTGCCAGCTCGCCGCGAACGCTTCGCGTACATCGACGGGCTCGAACACGGCGTGCAGCGGCACGAACGCCACGGGGAGGGACGCGAGGACGCCGATCGCGTACACCCCGATCCATGCCGAAGCGGTGAGATCGTCGTTGCCGCCGTGGGCGAGCAGGAGGTTGGCATCGGCGATCCACCATGCGGCGAAGACTTCCGCGAGGTAGGCAACGAGACTTGCCAAAACGATCGCGATGATCGTGCCCGGGGGCGCGCGGAACACGGCGACGGCATAGCCGATGCGCGGCACGGCATTGCGGTCCGCCGCTGCGGACGCGAACAGCAGGCCGCAGGCGACGAGCGGCGCGACCGCCTTGGATAGCAGCGGCCACGGGTCGGGCAGGAACTGGAAGAGGATTTCGGTCAGCAGCGCCAGGACCGCCAGCGTGATCCATGTCGCGGGGCGATGCTTGAAGAGACGCAGGGCATCCTCGAACCAGGTCAGCGCATGCTGCCATGGCACGGCATGGGCATGCAGGTGCACGATGCGCGGCGTCTCGAAGCCGGGCGGAAGCACGGGCGGGGACGACTCGGTCATCGCAGGATCAAGTCGTCTCGCCCAGGTAGGCCGCGCGCACCGCCGGACTATCGAGGAGCTCCCGGGACTCGCCGGAAAGCGTCACCTCGCCGGATTCCATTACGTAGCCGCGGTTGCTGACTTCCAGCGCCAGCTTGGCGTTCTGCTCGATCAGCAGCATGGTCACGCCCTCAGCGGCGACGGTGCGGATCGTCTCGAAGACCTTCTGCACCATCAGCGGCGCGAGGCCCATCGACGGCTCGTCGAGCA
>JBDTWB010000109.1:0-13225 GCA_040006895.1 Casimicrobiaceae bacterium | reverse complement strand
GCCGCGAACCAGCCGCTTTTCGCCGTGACCTTCAACCCGCCGATCGGCGCGTCGTTGCCGGGAGCACGGGTGAGGATGCTCTCGATCGGCTCCCCGGCGAGCTCGGCGGAGCGCACCTGGTCGGGCGAAAGCCTGGCGAGCATGGCTTTCTGCTCGGGACTCGCCGGCGCCTCGACCCGGTCGTACACGGGATCGCCGAACTCGTCGGCGAGCTCCCGGTACAGCTCGCCGGGATCACGTCCCATGCGCGCGGTGATCTCCGCCGACAGCAAGGCGGGCACGATGCCATCCTTGTCGGTGGTCCACGCGCTGCCGTCGAGGCGAACAAACGCCGCGCCCGCACTCTCCTCGCCGCCGAACCCGAGGGAACCGTCGAGCAGGCCGTCCACGAACCACTTGAAGCCAACCGGTACCTCGTAGAGCCTGCGCCCGAGCTTCGCCGCCACGCGATCGATCATGCTGCTGCTGACCAGGGTCTTGCCGATCGCCGCAGCCTTGCTCCAGCGTTCACGATGCCCGAAGAGATAGAAGATCGCGACCGCGAGGTAGTGATTGGGCGGCAGGAGGCCTGCGCTCCTGGTGACGATGCCGTGCCGGTCGTGGTCGGTGTCGCAGGCGAAGGCGATATCGAAGCGATCCTTGAGGTCGACCAGGCTGCGCATGGCGTAGGGCGAGGACGGGTCCATCCGGATACGTCCGTCCCAATCGAGGGTCATGAAGCGAAAGGTCGGATCGACGACCTCGTTCACGACCGTGAGATCCAATCCATAGCGCTCGGCGATCGGACCCCAGTAGTGCACGCCCGCACCGCCGAGCGGATCCACGCCCATGGAGAGCTTCGCGCCGCGGATCGCATCCATGTCCAGAACGTTGCCGAGGTCGCGCACGTACCCATCGACGAAGTCGTGCCGGTGCGTGGTCGGGGCACGCAACGCCCTCGCGTACGGAATCCGCTGCACGTCGCGAAGGCTGCCCTCCATCAGGGCGTTGGCCCGGGCCTCGATCCATCTCGTGGCATCGTTGTCCGCCGGTCCACCGCTGGGCGGGTTGTACTTGAAGCCGCCGCTTTCCGGCGGATTGTGCGACGGGGTGATGACGATGCCGTCGGCGAAGCCCGCGGTCCGCCCGCGGTTGTAGGTCAGGATCGCGTGGGAGATCACGGGCGTCGGGGTGTATGCGTCGTCCTGGGCAAGCATGACGTCGACCCCGTTGGCTGCCAGCACCTCGACCGCGCTGGCACACGCCGGCACGGACAGCGCGTGAGTGTCGATGCCGACGTACAGCGGTCCGTCGATGCCGTGGCGCTTGCGGTAGTCGCATATCGCCTGGGCAATGGCCAGCACGTGCCACTCGTTGAAGGCATTGTCGAACGCCGAGCCGCGATGCCCCGAGGTGCCGAAGGCAACGCGCTGCGCCGGCAGCGCCACATCAGGTACGCCCGTGTAGTAGGCCGTGATGAGCCTGGGCACGTCGACCAGCATGGCCGTCGTCGCCCGCGTACCGGCGAGCTCGCTCGGCTTCATGGGCAGGCTCCATGCGAATGGCGGTCGTGCGCCGATCTACGGGGATCTTGGTGGGTCATGAGTGTCCGGGGAAAGAGTTGCGGAATTCGAGTCAAACAGGCAGGTCGCATCGCTGCACAGCCGTCACCGGCGAGCACAAATGACGACGCCCGTGCGGCCGCGACGCGGAGCATCAGGGCATCCCCCCTTGCGGCCGCCGGCCGGCACGGCCATCGAGCAGCGCGGCCCGTTCGACGCGGAGCAGATCACCAATGCAGGCAATGGCGACGTCCGCGGGGGGATAGGCGGCGCTGTTCGCGGGATCCAGGGCGTAATGCCCCTGGCGGGGGAAGACCGTCGTCAATCGATCCGCCCAGACCCCTTTCATCGCCGCGAGGATGCGCAGCTTGTCATCCACCATGACATAGTGCCGGGCCGGATAGCGCTCTGCAACGTCGTCGAGCATGTGCTCCTTGTGGATGTAGATCAATACCCTGCCCTCGACCGCCGCCCACAGGCCGGCGCGTTCGACCTTGCGCGGCTGGAAGACCACGTCGCCATCGGAGAGGATGACCGTCGGACCCCAACGGCGAAGATGGTCGAGCACGTCGAGGGCGCCGGGATAGAGCCGGTCGGCGAACGGATAGTCGACCAGGAACGCGGACATCTTCAGCAGGCGCGGATCGTGCATCGCACCGAGGCGATAGCGCTGCAACGCACCGAGGTAGTCCGCATAACCGAGCTCGGTGCGCAGGTCCTCGAAAATCTTCCAGTAACGATCCCGGCTCTCGCCGCCGAATTCCTCGGCCAGATGGGCACGGAGATCATTCTGGATGCGATCGTTGTCGAGCAGGGTGTTGTCGACGTCGACCAGGAACACCACGTCGGCCGGGCTGGCCATGCTCATTTCCGGCCGCCGGCCGTGCCGCTTCCGTGGTCGCCAGCCGCCCGGCGCGAACCGGGCGTGTGCCACCCCTGGTCCTCGTACGGACCGATCGGCGCTTGCGCACCCATCCGCCCTATGCCGACGCGCGCGCCGTGCGAACTGTCGTCGCCACCTGGAAGAGATGCGGCCGTCGGGATGCGCGTTCCGGAACCCTTCGCGTCGCTCGACGCCTGGAGTGCGTGACGGATCTCGTGCATGACGCTCCCTGGTATTGCGGCTCTTGTGAACGTCGAACGTGCAACCCATCGTCCTCGTGGCCCACGCGCAGGTGCTCCGCGCCGCGGCCCCGCACGGACCATCCCCGCCTGCCTGGCCGAATCGGACGCTCGCTGATCATAACTGTAGACGTCCCGCTGAATTTCTTATCCTTCGTCACGATCACCAGTGTTCATCGCTGCGCCGGATGATCGCGTCCGGTGTGCGGCATCGATTCGTACCGCCCCGGCGAGCAGCACCGAGTTTGACAAAGATCAAACTATCGCCATGGGATCGAGTGTAGGATGATCGAGTCGGATAACGAGACCGGGATCTCAAAGAGGGATACGGGTACACGCACCGTGCCGCGGCTCACGAGAACGGACATGGCCTGGAACAAGAGCAGCATGCTTCGAAGCGCGCAGGTCGTGGTGCTTTTGCTGGCTGTCGCCGGCCTGACTGGGCCCGCCGGTGCCGTTCCGTCCTATGCCCGCCAGACCGGCCAGGAATGCGTCGCCTGCCACGTGAGCTTTCCCGAGCTCACGCCCTATGGACGCTATTTCAAGCTGACCGGATACACGATCGGCAAGGCGGCGTGGTCGTCGGGGACGCTCGGCTATTCGCCCCTGGCGGTGATGGCGCAGGCATCCGTGACCAACACCCGCAACAACCACGCCACCGACCCGGACTCTGGCGAGACCGTTGCCGTCAATCAGCGCAACAACGGCCTCGTATTCTGCTGCGGCAGCGTGTTTCTCGCGAGCAAGATCAATGACCACGTCGGCGGATTCATCCAGTGGAGCTACGACAATCTTGCCACGACGGCGGATGGAACCCTGGGAGGCCATGGCAGCGTGGACAACATCGACCTGCGGGCCGTCGGGAGGTACAGCGGCCCGGGGGCGGCCGAGCCGGATCTGATCTACGGGGCGACGCTGCACAACAACCCCACGGCGCAGGATGTCTGGAACAGTACCCCGGCGTTCGGATTTCCCTTCACCAGCGCCCCGCTCGCCCAGACGCCCGCGGCGGCAACCCTCGTTGACGGCGCGCTCGCCCAGCAAGTCGCCGGCCTGGGGGGATACGCTTTCTGGAAGAAGACGCTCTACGGCGAGCTATCGTTCTATCGCACCGCGGATGGCGCGTTCTCGATCCTGCGGCAGGGCCAGGACATCCACACCGACGGCGGTGTCGCGGCGCTCAAGGGATACAACCCCTATTGGCGCCTCGCCTACAGCCACGATTGGGGGCCGAATTCGCTGATGGTGGGCACGTACGGCCTGCTCGCCGATCGCTATCCCAGCAACCTCGATACGTCCACCCCGACGGACCGGTTCCGCGATATCGCGGTCGATGCGCAGTACCAGTACATCACCGATCCGCATACGTTCACTGCACAGGCTACGTACATCCACGAGAAGCAGACGTACGGCGCGAGCTTCCCGGTCGCCGAGGCGACGGGTGCAGGGATCGGCGCGGGACCCACGCCGGCGAATCCCACCGACACCCTGCGCACGTTCAAGGCCAAGGCGACCTACTATCGCAACCGCAAGTACGGCGGATCGCTCGGATATTTCCAGACCACGGGCAGCGCCGACGCCGGACTCTACGGTACCGATGCCGACGGCAGCCCCAGGCGACCGGATAGCAGGGGATACATCGCCGAGCTCGACTACCTGCCGCTGCAGAACGTCCGACTGATGCTGCAGTACACGGCGTACGGCAAGTTCGACGGCGCCTCGACCAATTACGACGGGAACGGCCGCAATGCCCGCGACAACAACACGATGTTCTTCAATGTGTGGGTCGCGTTCTGATCCTCGGCCTGCCCGTCGCGCGCGTGACGCGGCGAACGGACCATCGGCGTATCGTGCCTGGGAGTGCGCAATGGCGTTCCTGAAGATCCCGGTCTTTGCGCTGCTGGCGGGTGCGTCGACGCTCATGAATGCCCAAGTCATTCCGCCCGACATCCAGAAGGCTGCTGAAGCAAAGGCCGTCAACCTATGCTCGACGTGTCATGGCCCGCGGGGGATCAGCACATCTCCGGAGTTCCCCATGCTCGCGGCGCAGCGGGCAGGCTATCTCGCGGCCCAGATCGACGCGTTCAGGACGCGGACCCGCGCGGAAAAGGACGCGCACGACTTCATGTGGGGCATCGCCGGCGGGCTCGACGAGAAGATCATCCCCGGGATTGCCGCTTACTACGCCGCCCAGCCCGCTGCGCCAGGCCGGACCGCCGATCCCACGCTCGTGGCCCTTGGCAAGGCGTTGTACGACAAGGGCCTTCCGGACCGGGGCATCCCGGCGTGCGCGTCGTGCCACGGGCCGAACGGTGAAGGCATTGCCGACTTCCCGCGCCTGGCCGGCCAGCATGCCAAGTACGTCGCCAAGCAGCTCGCCTACATCCAGGCGCTGACGCGCGCGGCCCCGGTGATGCACGGGATCGTCAAGGACCTGACGCCGGACGAGATCCAGGCCGTCGCCGCTTACGTACAGTCGAAATAGCCCCGCCTCGACCAACCGGCGCCCAGCGTCTTCGATCGGCCGCGATTCCCTTTGCCGCGGGCTCCCCGGGCATGGTGACCCGCCCCGGTCTCCGCGCCGACGCGTCGCCCCATTCATTTGCGTTCGAGCTTCAGCTTGATCGATGCTTCCACGCCCGCCGTCACGATGCCGATGCTGCCCTTGGCATTGATGCCCACGCCGACTTCGATCGTCGTCACCACGAATCCCGTTCCCTGCTTGGTCTGAATCGTGTCGGCGATGACCGACACGGTTTCCGACAACTTGCCGATGTCGGACCTCAAATCGTCGAGCGATTTGTCGATCTTTTCGTAGCCGAGCACTCGCGCCAGGGTGCCCGTCTGCAGCTCGCCGCCGGCGCGATCGCGCTGTGGCATCGTGGCCACGATGAGCGGCACCTGAATCGTCGACGGCTTCTTGGCTTGCTTCGATGGCATGCTGGTTCTCCCGGATCGTGCATCAGTTGAAGATGTCTGCGTCGAACCACCGTGTTGCCTGCCAGAGTCCTTGCGCGACCCCGTCGCGCGCGGCCCCGGCCGTGCTCGGAATGGTCCCGATATGGATGCCGAGGCCATCGGTCATCGTCCCATCGGCGACAAGACCGCCGCTGTCGCCCGACACGCCAGTTGCGTCGCTGATGATCCGTTCTGCGAGCATGGGGCCGGCTTATGGGGTCGGTGTAACTTATCGCCGGATAAAGTACACCGACCCCATTACCTTGACCGCGCTGCCAGCGAAGCCCCGCCGATGACCAGCGCCGCCGCGAGGGCTATCCGTAGCGACAGGGTGCCCCGGCCGGCGGCAATGAGCAGCAACGTGGACAACACCGGGGTGAGATAGGCCAGGGTGCCGATATGGCGCGGATCGCCGCGCTTCAGCGCCCGGTCCCACAGAAAGAACGCGGCCCCCATCGGTCCGATGCCCATGGCCACCAGGTACGGCAGGTCAGCGACCGGAGGGACGAAGCGCGGCTCGAGCAGACCGTGCGCGACGAACGCCAATGCCGACGCAACGGCGCAGAACAAACCGATCGCAGCGGTGCTGAACGCCGGCACGCGCTTGGTCCACAGCGAGTACGACGACCAGATGAAGGCCGAAACAAGCGCATAAACGTAGCCGATCGCGAAGCTGTGTTCCCGGACATCGGGACTTATGAGGAGCACGGCACCCGCAAATCCCATCAGCGCCCCGCCGACATGGCGGCTTCCCAACCGATAGCCTTGCAGCAGGACCGGCGCCAGTAACACGATGAGCAACGGCCACAGATAGTTGATGAGGTTGGCTTCGACCGGGGGTGCGTGACGCAACGCGAGGAACAGGAAGAAGTGGAACCCGAAGAGCCCGTACACCCCGAGGACCAGGGTACGCGGCGGCACACGCCACTCGCGGACCCGGTACAGGGCGGGGAGGGCGCCGATGGCGAGCGCCGCCCCGAGCAGGAAGAAGGGCGGCCACGCCGCGAGTACCAGCGACAGCCAGGCGAGACTGCTCCACAACGCGATGGCGGCCAGCGCGGCAGGCGTGGCCGGCAATCCGGGGGCCGCCCCCTTCACGCGGAAATGCTCACGCCAGCGGCGTGCCGATCGCAGCCATCGCACTTCGGACGAATCATGTCGGGTCGCGCCGACGCGGGCGCCCCGTCGCCCGCCGGAGAGGCAGCGGATGCAGCGATGGGTCGTTCTTGACTTCCTCGATCACTGCATACGTATGGGTCTCGCGTACGCCCGGCAATTCCACCAGGAACCGGGTGAGAACTTCGCGATACGCGTCCATGTCGGCGACCCGCGCCTTGAGGAGATAGTCGAAACCGCCCGCCACCATGTGGCATTCGAGGATCTCCGGGACCGCCGCGACCGCGTGCGCGAACCTGGCAAACGCATCGCGGGTGGTGCGATCGAGCTTCACCTCGACAAATACGGTCATCGTCTGGCCGAGCTTGGCGGGATCCAATATCGCCCGGTATCCCTTGATGAAGCCCGTCTCTTCGAGATGCCGCACGCGCACCAGGCATGCAGCCGGACTCAAATGGCAGCGCCGCGCGAGCTCGACATTGGTGATGCGACCGGAGCGCTCGAGCTCGTCGAGGATGCGGCGATCGGTGTCGTCGATGATTCTGGCTTCCATGGGGATGAAAAGTCGCTGAGGGTGCGGGCGACACTACCAGACCCATCAATTTCAGACAATCTGTTTTATATGGTGTGGTGTCGCAATAACAAAATAAACACTTTAAACATCGAATCATTACCGTCTTATAGTCGTTATCGATAGCTTATTACCGAACGCTGTTCATGGCTACGAATGCTAGACTCCGCACCCATGTCGCCGTCCACCACCGTTCCCCACCCGCCGCGCGGCGGCCCGTTCGAGCTCGCGCACCCCGGATCGCCGCTGCGCCATGCGATCACCGCCGCCTACCGGCGACCGGAGCCCGAAGCCGTGGCCGCGCTCGTGCCCCACGCCACGTTCGCTCCCGAAGCCCTGTCGCGTTGGCGGGCCCGGGCAAGGCATCTGGTGGAGCGCGTGCGCGCCGAGCGCGCGCGCAGTTCCGGGGTCGACGCCTTGATGAACGAGTTCGCGCTATCCTCCGAGGAAGGCATCGCCCTCATGTGCCTCGCCGAGGCGCTGCTGCGCATCCCCGATGCCGATACGGCCGATCGGCTGATCCGCGACAAGCTCTCGCGCGGCGACTGGCGCGCGCACCTCGGCGGCAGCGAGTCGCTGTTCGTCAATGCGGCGACCTGGGGTCTCGTCGTCACCGGCAAGTTCGCCCGAAGCCGCTCCACCATCGGCTTGTCCGCCGCCCTGACCGGGATCCTGCATCGGGTCGGGGAGCCGGTGATCCGCACGGCCACCCGCGCGGCAATGGGTTTCCTCGGCGACCAGTTCGTCCTGGGCGAGACCATCGGCGACGCCTTGGTGCGTGCCCGGCGCAACGAGGCCCGTGGCTATCGATACTCCTACGACATGCTCGGCGAGGCGGCCATGACCATGGCCGACGCGGACCGCTACTACGATGCATACGTCGAGGCCATCCACGCCATCGGCACGAGCGCCGACGGCCGGGGGGTGTACGAAGGACCGGGCATCTCGGTGAAGCTTTCGGCGCTGCATCCGCGCTACGTACGCGCCCAGCATGCGCGGGTGATGACCGAGTTGCTGCCGCGCCTGCGCGCGCTGATGCTCCTGGCCCGGGACTACGACATCGGCCTGTCCATCGATGCCGAGGAGGCCGACCGGCTGGAGCTGTCGCTCGACTTGATCGAGCCGCTGGCGCTCGACCCGGCACTGGCCGGCTGGAAGGGCTTCGGCATCGTCGTCCAGGCGTTCCAGAAGCGCTGCCCCTTCGTGCTCGACTGGTTGTTCGACCTGGCCCGGCGCAGCGGCCTGCGCTTCACCGTGCGCCTGGTCAAGGGCGCCTACTGGGATACCGAGGTCAAGCGCACCCAGGTCGATGGCCTCGACGATTATCCCGTGTACACCCGCAAGGTGCACACCGACATCAGCTATCTCGCCTGTGCTCGCAAGCTGCTCGCGCATACCGACCTCGTGTACCCCCAGTTCGCCACCCACAACGCCGCGACCCTGTCGGCGGTGATCGAAATGGCGGCGGGACAGACCGACTTCGAGTTCCAGTGCCTGCACGGGATGGGCGAGACGCTGTACGACAAGGTCGTGGGCCCCGAGAACATGGACATCCCGTGCCGGATCTACGCACCGGTCGGCACGCACGAGACGCTGCTCGCCTACCTGGTGCGGCGCCTGCTCGAGAACGGCGCGAACTCCTCGTTCGTGAACCAGATCGTCGACCCCGACATCCCATTGGAACGCTTGATCGAGGATCCGGTCGCCGCCGCGGCGGCGTTCGGCGGCACGCCGCATCCGCGGGTACCACTTCCCGCGGCGCTGTATTCCGATCGCGGCAACTCGCAGGGCATCGACCTTTCCGACGAACTCGCGCTGGCGAGACTGGAGACCGCGTTGCGCGCCGCCGCCGCGGAGACATGGAGCGCAGAACCGTTGCTCGCCGACGCCTTGCCGGCCACCGGCGTTCAAGCTGTCGCCATCGTCGATCCGGCGGATACGCGCATCGTCGTCGGTCACGTGGTCGAGGCGACCGATGCCGACGTCGATCGGGCCATCGCCGGCGCCCGCGCTGCGAAGGCGTGGCGCGCGATGCCCGCCGACGCGCGCGCACGGGTGCTGGAACGCGCCGCCGACCTGTTCGAGCAACAGGCCGCGCGGCTCATCTATCTCGCCGTGCGCGAAGCCGGCAAGACCATCGGCAACGGCATCGGCGAAGTCCGCGAGGCCGCCGACTTCTGCCGCTACTACGCGCGGCAGGCGCGCGAGGGCGCCCTCGGCGCGCCGCTCGGCGTCGTGGTGTGCATCAGCCCGTGGAATTTCCCGCTGGCGATCTTTACCGGGCAGGTGACGGCGGCGCTCGCGGCCGGCAATGCCGTGCTGGCGAAGCCCGCGGAGCAGACACCCCTGATCGCCGCAGCGGCGGTCCGGCTGCTGCACCAGGCCGGTGTTCCTGCCGGCGCCTTGCAGCTCCTGCCCGGTGGTGGCGACTCCGTAGGGGCGCGGCTGGTCGACGCCGACGTCGACGGCGTCGTGTTCACCGGCTCGACCGAGGTCGCGACGCACATCCACCGTGCGCTCGCCGCGCGCGGCAACATTCCCCTTATCGCCGAGACCGGCGGCCAGAACGCCACGATCGTCGATTCATCCGCGCTGCCGGAGCAGGTGATCGGCGACGTGATCGCATCCGCCTTCGACAGCGCCGGCCAGCGTTGCTCGGCACTGCGCGTGCTCTACCTCCAGGAGGAGATCGCCGACCGGATCCTGGAGATGTTGCGCGGCGCCATGCAGGAGCTTCGCGTCGGCGACCCGGCCCGGCTCGCCACCGACGTCGGGCCCATCATCGACGCGGCTGCGAAGCGCACGCTCGATGATCACATCGCGACGATGGAACGTTCGGCGCGGCTGATCGCGCGTGCCCCTGTGCCGCCGGGCGCATCGGGTCACTTCGTCGCGCCGGTGGCCTTCGAGATCCCGAGCCTCCAGGTCCTCGAGCGCGAGGTGTTCGGCCCGGTGCTGCACGTGATCCGTTACCGGAGCGAGGCCCTTCCGGACGTGGTCGAGGCCATCAATGCCACTGGCTATGGCCTGACCCTCGGCATCCACAGCCGGCTCGACTCGACGATCGACTTCATCGTCGACCGCGCCCAGGTGGGCAACGTCTACGTCAATCGCAACATCATCGGGGCGGTCGTGGGCGTCCAGCCCTTCGGCGGCGAAGGCAAGTCCGGCACCGGTCCCAAGGCCGGGGGTCCGCTGTACCTGCGCGCCCTTTCGCGCGCGACCACACGACTCGACACGCAGGAGGTAACGCGCGCCGTCGCGCCGCTGGCCGAGAGCGCTCGGCCGCGACCGGCACGGCAGCTGCACGGCAGCGGATCGCAGCCGGCGACGCGCCGCAGCACCGTGCTGGCCGCGCTGGCGCGCCATCCCGATCCCGCGATCGCATCGCTCGCGGCGTTCTACGCATCGACGCTCGAAGGCGCCGCCGAGCGCGAGCTGCCCAGCCCCACCGGCGAGCGCGACAGCTGGCGGCTCGAGCCGCGCGGCCTCACCGTGGCACTGGGTGGCGGCGACGATACGTTCGCCGTTTGGCTCGGCCAGGCGCTCGCGGCGGTGGCGGCCGGCAATGCCCTGCTGCTCGCCGCTAACACCGACGGCGGGCCGGCCAAACGGGTCGCCGAAACCCTCCGCGCGGCCGGATGGACCAACGTCGAGCAGCTGCCGCCGGGCTCACCCGAATGGGCCAGTCGCGAGTCCCTTGCGGCCGTCCTGGCCGCCGATGCGTCGAGTGCAGCCCGCGCGGTGGTCATGGTCGCGGCACGCGCCGGGGCGCGCATCCCCGTGGTGGAACCCGACGGTCCGCCATGGCATTACCCGGTATGGCGACTCGCCAACGAGCGCTCGGTCTCGGTCAACACCGTCGCGGCGGGGGGCAACGCCACCCTGCTCGCGCAGGTCGACTGAGCGGCATTTCGGGGCGACATTTGGCGGTGGCCCGCATTGCGTTTACCATGATCCCAGGCTTTCGGCGTCGCGCGTGCGGCGCTCGCGGACCGGTTCCCTGGTGACGCCCTGACAAGAGCAACTTCAAGGAAAGCCTTACTCATGTCTTCCCGCATCGTCCTGCGCAACGCAAACCTGTTCGACAGCGTGCGCGGCACGCTTCGTTCCAAGCAATCCGTGGTGGTCGAGAACGGCCGCATCACGGACATCATCGACAAGCCCGGCAAGGTCAAGGATGCGGAGGTCTTCGACCTCGCCGGACGCACCCTGCTGCCCGGGCTCATCGACGCGCACGTGCACGTCACGGCGACCATGCCGGACTTCTTCAAGCTGTCGCTGACGCCGCAGTCGCTCATCACCGCCCAGGCGAAGGACGTGCTGCTCGACATCCTGATGCGCGGGTTCACGACCGTGCGCGATGCCGCGGGTGCGGACGCCGGCCTGGTGCAGGCGGTCGAGCGCGGGATTTTCGTCGGCCCGCGGCTGTTCATCGCCGGGCGGGCCATCACCCAGACGGGTGGCCATGGCGACGTCCGGCCGGCCTTCTTCCAGGGGCCGGGGCAATGCGTGTGCTGCGGCGCGGTGGGTCTACTGGGCGTGATCGCCGATGGCGTCGGCGCGGTACGCCGCGCCGTCCGCGAGGAGTTGCGCAACGGCGCCCATCACATCAAGGTGATGGCCGGCGGCGGTGTCGCCTCGCCAAACGATCCGCTCGAGGGCACGCAGTACTCGATCGAGGAAATGACGGCGATCGTCGAGGAAGCGCGCGCGGCGCGCACCTACGTGATGGCGCATGCCTACTCGCCCGAGGCCATCACCCGCGCGGTCACGTGCGGCGTGCGCACCATCGAGCATGGCAATCTCATCGACAAGGCCACGGCAAAGGTCATGGCCAAGCACGGCGCCTACCTGGTACCGACCCTCGCCACCTACGACTCGTTATCGCGCAACGGCGCCAAGCTCGGCTGGAGCGACGAGATGCTCGCCAAACTCGACAAGGTCAACCGCCAGGGGGTCGAGGCGATCCGCATCGCCCATGCCGCCGGAGTGCGCGTCGGCTTCGGCACCGATCTGCTCGGCGACATGCACGCCGACCAGTCGAACGAGTTCACCCTGCAGGCGCAGGCGATGTCGGCGACCGAGGTGCTGCAGAGCGCAACCCTCGTGAATGCCGAGCTGATGGGTCAGGCCGGCAAGCTCGGAGTCATCGCCGAGAATGCCCATGCCGACCTGGTGGTGGTCGACGGCAACCCGCTGGACGATCTATCCCTGTTGCAGCAGCAGGGCAAGCACCTTGCGCTGATCATGAAGGCGGGCGTCGTGCACAAGAACACGCTTTCCGCGCCCTGACCCGCGGGGCGCGGCGCACGCGTGGCGCGTCCCCTTTCCCGGTATTCGTTCACATCGTAACGTTGCAGTAGGTTTGAGTCCGAACACCCTTTTCGTTGCTTCCCGGAGGCCATCATGCAATCCAGACCGAATCTCAATCGTCGTCGCGTGCTCGCGACCGGTGCCGGCGCTGTCGCGCTGGCCGCGCTGCCCCGTTTCGTCTTCGCCCAGTCGTCCGGGACCCTGCGCATCGGCTCGCTCTGCCCCGTGTCCGGCGGCGGCAGCAGCTATGGCAGCGGCATGCAAAAGGCCATCGAGATCGCGCTCGCCGAGGTCAACGCCGCTGGTGGCGCCGCAGGTCGCAAGCTGGAGCTCTTCTCCGAGGACAGCCAGACCAAGCCCGAGGCTGCGGTGCTGGCCGCCAAGAAGCTGATCGAGGTGAACAAGGTGCAGGCGATCCTCGGCACCTGGTCGTCTGGCGTGTCGCTGGCGGTGATGCCCCTCACCGACGCCGCCGGCATCATCGAGATGAACACGTCCGGCGCCCCGGCGATCTCGACCCTCGACACCAAGGATCTCGTGTGGCGTTTCCAGGCCACCAACGACCAGATCGGTGCCGCGTTCGCCGCCGCCGCCGAGAAGC
>JBDTWB010000108.1:0-13276 GCA_040006895.1 Casimicrobiaceae bacterium | reverse complement strand
CTGGGGGAGGTTACCCGGAGCGCCGCCGGGCCGTCCCACGGCGCTCGCCCCCTCCTCGGGAGGGGGGTGCGCAGCCCATGCAGTAGGCAAGCATGGGGGAGGCAACCCCGAGCGTCGCAGGGCCGGCCCAAGGCGCTCGCCCCCTCCTCTGGAGTGGGGGTGCGCAGCCCACGCTGTGGGCAAGCCTGAGGGAGACTACCTGATGACCGACTACGCGTTTCGCATCGTCAACGTGTTCGCCGAAGCCGCGCTCGCCGGCAACCCGCTGTGCGTGTTCGAGGACGCACAGGGTCTCGACGACGCCACGATGCAGGCCCTGGCGCTGCAGTTCAACCTGTCGGAGACGACGTTCATCCTGCCTTCGGAGCATGCCACCGCCCACGTGCGCATCTTCACGCCGACCTTCGAGATGCCGTTCGCCGGGCATCCCACCCTGGGCACCGCCCACGTGGTCCGCGCGGTGCGCGACAGCGCCGACGCTGTGACCTTGGAGATGAAGGCCGGCATCATTCCGGTGATCGCCCAGGGCAACGTCTGGACCCTGCGCGCCAATCCGCCACGGCACCGCGCGGCGAGCGCCACCCGCGACGCACTGGCGGCCGCACTCGGCCTTGCGGAGGCGGACCTGGCGGACGCTGCGCCGCTCTGGGTGGACACCGGCTCCGAGCAACTGGTCGTGCCCCTGGCCAGTGTCGACGCAGTGCACCGCACCGCCCCCAACGCCGAGGAACTGCAGCGTCACGCCAGCAACGGCACACGGGCGCTGGCCTACGTCTGGGCCTACGACACGCAGCCGTCCAGTCGCGGCACGGAAGTGTTCGAGAGCGTCGTCGCCCGGTTCTTCTTCCTGAAGTACGGCGCCGTGGTGGAGGATCCCGGCACCGGCTCCGCCTGCGCCAACCTGGGCGGGTGGCTGCTCGCCACCGGCTCGACCCAGCCGCGCCGTATCGCCGTCAGCCAGGGCGACAGCGTCGGCCGGCCCTGCCGTCTCTTCCTGGAAGTCACCGCCGACGCCCGCATCCTGGTGTCCGGGCGCGTGGTCGAGCTCGGGCGCGGCACGATCGCCCTGTAGCGGTCGACACGTCGCAACCCCGTCCCGGCGCGCGAAACCCGGGTCCCGGGCGCGGTTGAGCCTGCAGCCACCGCCCCCCCATCGGCTTCGCGCGACCGCGCCCCTGCAGCCCCGCGACATCGGCAGCGGCGTGCGCCATTCCGAGATTACCTTCGACGCTCGCCGCGCCGATCGCACGCAGCCGGGTTACGGGCTGTTACATGTTGGCTCCCGCCGCCGGTCAACACGTCGCTATGCTCTGCCGTTGATGGCAGGGTCGAGCTTATCGGCGGTGCTCGCGGATCGCTTGCCCGCCGGTGACGGACCGGGCGCCGGGCTCACCACCGTCTTCATCATCATCTCTTCAAGAGGAAAGACCATGCAACGACGCAACTGGCTGTTGGCAGTCGCATTGGCGGGTATCGCCGGCTCGGCGTGGGCCGGCACCGCCGACCCCGGCGTCGATCAGCGCCAGGCCAACGAAAAGGCCCGCATCCACCAGGGTGTGGCGTCGGGCGAGCTCACCAAGAAGGAAGCCCGGCGCCTGCGCGGCGAGCAGCGCGGCATCAAGGCCGAGGAGCACGCCATGAAGGCCGACGGCACCCTGACGAAGGCGGAGCGCAAGAAGCTGCACCGCGATCTCAACGCCGCCAGCCGGGACATCCATCGTCAGAAACACGATGGTCAGACGCGCTGAGCGTGCCGCTGTGGGGGTCGCTCCCGCAGGCAAGCCGACCTGGCACGCGCTGCAGTGCGGCGCGTTCCTCGCCTGGCTGGTGCTGGTCGCACCGGCGAGCGCTGCGCCGACCGACGTGCTGTCGTACGACGACGCGCGACATCTCCTCACCCGCACCGGGTTTGCGCCCAACGATGCCGAGGTGCGGGCGTACGCAGGGCTGGCGCGCGAGGCGGCGGTGGCACGCCTGCTGGCCTCGGCGCGCATCACCGCCGTGACACCGTTGCCCGAAGCGCTGACGGCACCAGGTCCCCTGCGGCCGCCCGGGGGTCCGGATGCGTTGCCCGAGGCGCGCAAGGCGTTCGTGCGCGCCCAGGTGCAGGACGGACTGGTACTGCGCGCCTGGTGGCTGCAGGAGATGCTGGTCACACCGTCGCCGCTCACCGAGCGGATGACGCTTTTCTGGCATAACCATTTCGTTTCGGCGCAGCCGAAGGTGCGCGTGACGCGGCTCATGCTCGCGCAGAACACCACGCTGCGCGCCAATGCGCTCGGCAACTTCGGCTCCCTGCTGCACGCGCTCGCCAAGGACCCGGCGATGATCCTGTATCTCGACGGCGCGCAGAACCGCAAGGGCGCGCCGAACGAGAACTTCGCCCGCGAGGTGATGGAGCTCTTCACCCTCGGCGAAGGGCACTACACCGAAGACGACGTCAAGGAAGCGGCGCGTGCGTTCACCGGCTGGAGCCTCGACCGCGCCAGCGGTGCGTTCATCGTGCGCCCGCGCCTCCACGACCAGGGGGTGAAGACGATCTTCGGCAGAACGGGCCGCTTCGACGGCGACGACGTTCTCGACCTGCTGCTGGCACGACCCGAAACGGCGTCCTTCGTCACGGCCAAGCTGTGGCGCGAGTTCGTGTCGCCGGATCCGGACCGGCGCGAAGTCGCGCGCATCGCCGCCCGCTTTCGCGAGTCGCACTACGACATCCGTGTCGCGCTGCGCGAGGTGTTCGAATCGGACGCGTTCTACCGTGCGGACAATCGCGCCGTGCTGGTCAAATCGCCGGTCGAGCTCGTGGCCGGGACCCTGCGGCAACTCGAGCTCGCGCCCCGCGATCCCCTGCCGTTTGCGCTGGCTGCGGCGGGCATGGGCGAGAACCTGTTCTCACCGCCGAACGTAAAAGGCTGGCCCGGGGGCGAGGCCTGGATCAACACCAGCACCTTGCTCGCACGCAAGCAATTCCTTGAGCGCCTGACCCGTGGCGACGGTCCGGGCTACGGCGCCGGCCCGGCCCGGTCATCGACGGACGCGGCCGTCGTGCCTGTGCCCGGCGCGGGGGCATCGTCGGGGACCGCCATGTCGGCGCCAGCGCCAATGGCACCGACTTCGGACGGCATGGCCAGAGCGCCGCGGCTGGCGCAAGCCGGCGGGACGATGGACGTGCCGTCCGGCCAGCTACCCGCGGCACCGGGCATGCCGTCGGCGCCACGGGCCGTGCTGTCAGCCAGTCCACCCGGCGACGTCGGCTCGCTCCGCCACGAGCGTCTCGCCAGGGCCGTGCAGCGGGGCATCGACAGTGTCCGGTTCGACAGCGCGCACTGGATGGCGCATCTCGCCGGCACCACGGTCGCGGAACGGCATGCGGCTGCTGTCCGGTTGCTGTTGCCGACCGCGCCCCAGCAACCGCTCGACCTCGCCGCCGACCCCCTCACGCTGGTACGCGCGGCGATGCAGGATGCGGCCTACCAGCTCAAATGAACGTTCCGTTCGCGAGGCCGTGATGAACCGCCGCCGTTTCCTGAAATCCGCTGCCACGGTCGCGGGCTGGTTGACCAGCGCCGTGGCGTTCGAAGGCTCCAGCGTCGCCTGGGCGGGCACGCGCGAGGCGCGTTACCGGAACGTGCTGGTGCTGATTGAGCTCAAGGGCGGCAACGACGGGCTCAATACGGTGGTGCCCTTTGCCGATCCCGTTTACTACGCGCTGCGTCCGAAGCTTGCGGTGCAGCGCGACACCGTGCTGCCGCTGAGCGACCGCGTCGCACTGCATCCCGCGCTCGCCCCGCTCATGCCGATCTGGCAGGCACGCGAGATGGCGGTGTTACAGGGCGTGGGCTATCCCGATCCGAACTTCTCCCACTTCCGTTCCATCGAGATCTGGGATACCGCCTCCGCCAGCAATCGCTATCTCCCGGCGGGTTGGCTCACCCGCGCCTTCGCCGCAGCACCCCCGCCGCGCGATTTCGCTGCCGATGGCGTGGTCATCGGCAGCAATGATCTTGGCCCCTTGTCGGGCAGCGGCACTCGCGCAGTCGCGCTCGCCAGCACGGACCAGTTCCTGCGGCAGGCGAAGCTCGCGGCGCCGGGGGGTCAGGCACGCAACCGGGCGTTCGAGCACATCCTGAAGGTCGAAGGTGACGTGGTGCAGGCGGCGGCGCACCTCGGAGCGCCGCGCGCCTTCACCTTCTCGTTTCCAGGCGGCGGCTTCGGCAATGCCATTCGCACCGCAGCGCAGATCTTGGCCAATCCCGCAGGGGTTGCAGTGGTTCGGGTGACCCTCAACGGATTCGACACCCACAGCGGCCAGGCGCCCACCCAGGCGCGTTTGCTGGGCGAGCTCGCCCAAGGCGTGGTGGCGCTGCGCAACGCACTGGTCGAGCTCGGTCGGTGGGACGAGGCACTGCTGCTGACGTACGCCGAGTTCGGCCGGCGACCGCGCGAGAACCTGTCGCAAGGCACCGATCACGGCACCGCCAGTGCGCACTTCGCGTGGGGCGGCAGGATCGCGGGCGGACTTTACGGCGCCTCGCCTGACCTTGAGCATCTCGACGGAAACGGTAACATCGCGCATGCCCTCGACTTCCGCAGCATCTATGGGACCGTGCTCGAGCGCTGGTGGGGGCTGCCGCCGGGCGATGCCCTGGGCGCAGGCTTTGCGCCGGTGCCCTTCCTCCGGGCGTGACGCTGCCGCACAGGCGTGGGACGCACGGCACTCACGTGGGCCGCGGCGCCGCGGCTTCGCGGGCGTTGCCGGCGGGTGCCTGACCGGCGTTGCCCGCTGGTCCCTGGCGGCCGTTGCGAGCCTCGTGCTCGCCGGCTGTGCCACGCCCTGGAGCACCGCACCGATCGGCACGCAGGACCGTTCGACCATCGAGGCCGCCGTGGCAGTGCGCGAGCGCGCGTTCGCGCGAACCATGGCCGATCGTGATCACGCGGCGTTCGTCACATTCCTGTCGGCCGAAGCCATCTTCTTCACCGGGCCCACGCCGTTGCGCGGTGCGGACGCGGTCGCCGCGGCGTGGCAGCGGTTCTATACCTCGCCGGCGCCGCCCTTCTCGTGGGAACCCGACACAGTGGAGGCGCTCGATTCGGGAACCCTGGCGCTCAGCACCGGCCCCGTCCGCAATCCGGAAGGCAAGATCGTCGCGCGCTTCACGTCCATCTGGCGCCTCGAGCCGCCGGGCGTTTGGCGGGTGGTGTTCGACCGCGGCAACGACGTCTGCGACTGCGCGACGCGCTAGAAAGCCGGTCGGTCCATCCGTCAGGCAGCCTCCCCCGGCTCACGTGCCAGTGCCGGCGATCGCGTTGCCATCCCAGGCGGCCAGGAACTCCGCCCAGTGCACTGCCCCGGTCGCGGCGATCTTTTCCCGCGCGAGGGCGATCTCCTTGGCATATTCCCCGGCCGGGATCACCCCGCGCAGGAGCCGAAAGCGCTGGTAGAGCAGGTACGTGTTCATGACGTCGGTCTCGCAGTAGCGCCGCACCGACTCGAGTTCACCCGCGCGCACGGCGGCCGATACCGCGCCGCCATGCATGCCGACCTTGCCGGGAAACCCGCACAGTCGGGCCATCGCATCGAGGCCGGCGATGGCCCGCGGTTGATAGGCCGAAAGCACGTCCATGAGGTCGCAGTGCCGGGTGTGATAGCGGGCGAGGTAGTTGTTGTAGCGAAACTCCTTGTCATCGTCGCCCCAGTCCCAGTAGCGCCCGGCCGCCACGCCGTGCACGAGCGCGCGGTAGTGCAGCACAGGCAGGTCGAAGCCCCCGCCGTTCCAGGAGACGAGTTGTGGCGTATAGCGCTCGATGCCGTCGAAAAAGCGCCGGATGAGCTCCGCCTCCGGATCGGCGGCCTCGCCGAGCGACCAGATGCGCAGGCCATTGGCATCGCGCAGCGCGCAGGCAATCGCCACGATCCGCTGGTACTGCAACGGCAGGAAATCCTTGCCGGTTTGTATCCGGCGCTGCTGGCCGATCCACGCCATGAGCCCGTCGTCGTCGACGGTGTCGGCCACCCCGTGCACGCGGCGCAGGCCCGCGACGTCGGGCACCGTCTCGAGATCGAAGACGAGAATCGGAGTCATGCGGATCAGGCCTGGGCTCGGTGTCGGTGCGGCAGCGGACGGGCGCGCGGTCAGCCGGGGAAAACGCCCGTCGACAGGTACCGATCGCCGCGATCGCACACGATGAACACGATGACCGCGTCGGTCACTTCGTCGGCGAGGCGCAGCGCGACCGCGCAGGCGCCACCGGCCGATACCCCGCAGAAGATCCCTTCTTCCCGGGCGAGCCGTCGGGTCATCGACTCGGCGTCCGCCTGGCTCACGTAAGCGATGCGATCGACGCGCGCGCGGTCGTAGATCCTGGGCAGGTACGCCTCCGGCCACTTGCGGATGCCCGCGATCTGCGAGCCCTCCTCGGGTTGGGCCCCGACGATCACGATCCGGTCGTTGCGCTCCTTGAGGAAGCGCGACACGCCCATGATGGTGCCCGTCGTGCCCATCGCCGACACGAAGTGGGTGATGGTTCCCTGGGTGTCGCGCCAGATTTCGGGGCCGGTGCCGCGATAGTGCGACAGTGGATTGTCGGGGTTGGCGAACTGGTCGAGGATGATGCCGTCGCCCGCCGCACGCATTTCCTCGGCGAGATCGCGGGCGCGCTCCATGCCGCCGGCCTTCGGCACGAGCACCAGCTCGGCGCCGTACGCGGTCATCGCCTGCCGGCGTTCGAGCGACTGGTTGTCGGGCATGACGAGCACCATGCGGTATCCGCGCATGGCAGCCACCATCGCCAGGGCGATGCCGGTATTGCCCGAGGTCGCTTCGATGAGCGTGTCGCCCGGCTTGATGTCGCCGCGCTTCTCCGCCTCGACGATCATCGACAGCGCCGGACGGTCCTTGACGCTGCCGGCAGGATTGTTGCCC
Organism: Casimicrobiaceae bacterium; assembly: GCA_040006895.1. Lineage (GTDB taxonomy): Bacteria > Pseudomonadota > Gammaproteobacteria > Burkholderiales > Casimicrobiaceae > CAIWHR01. Next base: position 6,350 of record JBDTWB010000108.1, on the reverse strand, counting down.
TCCAGCTTGCCGAGCACGACGTTGCCCGTCGCACCGGGCAGGCGTTGCAGCCGCACCAGCGGCGTGTTGCCGACGGTCGCTTCAAGGGTGGGAAACATGGCAATGGGGCACGGGGTGTCGCAGCCATTGTAGCGGATGGCCTCGCGACGCCGAGGGTGCCGCGCGGGCGTCCACAATGCAAAACCCCGCCACGCGGGCGGGGTAGGAACCGTCGAGCAGCATCGTTCAGCGCTTGGGCTTCTCCTCGGCAGTCTTTGCATCCTTGGCTGCCTTCGCCGCCGCGACCTTGTCGGCCTTGGCCGCCTTTTCCGCCGCCTTCCTGTCCGCTTTCTCCGCCTTTGCAGCCGCCTTCTTGTCGGCCTTGTCCGCTTTGTCGTCCTTGGCGGCCATATCGGCCTTCGCCGGCTTGTCGGTCGAGGCCTTCGTCGCGTCGGCCCTGGTAACCGCCTTCTCAGCCCTCATCGGCTCCGCCTTCGCGGTGTCGGCCTTGGCCGTCGCGGCCTTGTCCGCCTTCACCGGCTCCGCCTTCACCGTGTCGGCCTTGGCCGTCGCAGCCGCAGTAGCCTTCTCCGCCTTCGTGGGTTCCGCCTTGGTAGCCGCCGCCTTCCCGGCTTTCATCGGCTCGGCCTTGGCGGCGCCGGCCGGCATCGACGTCGCGCCGGAAACGCTGACGTCTCCCTTGATCTTGCCGAACTCGCCTTCCTTGATGCCCCTCACCTTCATCACGTCGTCGGGCGACTTGAATGGGCCGTTGGCCTTGCGGTAGTCGATGATGGCTTGCGCCTTCACCGGACCGATACCGTTGAGTGCCTCGAGCTCCTCCTTGGTGGCGGTGTTGAGGTTGACGGCGGCGACCGCCGAACCCGCCAAGAACAGCGCGGTGACGAACAGCAGGATACGTTTCATGCGTTTCTCCAGACTGTGAGCGGGCCTTCGCCGCGCGGTGGTTGAGGGTACGCCATCCGATCGCCCGATCCGGGCCGAGGTGGGTAGAACGCGGGCCGCATCCTACAGGTTGACATCCCCGTCGAGCAAGTTCGCCACGTAGGCCGGTACGGCCTCCTCGACGGTCTGCATCGGCGCACGATAGCCTGCGGCACGCAGCGCGGTGATGTCGGCCTCGGTGAAGCTCTGGTACTTGCCGGTGAGCGCCGGCGGAAACGGCACGTAAACGATGGAGCCTTCGGCGATCAGCGCGTCGAGGTCCGCCGGCGGCTGGCCGGTGCGGTCACGCAGCGCGTTGACTGTCGCGACTGCAACCGCATTGAAGGTCGCCGCCTGGCCGGTACCGAGATTGAAGATGCCGCTGCGCTCCGGGTGGTCGAGGAAATCGAGATTGACCTTGACCACGTCGTGCACCGACACGAAGTCGCGGCGCTGCTCACCGGCAGCGTAACCCCCCGAGCCTTCGAACAACTGCACGCGGCCGTCGGCCAGGTACTGCTGCACGAAATGATACGCGACCGACGCCATCCGGCTCTTGTGCGCTTCGCGCGGACCGTAGACGTTGAAGTAGCGGAATCCTGCAATCGGCGCGGTACGGTCGGGCAGGACGCGTCGCACGTACTGGTCGAACAGGAACTTGGAATAGCCGTAGATGTTGAGGGGCGACTCGAAGGCACGTTGCTCGCGGAACACCGGACCCGCGCCGTAGACCGACGCGGACGACGCATACATGAACGGCACGTCGTTGTCCTGGCACCAGTCCAGAAGGGTCATGGAGTAGCGATGGTTGTTGCGCATCATGTAGCGCCCATCGGTCTCCATCGTGTCGGAACAGGCGCCCTGGTGCAGGATCGCGATCACTTCATCGTCGAAGTCCCCTCCGGCCAGCCGGGCGATGAACTCGTCCTTGTCGATGAAGTCCGCAATCTCGCAGTCGACGAGGTTGCGGAACTTGTCCGCGCGCGCCAGATTGTCGACGGCGATGATGTCCCGCTCGCCGCGCATGTTGAGGGCCTTCACCAGGTTGGCGCCGATGAATCCAGCGGCACCGGTCACGACGATATGCACATGTACTCCAGGAAATGGACGTCAGACATCGAGGTCGACGCGGTTCGTCATGGTCACGGTGAACGGTACGCGCGGTGCCACCGCGCACAGGAGTTCGTACCCGATGGTACCCGCTGCCGCAGCGACCTCATCGACGGGCAGGCCCTGCCCCCAGAGCACCACCGGCGTACCGACCGTCGCCGCGGGAGCGTTCGACAGGTCGACCGTGATCATGTCCATCGACACCCGCCCGGCGATGGGGACCCGTCGCCCCCCGACCAGGACCGGCGTGCCATTGCCGGCATGGCGCGGATAGCCGTCGGCATAGCCGCACGCGATCACCCCGACCCGGTGCGCCCGCGCCGCCGCATAGGTGCCGCCGTAGCCGACGCGGTCGTTGACGTGCAGGTCCTGCACCGCGATCAGCGCCGAGCGCAGGGTCATCACCGGCTCCAGGCCGAGCGATGCGGCCGTGCACCGGCTCATCGGGGTTGCGCCGTAGAGCATGATGCCGGGTCGGACGAGATCGCCGCCGACTTCGGGAAAACGGACGACGCCCGCGGAGTTGGCGAGCGAGCGGGCGTACGGCAGGCCCTCGCACGCGGCGTTGAACACGGCACGCTGCGCGACGATGCCGTCGGCATCGTCGGCCCGCGCGAAGTGGGTCATGAGGCGCACTGCCGCCACAGCGGGACACTGGGCGAGCCGCGTGGCGAGCGCAGCCGCCACGTGCGGGCCGACCCCGAGGCGATTCATGCCGGTGTTGATCTTGAGAAACACCTCGATGGGGCGCGGGACGTGGGCCCGTTCGAGCATCCGCACCTGCTCGGCATCGTGCACGACCGCGGCGAGGCCGTGCGTCGCGATCGGGCCGAGCTCCTCGGGTCCGAAGAACCCCTCGAGCAAAAGGATCCGGCGGGTGTAGCGCTGGTCACGCAGGGATAACGCCGCGTCGAGCTCGATCAGCCCGAGGCCGTCGGCATCGGCAAGGGCCGGCAGCACCCGCTGCAGTCCGTGGCCGTAGGCATTGGCCTTGACCACGGCCAGCACTTCGACCCCGGGCGCACAGCGCCGGACCGTGTCGACGTTGGCGCGCAACGCAGCCAGGTTCACCTCGGCGTACAGGGGGCGGGCCATGGGCGCCTAAGCACGCGGGATCGTCGATGCAAGATGGGGGATGACGGGCGGATAGCGGGGCCGGATGACGGTGCCAGTTAACGGGCCATTGCGCCCCGTCGCAGCAAGTCGATCGTGGTATAAAGCGCGAGCCCGGGCGACTACGCAAGAATTATACCGAAATGGACGACTGCCCGCGCCTGCCACCGGGCAGGGTTTGAGCAACGCTGGAGGACGATGAAGCAGGGCTTTTACATCATCATGGCGGCGCAGTTCTTTTCGTCGCTGGCCGACAATGCGCTCCTGATCGCCGCCATCGCGCTCTTGCGCGAATCCGCCGAGCCTGCCTGGATGACACCCGCCCTGAAGATGTCTTTCGTGGTGTCCTATGTGCTGCTCGCGCCGCTGGTGGGCGCCTTCGCCGACTCCATGGCAAAGGGCCGAGTGATGCTCATCACCAACTTCATCAAGGTCTTCGGCTGCTCGCTGATGCTCATGACCCTGCATCCCCTGGCGGCCTACGCCGTGGTCGGATTCGGCGCGGCGGCCTACTCGCCGGCCAAGTACGGCATCCTGACCGAGCTCCTCCCGCCCGAGCAGCTGGTCATCGCCAATGGCTGGATCGAGGGCACCACCGTCGCCTCGATCATCATCGGCGTATTGCTCGGCGGCGCGCTCATCACCCCGCGCGTATCCGCGGCGCTGCTCGGCTTCGACCTGCCGTTCATCGACACCGGCATCGATACGGCGCCCGAGGCCGCGATTGCGCTCATCATGGCGATCTACGTGATCGCCGCCGTATTCAACTGGCACATTCCCGATACCGGTGTCGATCATCGGATCGTCAACAAGAATCCTTTCTATCTGATCCGGGAGTTCGCGCACTGCACGTCGTTGCTGTGGCGCGACAAGCTCGGACAGATCTCGCTAGCCACGACCACCCTGTTCTGGGGCGCCGGCGCGACCCTGCAGTTCATCGTCATCGATTGGGCCGCCCATTCCCTCGGGTTCAATCTCTCCCAGGCATCGATGCTCCAGGGTGTCGTGGCGCTCGGCATCGCCATCGGCGCCGTGCTGGCGGCCCGCCTGGTGTCGTTGCGGGGCTCGGTGGGGGTGCTGCCGATCGGCGCGCTGATGGGCGCCGTGGTGGTGTCGATGATCTTCGTCACGAGCCTGCCCCTGGCGATCACCCTGATGATCCTGATCGGAGCGTGCGCTGGATTCTTCGTGGTGCCAATGAACGCGCTGCTCCAGCATCGCGGCCACGTACTGATGGGTGCCGGGCATTCCATCGCCGTGCAGAACTTCAACGAGAACATCGGGATCCTGGCCATGGTCGGCCTGTACGCGATGCTGGTGAAGGTCGGCTTCCCGATCTCCCTCGCCATCGCCATGTTCGCCATTTTTGTCAGCGGCACGATGGGCCTCGTCATGCTGCGCCACAAGCACAACCAGGCGCGTGGCGACTCGCTCCATCTCATCGGCATGAACAAGGGCGGCGGCCACTGAGCGGCTGGCGTGCGACAGGCGGTACCTGCCGCGCCGGCTCCGGAATTGCCGCGAGCCGCGCCCGCGATGACGCCGCCGCCGCGCCTTGACAGGGCTTCACGTCGGGTGCAGATTGAACGATCCGCGTGGGCCCGCCCCTGGTTGAACCGACCGGCGCGCGCGTTGCCTGAGCAGGTGCGGCGTGTTGCTGCCCCGGCCCCCGCCGCACGACGGCAGGACCTGGCCTTCCCGAACCATGCCGTACACACGTTCGGGTCCCGGCGCACCACGCACTTCGTGTTCGGCGCCGGCCGCCCGGCGCCACTCACTCCCCCAACAGGAGGTCGATATGTCTATCCGCATTGGCGATACCGCACCCGATTTCACGGCCGACACCACCGAAGGCAAGATCAAGTTCCATGAATGGATCGGCGACCATTGGGCAATCCTGTTCTCGCATCCCAAGGATTTCACACCCGTATGCACCACCGAGCTGGGCTACATGGCCGGACTCAAGCCGGAGTTCGACAAGCGCAACACCAAAATCATCGGCCTTTCGGTGGATCCGGTCTCGGACCACAAGAAGTGGGTCGGCGATATCCAGGAGACCCAGGGTCACGCGGTCAACTACCCGCTGATCGGTGACGCGGATCTCGCCATCGCCACGGCCTACGACATGATCCATCCCAACGCGAGCGCAGGGCCGCGCACCGCCATGGACAATGCGACCGTGCGGTCGGTGTTCATCGTGGGGCCCGACAAAAAGGTCAAGGCGATGCTCATCTACCCGATGAGCGCGGGCCGCAACTTCGACGAGGTGCTACGCCTGCTCGACTCGCTGCAGCTCAACGCGAAGCACACCGTCGCCACGCCGGTGAACTGGAAGCCCGGCGACGACGTGATCATCCCCACGTCGGTATCCGACGAGGACGCGCGCAAGAAATATCCGCAAGGCTTCAAGACGCTGAAGCCTTATCTGCGCACGGTCCGCCAGCCGGGCTGATCGCGCCGCCGGCTTGCGTGGAGGGGCTGGACAGCCGCACCGATCGGTTCGCGACAAGAGGGGCGCCGCGGCGCCCCTCTTGCATGGTGCCGACCGTGGCCGCTCAGAGCACGAGCGGCCGGTCCGGTAGCTCGTTGTTGACCACCGCTTCACCGCGCGGAAAGTGCGCTTCGAGGATCCCATTCACGGCCGCGATGCCGGCCAGGCAGCCGTCCGCGAAGCGCCCTTCGCGAAACGCCGCTTCCATCGTCGTGCAGATCGCTTCCCACGCGGCATCGCCCACCCGCCGGTGAATCCCCCGGTCGGCCACGATCTCGACGTCGCGGTCGGCCAGCAGCAGGTAGATGAGGACGCCACAGTTCTCTTCGGTGTCCCACGTGCGGGAGAGCCCGAACACTTCCAGTGCACGCTCGCGCGGCGTGATCCGGCCCATCACCCGCTGCAGCGGCAAGGCGGCCTCGACCGCGAAGCGCACCTGACCGCGATGCGCCTGCTCGCCGGCCTTGATGGCCGCCTCGATGCGTTCGAGGCCATCGGTACCGAAGCGGCGGCCGACGGCGCGTTCGTCGTTCCCGAAGTGGCGCAAGACGCGCGACCAGCGATCCGGCTCCTCCATCGCCATCAGTTCCATCCCCCCGAGGCGCCACCGCCGCCAAAGCCGCCCCCGCCGCCCGAGAATCCACCCCCGCCCCCGCCCCCGCCCCAGCTGCCGCCGCTGCCTCCACCCCAGCCACCCGGGAAGTAAACCCCG
>JBDTWB010000107.1:0-13379 GCA_040006895.1 Casimicrobiaceae bacterium | reverse complement strand
GCGCAGGCTGTTGACCAGCCGTGGAACGCCGGAGTGCATGGCGATGCACGATTTGCACCTGCTCGGAAGCCTGGGCTGGCACGTCGCGCCGCGCGAGCAATTTCTCGACCGGCCCGATCATTAGGGTGAGAGGCGTAGGTAACTCGTGACTGACGTCCGAGAAGCGGCTTCGCCCGATCGAGCTACGCCAGCGACTCGGCACGCCTGCGTTCTGCTTCATACGCCTGCTCGGCCCGAATGCCGCGCTCACCTGCCCGACCAGGAGATCGAGAAAACCGGTATAGCCGAGGGCGACTGCACGGCCGGATTGATGCAGCTAACCGATACGCCGGCGGCTCGGCCCGTTCGTGCTAAGCGATGGGCTGGAGACTTGACGACGCGCCGGTCAGGACCACGGCCCCACGGCACGTCGCTCCCCTGAGCCGGAGGGCCGGTCTGTAGGACAAAGCCGGAACCCGTTGGACGGCACGGCGTCCGACTCCTCCTTTGCGGACTGGCGGGCGACGTCGGCAGATGCGCGACCGGGCACAGGGCATTGTGGCCATGCAACGCCGGGAGCCGTGCCGCATAATGGCTATCGATGAGCGCTGCCGACGCGCAAACGCCCCCACCTTTTGCCAACTGCCCGGTTCAGACGTGATTGCCCAATTCTTTTCCATTCATCGCCAGGGTTTCGTTCGCGTCGCCGCCTGCACGCCGCGGGTCAGCGTCGGCGACCCCGCAACCAACGCCGAGGAAACGCTGGTGTTGCTCCGCGAGGGCGACGCGGAGGGTGCGGATCTCATGTTGTTCCCCGAGCTCGGGATGAGCTCCTATGCGATCGATGACCTGCTCTTGCAGGATGCCCTGCTCGCCGCCGTCGAAACTTCGCTCGGTCGCATCGTCGACGCCTCGCGGTCGCTTCGCTCGGTCGCGATCGTCGGCGCCCCCGTGCGTCACAACGGTCGCCTCTACAACTGTGGCGTCGTGATCGCGCAGGGTGTCATCCTGGGCGTGGTACCCAAGTCGTTCCTGCCCAATTACCGGGAGTACTACGAGAACCGCTGGTTCGCGCCCGGGGCCGGGGTCATAGGACTGGAGGTTGAGCTGGCCGGTCAGCGCGCACCATTCGGCACCGATCTCGTATTCGCGGCTTCGGACCTTTCGGATTTCGTGTTTCATGTCGAGCTATGCGAGGACTTCTGGTCAGCCTCGCCGCCGTCAACGCAGGGGGCGCTGGCCGGGGCGCTCATTCTGTGCAATCTCTCCGCCTCCAATATCGTCGTCGGCAAGGCGGATGAACGAGCCATGCTGTGTCGCGCTCAATCGGTACGCTGCCATGCGGCATATGTGTACTCCGCCGCAGGGCCCGGCGAGAGCACCACCGACCTTGCGTGGGACGGCCAGGCGAGCATCCATGAGCTCGGCGTCTTGCTGACCCAGAGCGCAAGGTTCCCGGTCGCTCGACAGATGGCGATTGCCGACGTGGACGTGGAGCGCCTGCGACTCGAACGCATGCGCACCCCCACATTCAACGCCGCCGCGGTTGCCGCGAACCATCCCGAGCGAGCCTTCCGCCGCGTGGCCTTCAGGCACCGGCCGAGCTTCGACGACCTCGGTCTCGTCCGCTGTGTCGAGCGCTTTCCCTTCGTACCCGACGACGCCCGTCGCCTCGACCAGGATTGCTACGAAGCCTTCAATATCCAGGTGCAGGGACTCGCCAAGCGCCTGCAGGTGACCAACGGCGAGCGGGTCGTCATCGGCGTCTCCGGCGGATTGGATTCCACGCATGCACTCATCGTCGCGGCCAAGGCCTTCGATCTACTCGGCCTGCCGCGCACGAATATTCTGGGCTTCACACTCCCGGGATTTGCCACCTCGGACCGCACCAAGGCCAACGCCTGGGCGCTGATGCAGGCCCTGGGAGTGACCGGTGAGGAGATCGACATACGCCCTGCGGCGACGCGCATGCTGCAGGATCTCGGGCATCCTTACGCCCGCGGCGAGCTGGTCTATGACGTTACCTTTGAGAACGTGCAGGCGGGGCTACGCACGGACTACCTGTTCCGTCTTGCCAACCAGCGTCGCGCCTTCGTCGTCGGCACGGGCGATCTGTCGGAGCTTGCGCTCGGCTGGTGCACCTATGGCGTCGGCGACCAGATGAGCCATTACAACGTGAACGCGTCGGTGGCCAAGACCCTTATCCAGTATCTCGTGCGCTGGGTAGCCCAGACCGGACAGTTCGACCCTGCCGCATCCGCTACGCTGCTTGCGGTGCTCGACACGGAAATCTCGCCGGAGCTCGTGCCACCAACCGCCGGCGGCGCCCTGCAAAGTACGCAGGATAAAATCGGGCCCTACGAGCTCCAGGACTTCCACCTCTACTACATCACCCGTTACGGACTCCGGCCTTCGAAGGTCGCGTTTTTGGCATGGCACGCCTGGCGGGACGTCACGGGCGGCGCATGGCCGGCCAATTTTCCCGACGCTTCGCGCCACGCGTATGGCATCGGCGAGATCAAGAAATGGCTCGCCATCTTCCTGTATCGCTTTTTCGAGATCAGCCAATTCAAGCGCTCGGCCATGCCCAATGGCCCGAAGGTGGTATCGGGAGGGAGCCTTTCGCCGCGCGGCGATTGGCGCGCGCCTTCCGACGGCAATGCGCGAGCATGGCTTGCCGAGCTCGAGGCCAACGTTCCGGATTAGCCACTCGGGATCAGTCGTTGCGCGGCGATCCGGCGCAATGCGCGAGCGGTGGTCGTCGAACTTTTCGGGTCATATCAACAAAGCCCGCCGATAACGGCGTAAGTCAGCGTTCGAACTTGGTGGACAGGACTACCAGCGTTTGGGTGCGCTCGATTCCCGCCAGGTCGCCGATGCGGTCGAGGCATCGATCGAGCTCTTCCGTGCTCGCCGCGCCGACGGTGACCACGTAGTCGAACACTCCACTCACCGCGTGAAGTGCGGCGCAGTGGGGCATGGCCGCGAGGTTGCGGACCACTTCTGTAGTCCGCTTGGGGTTCACGTTCAGCAGCACCTGTGCCGAGACCTGCGCGGACGAACGCTCTGCAAGCCGGACGGTATAGCCGCGGATCACGCCACCGCGCTCCAGCCGATGGATGCGCTCCTGCACGGTGGTACGCGATAACCCCAGCTTGCGGGCAAGCGACGCCGTGGATTCGCGCGCGTTGGCGGCGAGAAGCGCTATCAGGGCTTGGTCCTGGGCAGTCATCGGCACATTGACGGCGGGATTCGTCGAAATGCCGGGATTCTACTGCTTTCCGGCGTTCTGCCGGCTTCCAATCGCCGTGCTTCATTCGTAACCTCGGCCATGCGCATCGTTCGAGGATCCACATGAAGACCCGGCTGGCCGTGCTTGGCGGCGGCAAGATCGGCGAGGCGGTAGTCCACCTGCTACGCGGCGCGCCCGAGTACGACGTCACCGTCGTCGATCGCGATGCCACGCGGCTGCGCCGAGTCGCCCAGCACGGCGACGTAGAGGGGGTGGCGTTGGATTGCGCGGACCAGGGCGCCGTGACGCGGCTGCTCGACGGCCAGGACATGGTGGTGTCAGCATGCCCGTACTTCCTCACGCCCATCATTGCTGCCGCAGCCAGGGCATCGCGGGCCCACTACTTCGATCTGACCGAGGATGTCGCCAGCACCCGTGCGGTCGAGAGTCTCGCCGCCGGCGCCACCACCGTTTTCATGCCGCAATGCGGCTTGGCACCCGGCTACGTGTCGATCGTGGCACACGATCTCACGCGGCGATTCGATGCCTTGCGCGATGTGCAGATGCGCGTCGGCGCCCTCCCCATCTATCCAACCAACGCCCTCAAGTACAACCTGACCTGGAGCACGGACGGGCTCATCAACGAATATTGCAACCCGTGCGAGGCCATCATCGACGGCGAGCGGCGCGAGACTCTGCCCCTCGAGGAGATCGAGACGTTTTCCCTGGACGGCGTGGCTTACGAGGCTTTCAATACGTCGGGTGGGATCGGCACCTTGTGCGACACCCTGGCTTCGCGGGTGGACAACCTCAGCTACAAGACAGTACGGTATCCGGGCCATCGCGACATCATGAAGACGCTGCTGCGCGACCTGCGGCTGGGTCAACGCAGGGACCTGCTCAAGGACGTGCTCGAAACAGCCATCCCGATGACCCTGCAGGATGTGGTCCTGGTGTTCGTGACGGTGAGCGGCAGCCGGGAAGGACGACTTGTGCAGGAGACGTACGCCCGCAAGACCTACGGTCAGATCGTGGACGGGCTGCACCTTTCGGCAATCCAGCTCACGACTGCGGCGGGCGTATGTGCCAACATCGACCTGATGCGCGAAGGCACCCTGCCGCAACGGGGCTTCGTGCGCCAGGAGCACGTCTCGCTCGAGGACTTCCTCGCCAACCGCTTTGGCCGCTACTATCGCGAGCGACCATCACCTGCTGGGAGCTCCCAGCCATAGCCAAACTGCCGCCGGGACGTCTCATGGATATTTCCGCATTGCTACGCCAATTGGGCGCCGACACGTCGCTGCAACACGGCCAGGACCTCATCGTGCGTACGCCGATCGACGGCAGCGAATTGGCCTCGTTGCGTACCGACGACGCTGCCACGATCCGCGACAAGGTCGAGGCCGCGCATTCGGCTTTCCTCGTCTGGCGCCTCGTTCCTGCACCCCGTCGCGGTGAGCTCGTCCGTCGCTTCGCGATGGAGTTGCGCGGGTGCAAGGATTCCCTGGGGCGGCTGGTGACGATCGAGTCCGGGAAGATCCTCGAGGAGGGTCTCGGCGAAGTGCAGGAGATGATCGACATCTGCGATTTCGCGGTCGGCCTCTCACGTCAGCTCTACGGTCTTACCATCGCCTCCGAACGTCCGGGCCACCGGATGATGGAGACTTGGCACCCCGCTGGTGTGGTCGCGGTCATCAGCGCCTTCAACTTTCCCGCCGCGGTATGGGCGTGGAATACTGCCCTTGCGCTGGTATGCGGCGACGCGGTCGTCTGGAAGCCTTCCGAGAAGGCGCCCCTGACCGCCCTCGCCTGTCTCGCCCTGCTACGGCGGGCCGCTGCGACGATGGACGACGTTCCCCTCGCGCTGTGTCACGTCGTGCTCGGCAAGGCTGAAGAAGCTTCGGCGCTGGTGCAGGAGCCGCGGGTGACGGTGGTCTCCGCCACGGGCAGCACGCGCATGGGGAAGGCGGTCGCGCACCTTGCCGGGGACAGGCTGGTGCGCACGATCCTCGAACTGGGTGGCAACAATGCCATGATCGTTGCGCCGTCGGCGGACCTCGAGCTTGCGCTGCGGGCTATCGTCTTCTCTGCCGTTGGCACCGCAGGCCAGCGCTGCACCTCCCTGCGCCGGCTGATCGTGCATCATGCCATCCACGATCAGCTGCTGGCGCGACTCAAGGCCGTGTACGCTGGCTTGCCGCTTGGCAACCCCCTAGCGGCGGGAACCCTGGTCGGGCCATTGATCGACCGCGCCGGCGGCGACGCCATGCGCGCCGCATTGGAGGCGGCGCGCGACCAAGGTGGCATCGTCCACGGGGGCGAACCCGTTAGCGTTGCCGGTTGCGAGGGAGGCGTGTACGTTCGTCCCGCCCTGGTCGAGATGTCTGCGCAAACGCCGTTGCTCCACCGCGAAACCTTCGCGCCGGTGCTCTACGTGCTTCGTTACGCGACGATCGAGGAAGCGATCGCACTCAACAACGCGGCACCCCAGGGACTTGCATCATCTCTGTTCACGAACAACCTTCGCGAAATGGAGACGTTTCTATCCGCCGCGGGTTCCGACTGCGGCATCGCCAATGTGAACATCGGTCCATCGGGGGCCGAGATCGGCGGCGCCTTCGGCGGGGAAAAGGAGACTGGCGGAGGACGCGAGTCCGGATCGGATGCGTGGAAGGCGTATATGCGACGCGCGACGAACACGATCAACTACAGCGATGCATTGCCGCTCGCCCAAGGCATCCGGTTCGACGCCTAGGTGCCCCCCAAGGCAGATTGTCTGCCGTTGCCAGCGATATCGTGTACTTCACGAGCCCGTTAGCCGCCGGACGGTGCGGAACGCTTCCTCGGCGGTGCATGCGCCGTGCGGTGGCGCCACGGCTACCCCCACCACTACGTCACGGTAATCCTACCGGTAACTCGACAACCCGCCGCACCGGCCACGTCGGTGGGCGGCACAACCGATTGCGCCGATCCATCGCAGGCGGCGCATCGATCATTTCACTGGAGCGACATGGGCGCGGTGCCGCTCAAGCGGCAGCGGTCGTCAGTTCGCGACGGGCACGCCGCAGCAGCCAGAAGGCAATCGAGATGTTCACGAGGTTCCAGAGGATGCCGTTGACGAATGCGACGCGGTAGCCTCCGGTAAGATCGAAAAGGCCACCCGACATCCAGCCGCCCAGCGCCATGCCGAACACCGTGGCCGTGATCACCACGGCAACGCGCGCACCGGCATCACGGGCGGGAAACAGTTCGCGCACCACTATTGCGTACGACGGCACGATTCCGCCCTGGAAGAGGCCGAACAGGGCCGAGATCAGGTAGAGCGAAACGAGTCCGTCGAAGGGCAGGAACAGGAACAGCGCCAGGCACTGCAGCGACGACGCCAGCAAGAGGGTGCGCAATCCGCCGATGCGGTCGGATATCGCCCCGAAGGTCAGCCGGCTGACGATCCCGAAGCCGAGCATGAGGGAGAGCATCTGCGCGCCGCGGGCAGGCCCGTAGCCCAGGTCGGTGCAGTACGCTACCAGGTGCACCTGGGGCATCGACATCGCGATGCAGCACGACAGCCCTGCGATTACCAGCAACGTCTGCAGCGTCGCCGGTGACAGGCCGAGATGCGCAGGCTGGCCGCGCCGCCGAAAGGGCGCCCCCCCGCCTACGGCCAGGGGCGGGGCAAGCTCGGCCGTTGGTGGCGGGCGGCGCAACAGGAATGCGAGCGGCAGCATCGTCGCCAGGCACACCGCACCGATGATCACGAACGCCTGGCGCCACCCGCCATTGGCGATGAGCTGCTGCACGATCGGCGGCCACACCGTCCCGGCCAGGTAATTGCCGCTCGCAAAGATGGCGACGGCAATACCCCGCCGCCGCACAAACCAGAGCGACGTATGCGCCAGCAGCGGACTGAACGTGGCGGCACTCCCGACGCCGATCAGCAGCCCCTGCGCGAGGGTGTATTGGGTCAGCGTCGTCGCAGCGCTCGCGGCCCAGTAACCCAGCACCATCGCGCTCGCCCCAAGCATCACCGGCACCATCACCCCGATGCGATCCGAGAGGCGCCCCAGGACAATGCCACTGACGCCAAAGCCGACCATGGTGAGGAAGTACGGAAACGAAGCCGCCGCGCGCGCGACGCCGAACTCCGCCTCGACGGCCGGCAACGCCACCACTACGGACCACATGCCCACCCCCCCGAGGGTCGAAAGCGCGAGGCAGACCACCAGCCGCATCCACGCATCGCGTGACTCGACTTCGGTGGGCGCGGTACGGATCATTGCATTGAACCTGGCGAGTTCGGGATCATGCGCGATCGCGCCCGTGCCAGCGGCATCGCCCGAGGCGTGCCGGCACGCGCGTCGCCGCAGGGCCGAACCCGGGACAGCCGCCGACGCCCGGCTGCAGGACCGGCACCGGGCGCATGGCGGCGCAGCGCTCCGGCTTCAAGTCGAAGCCCGGCGCTCCATCCTGCGCCAGCGTCGATCCAGATGGGGTGATGCAACCGGTTGCCACCGCGACAGCAGGTCATCGGCACCCTGCGGATCGTTGCATACGAGCACGACGTCGCATCCGGCCGCCAGGGCGGCATCGGCGCGGCCGATCATGTCACCCGCGATACGCGCGCCTTCCATGCCGAGGTCGTCGGAAAAGATGACACCGTCGAAGCGCATCTGGCCCCGCAGGATCTCTCGGAGCCATTTCGGGGAATAGCCGGCCGGCAAGGCGTCGACCTCGGGATACACCACGTGGGCGGGCATGATGCCGTCGAGCCCGCAACCGACCAGCGCGCCGAACGGCACCAGATCGTCCAGGGTAAGCGCCGCGAGTGTCCGGTCGTCCACCGGCAGGTCGGTGTGGGAATCTGCCTCGGCAAAGCCGTGCCCGGGAAAATGCTTGCCGACCGCGGGCATGCCGCCTTCCCGAAGCCCGGCTACCAGCGCCGCGGCAAGATGCGCGACTGCATTGGGATTGCGGTGGAAAGCGCGGTCGCCGATCACGCTGCTGCGGCCATGGTCCAGATCGAGCACGGGCGTGAAGCTGAAATCGACGCCACACGCGCCGAGCTCGGTAGCAATGGTGAGGCCCAGCTGCCGGGCGTCGGCGGCCGCCGCCGCGACGTCATGATCCCAGGTCGCTCCGAGCGTGCGCATTGGCGGGATCGCGCCGAACCCTTCCCGAAAGCGCTGCACGCGTCCGCCCTCGTGATCGACGGCAATGACGAGATGCGGAGTGCGTAGTGCCGCGATGGCGGCGGTCAGCTCGCGCAACTGCGTGGGGGACGCGTAGTTGCGGCTGAAGAGGATTACGCCGCCAACCGCAGGATGCAGCAGACGCTCACGATCGTCGGTCGTGAGCTCGAGGCCGGCAACGTCGACCATCACAGGGCCGCGCGTCATCGCCACGGAGGGAGACGATGCGCTCACGTGGCTTCTCCGGGCGGGTGCTGCACGGCTTCGCGCATCAGCGCCTTCATGCTGCGCACTGCATCGCGCAGCCCCACGAACACCGACCGGGACACGATGGAGTGGCCGATGTGCAGCTCGCGCACGCCGGGCAGCGCGGCCACTGGCTGGACGTTGAAGTAGTTGAGGGCATGGCCTGCATTGAACCGCATTCCGGCGGCGAGCACGGCCGCACCCGCGTCGTGCAGCCGGGCCAGTTCCACGCGCACCGGCGCCGACTCCGGATCGCGGCCACGAGCGTGGAAGGCATGCGCATACGGTCCCGTATGCAGCTCGCAGACGCGGGCACCGATGCGGGCCGCGGCTTCAACCTGCCGGAGCTCGGCGTCGATGAATACGCTGGTCACGATGCCAGCGTCGGCGAGGCGACGCACGGCGTCCCGCAATCCCTCCTCATGCGACACCACGTCCAGGCCGCCCTCGGTCGTGATCTCGTGCCTGCCTTCAGGCACCAGCATCGCCATCTCCGGACGCAGCCGGCAGGCAATCTCGATCATCTCCGGCGTCGCGGCCATCTCCAGGTTGAGTTTGATGTGCACGAGCTCGCGCAGGCGACGTACGTCCTCGTCCTGGATGTGCCGGCGGTCCTCGCGCAGGTGCACGGTAATGCCGTCCGCGCCCCCAAGATGCGCCTCGACTGCCGCCCATACGGGGTCCGGCTCATAGGTTCGCCGCGCCTGCCGGAGGGTTGCAACGTGGTCGATGTTCACGCCAAGCTCAATCACGGGAGTGCCCTTGGTCCAGTTCCTGATCCACTGCAGCGAGCGGCAAGTCATCCAAAGCCTGCAAGTCCTGCACCATACGACGGCTTTCGATCCCGCGCTCTTCGAGATAATGATCGAGCACTTCGCGCATCAGCCGTTTCGCTTCAGCGGCGGTCTCCGCATCGGGATAGCGGCCATCCGCCAGCGCCACCAGGGTCGCCCCCCGCACGAGCGGCAACCGCGCACCGACCGTCGTACCGGATTGCGCAGATTGCGGACCCCGATCGAAGGCGTAATGGTACCGCGCGCCCGGGTCGATCGCAGCGCCCGTGTCGGCTTCGCGCAGCAATGGCAGGGCGTATCCGAGCTCCGCGAGCAGGCGCACCTCGAAACGACGAAGCACGCTCGCCTGCTCGCCGCCTCCGACGAGCTCCGCGAGCACCGCCTCGTATTCGGCGTAGAGCGACGGGTGTGCATCCTCGCGCGGCAGGAGCTTCAGCAGCAGCTCGTTGAGATAGAAGCCACACATGAGTGCCGAGCCCGTCGGCAGGGCCAGGCCGCCCCGCCACTCGGCGCGGACCAGCGTTTTCAACTCGTAATTCCCTGACCAGGCGAACAGCAGCGGCTGGAACGCCTGCAGAACGCCACGAAGCTCCGAGCGCGGCCGCTTGGCGCCGCGCGCCACCATGGCCACCCGGCCGTGACGCTCGGTGAACGCCTCGACGATGAGACTCGTTTCCCGGTAGGCATAGGTATGCAGCACGAAGCCGGGTTCGTCGTCGTGCCGAAGTGGATGCGCGCGCGCCATGGAATCGGTTGAGTGCGACGATCGGCGTACGGGCGTGCGCGGATCAGGCCCACGAGCGGATCGAACCGCGGCAGGAAGGATGGCTTAGTACCCGAACCGCTTCAGTGCATTCTCGTCGTCGGCCCATCCCCGCTTGATCTTGATCCAGACCTCCAGGAAAACCTTGCCTCCGAACATGCGCTCCATGTCCTCGCGCGCACGGGTCGCGATTTCCTTCATCTTTGCACCGCCCTCACCCAGCAGGATCGCACGCTGGCTGGCCTTCTCGACGTAGACAGTCGCGTGGATGCGGCGCACGCCGGCGTTCTCCTCGAAGCTGTCGATGGCCACGGTCGTAGCGTACGGCACCTCTTCGCCAAGCAACCGGAAGATCTTCTCGCGCACGAACTCGGCAGCGAGAAACCGCTCGTCGCGGTCGGTCAACTCATCGGGGTCGTACAACGGGGGCCCTTCCGGCAGCAGGGGACGAACCGCCGCCAGAAGCTCGGCAAGGCCCTGGTCGCGCTCGGCGCTCACCGGCACCAGCGCGGCGAAGTCGAAGAGCGTGTCGACTTCCGCCATTTGTGGCAGAAGCAGGTTGCGGTCGCCCATGGCGTCGATCTTGTTCAATGCGACCACGGCCCGTGCGCCTGGCGGCAGCAAGGCGATCACTGCCCGGTCGGCCGGCACCGTGCGGCCGCCTTCGATCACGGCAATCACCGCATCGACGTCGAGCAGGCTCTGCGTGACCGAGCGGTTCATGCGCTCATTGAGGCGGGAACGATGCAAGGTCTGGAAACCGGGGGTGTCGACGAACACGGCCTGCGCTTGCGCGTCGGTGTGGATGCCGTTGATGCGATGCCGCGTGGTCTGCGCTTTCTTCGATGTGATGCTGACCTTCTGCCCGACCAGGTGATTGAGCAGCGTTGACTTACCGACGTTGGGCCGACCGACGATGGCAACATGGCCGCAACGAAACGGTTCCTGGTTGCTCATCGCCCGGCGCCGACCAGCAGGTAGGCGCGTTCCGCTGCATCCTGCTCGGCGACCCGCCGGCTCGGTCCCTGGCCCTGCGTGATGATCTCCAAGGCGGGAATGCGGCACTCGACCGTAAACGTCTGCGCATGCGTCTCGCCGGCAACGCTCGCGACGTGGTACTCCGGCACGGGGACGCGCCGCGCCTGCAGCCACTCCTGCAGCCGGGTCTTGGCATCCTTGCCCGAGAGGGCCGGATCGACGCCCTCGAGATCCTCGGCGTAGACGCGTTCGACGACCCGGCGCGCGGCGTCGAAGCCCGCATCCACGAATACGGCGCCGAAGACCGCCTCGAGTGCATCGGCCATGATCGAGGGGCGTTCCTTGCCGCCGCTGCGCAGCTCGCCTTCACCCAGCCGTAGCTCGGTGCCGACATCGAGCGCACGGGCAAGACGTGCCAGCGTATCGCGGTTGACCAGGTTCGCCCGTACGCGGGAGAGGTCGCCCTCCGCGATCCGGGGAAAGCGTTCATAGAGCGCGACCGCGATCACGCAGTCCAGCACTGCATCGCCCACGAATTCAAGGCGCTCGTTGTGCTCGGCACCGTAGCTGCGATGGGTCAGAGCCTGGCGCAGCAGCTCGGGATGGCGGAAGGCGTGATCGAGACGATCACGAAGCAGGCTTGCGGACATCCTCCGGGATCGGGACAGTGCCGCGCATCAGCGCGTCGCCACTGCCTCGAACTCCAGCAGCAGGCTCGCATTGGCAACGAGATGGGTAGTGCGCGTCCACGCCACCGTTGCCGTCACCGTGTTGCCCGCCTTGCTCAATTCGACGTCGCGGCTCGATACTGATTCGATATAGCCGGCGTCGATCCGCCGCTGGAAGGCCCTCTGGATGTCCGGCGCGGCAGTGGGATCCTTGGCGTCGTCGAGCGCCTCGCGCAATGCCTGCTTGACCGCGTAGTACTCGACGACCGCCGGCGTGATCTTGAATCCCAGCATGACCACCGCGACAATAATGGCCGCGACGAATACGAAGCCGCCCATGGTGAGTCCGCGCTGGCTGCGGGGGGACGTGGCCTGCATGCTTCCTCCGAGTGGCGGGAGTTGTTCTAGCGGATGCCGGAGCCCACGCGCTTGAACGCGAGGGAACTGATGTCGTCCCAGTTGAACCAGATGAAGAACGCACGACCGCGGATGTGGTCGTCGGGCACGAAGCCCCAATACCGACTGTCGTCGCTGTTGTCGCGGTTGTCGCCCATCATAAAGTAGTGGCCCGGCGGGACGCGGCAGGTAAAGCCGTGGTCATTGTAATCGCAGTTCTCCCGGCCAGGGAACGCTCGGACGTTCTGCGGATAAACCGGGGCGGCAGAGGCGTTCCAGGCAATCTGGTGCGGCTTCGTCCCCTCCGCGGCGGTCACGGTCTCGATGCCCCGCTGCGTGGTCTCGAAACGCAGGCCTTCGAGGTAGCTGTAAGTTCCGTCGGGCTGGACCGGGAACGGCATGCCATTCACCGTGAGTCGCTTGTCCCGATACACGACCTCATCGCCACCCACCCCGACCACGCGCTTGATGAAGTCTTGCGACGGGTTGACCGGATATCGGAACACGACCACGTCGCCGCGCTGTGGATTGCCGAGCGGAATGATCTTGTGCTCTATCACCGGCAGGCGGATTCCGTACGTGAACTTGTTCACCAGGATGAAGTCCCCGACTTCCAGCGTGGGTCGCATCGATGACGACGGGATCTTGAAAGGCTCGGCGACGAACGAGCGCAGGAGGAAGACGATCAGCAGAACGGGAAAGAAGCTTTTCGGGTACTCCACCCACCATGGCTCGGGCGTACCCGGCGTCCGCCTCGGGGCGAGCCAAAGCCGGTCCGCCAGGGCGACGATCCCGGTGACGAGCGTGGCGAGAAAAAGGATCAGGGCGAAGTTCATGATGGCTCTTAGCGCGGGGGCGGGCGAGAAATCCGGCGCGCATTGTCACACGACCGGATTGCTTGTGGGTGTTCCTGCGCTGCTTGGAGCAACCGCCGACTCCCTTCCGACCTCATTTATCGCCGACCTGCAGGATGGCAAGAAATGCCTCCTGCGGGATCTCGACGCTGCCCACGGCCTTCATGCGCTTCTTGCCGGCCTTCTGCTTCTCGAGCAGCTTTTTCTTGCGGGTGATGTCCCCGCCGTAGCACTTGGCGAGCACGTTCTTGCGCATCGCCTTGATGGTCTCGCGGGCGATGAT
>JBDTWB010000106.1:0-13571 GCA_040006895.1 Casimicrobiaceae bacterium | reverse complement strand
CGCCAACCCCCTCCCGAGGAGGGGGCGAGCGCCTTGGGACGGCCCCGCGGCGCTCATGGCTGTGCCGGGACCAGTCGTCCGAAGACGTCCCGGTAGCGTGAGACGATGGACGGCCAGGCGCGTTCCCGCTCGACGAAGCGGCGCCCCCGTTCCCGCGTGCCCGCCCAGCCGTCGCGCGCTTGCATGAGACGGATGATGGCGTTGGCGAGCGATGCGGGGTCCCCGGCGCGGAACAGCGTCCCGGTCTCGCCATCGCGGATGAGCTCGCGGTGGCCGCCGACGTCGGATGCGACCAGCAATCTCCCCTGCGCCATGGCTTCGAGGGGCTTCAACGGGGTCACGAGCTCCGTGAGACGCATGGAACGACGGGGGTAGGCGAAGACGTCGACGATGCTGTAGTAGCGGCCGACCTGATCGTGGGGCACCCGCCCGGTGAAGATCACCCGGTCGGCCACACCGAGGTCACGCGCCAGGGCGCGGAGTACGGCCTCGTGAGGTCCGCCGCCGACCAGCAGCACACGCACTCGCGGCATCGCCTTCAGCACGGCGGGCAGCGCAGCGAGCAGGATATCGAGGCCCTCGTACGCGTAGAAGGAGCCGATGAACCCGATGATGATGTCGTCGCCGCAACCCAGTTCTGCCTTGAGGGCCGCATCGGGCACCCCGCCGAATTCGAACGCCCCGATGTCGACGCCGTTCGGGATGACCGTCACCTTGCCGGAGGCGATGCCTCGGCCCACGATATCGTCCTTCAATCCCTCGCAGATCGTGGTGACGTGGTCGGCACGGCGCAGCGCGAACGATTCCAGGGCGTGGATGGCGCGGTAGCGCAGGCCATTCTCGCGATGCGTGCCGTGGTCGACTGCGGCGTCCTCCCAGAAGGCGCGAACCTCGTAGACGACGGGTATGCCCAGGCGCCGGCCCACGCGGAGCGCCGGCAATGCATTCAGCACGGGGGAATGCGCGTGCAGCACGTGCGGCCGCACCAGCCGCGCGACCTGCTCGAGCCGCGCGGTGGTGGCGCCCATGAGGGCAATCTCCCGGGCGACCGGAATGCGCCGCCAGGCACCGGACGCCGGCCGCGTCCGGTAGAAAAGCAGGCCGTCGACCGTCTCCTCGCCCGGCCCGCTCGCCACGTGCTTCGGACTCGTCACGTGGAACGTCTCCCATCCCATCTGCCGCTGCTCGCGCAGGATCGCGCGCGTGCGGAACGTGTATCCGCTCTGCATCGGAATGGAATGGTCGAGCACGTGCAGCACCCGCAGGGTCATGCCGCGACCCGTGCCGCGAGCCGCTGCGCCGGCTCGTCCATGGCGTTGCGCAGGAAGGCGTCGAACATGAGCAACGTCCAGATCGGCGCGCTGTAATCGCGCGCGCCCGTTGCATGGGCATCGACGAGATGGGTCAGGTAGCGACGGTTGAAGATGCCGGTATCGGCCATCCGGGAGCCGAGCAGGCCGTCGCGAACGCGGTCGCGCAGCGGCCCACGGAACCAGCTCGCGAGCGGCACCGCAAAGCCCATCTTGGGTCGATAGAGGATCTCCGGCGACAGATAGGGCTCCATCGCCTTCTTCAGCAGATGCTTGCCCTCGTTGCCGCGCACCTTGAACGACGATGGCAAGGTCGCGAGCCATTCGACCAGCGGGTGGTCCATCAACGGCTCCCTCACCTCCAGCGAATGCGCCATGCTCGCCCGGTCGACCTTGGTGTTGATGTCGCCGATGAGATAGGTCTTGAGATCCAGGTACTGCACCAACGCCAGCGGATCCTCGGTATCGGCGGCGCCGGCGTGCCGGCGAAACACTTCCGCCGCCGAATAGCCCGCGAGTCGCGCCTTGAACGCGTCACTGTAGAGCTGACGGCGCATGTCGTCGCGCAGGATCGACACGCTGTGGAAATAGGCCTCCGTCGAGTCCCGGGCGAGGGCCTGGAACGTGGACTTGGCCCGGAACATGCGCGGAGCCCAGTCCGCCTTCGGATACATGCGTCCGAGGGCGCCGAAGGCGGGACGCCGGATGGACAGCGGTAAAGCACTGCGCAGCCGCTCTTCCATGGCATGAAGCCGATAGCGGCGGTAGCCGGCGAAGCTTTCGTCGCCGCCGTCGCCCGACAGCGCGACCGTGACATGCCGGCGCGCCAGCTGGCACACCCGGTAGGTAGGCAGCGCCGAACTGTCGGCGTACGGCTCGTCATAGGTGCGGGCCAGCACGTCGATGAGCCCGAAATCATCGCTTTCCACGCGATCGACCGAGTGCCGCGTGCCGTAGCGCGCCGCGACCTGCTGGGCGAACGCCGATTCGTCATAGGCAGGATCGGCGAACGCAATCGAGCACGTGTTGACCGGCTCGGAGCTCGCCGAGGCCATCATCGCCACGACCGCGCTGGAATCCACGCCCCCCGACAGGAAGGCGCCGAGCGGCACCTCGGCAATCATGCGCAGGCGGACGGATTCGCGCAGGCGCTCGACCAGCTCCGCCCCGGCGTCGGCTTCCGATATCGGGTTGTCGAGCGTGAAGCGCACGTCCCAGTACGCGCGCGGCGCGGGGACCGGCCGGCCGCGCTGGATCGTGAGCGAGTGCCCCGGAGGCAGCTTGTACGTGTTGGCGTAGATGGTCCGCGGCTCGGGAATGTACCCCAACGCGAGATATTCCTCGATCGCGCAGACATCCATTTCGCGCACGAACTGCGGGTGCGCGGTGAGCGCCTTGAGCTCGGACCCGAACACCAGCATCCCACCGGGAAGGAAGGCATAGTGCAGCGGCTTGACGCCAAGGCGGTCGCGCGCCAGGAACAGGGTGGCCCGGTTGCGATCCCAAAGGGCGAACGCGAACATGCCGCGAAAGCGCGTGACGCACGCTTCGCCCCACTCCTCCCACGCATGGACGATCACCTCGGTATCACTGCGGGTGCGGAACACATGGCCGCAGCCGACGAGCTCGGCGATGAGCGCCTGGTAGTTGTAGATCTCGCCGTTGTAAATCACGACGACGCTGTGGTCTTCGTTCCAGAGAGGCTGCTGGCCGGTGGACAGGTCGATGATCGAAAGGCGCCGATGGCCAAGGCCCACACCGGGCTCGAGGTGAATACCTCCTTCGTCCGGGCCCCGGTGGAGTTGCACCTGGTTGAGGCGCGCCACCAGATCGCGCGAAAGCTCACGCGTGCCTTCGAGATCCATCAGTCCGACAATGCCGCACATCGCCCGTCCTCCTTCAGTTGGTGGCAGCGCGCTGTGCGCCGGGACCGGTCGGGCGAGTGCCTGTCGGACCCGGTGCAATCGGAGTGCCCGCTGCTGCGAGCGCCTGTTCGTAGACGGCTGCGTAGTCGGCCATCATGCGGTCGAGACTGAACTCCTTCACCGCGACCGACCGGGCTGCCTTGGCGTGCCGCCGGGCCGCGGCGCGGTCTCGGTAGTAGCCGACGATGCCTTCGGCGAGCGACTCGCTATGCGCGGGCGGGACGAGGGTCCCGGTCAGTCCCGACTCGATGAGCTCGCGATTGCCGCCCACCGCGGTGGCCACGATCGGCAGGCCGCTCGCCATCGCCTCCAGGATGGTGTTCGAGATTCCCTCGGCGAGGGAGGGCAACACGAAGCAGTCGAGCCCGCGCAACACGCCGGGCACGTCGGCGCGCTCGCCGGCGAGCCACACCTTGTCGCGAACGCCGGGCCGATCGAGGAACTCCGCAACGGTTCCGCGCAGTGCACCGTCACCGACGATGACGAGGCGCATGCGCGCGCCAGCCGTGGGATCGCGTTCCAGGGCCTGTACGAAGGCGCGTGCCAGGTTGAGCGGATCCTTCACCGCTTCGAGCCGCCCGACCGTCCCCACCAGCCAGAGATCGCGATCCTGGAACGGGCAGGCCGGGATCGCCGGCCGGGCCCCGGACGCGGGTGCAAAACGTACCGTGTCCACGCCATTGGCGATCCGCGCGACCCGGCTTTGCGGGACCCCGACCTGGTCCACCAGATAATCCTCGAGGTGGCGGGAGAGCGCGATGTAGCGGCTGACGAAGGGACGATACAGGCGACGCACCACGCGATAGCGGCGGCGGATGCCGTGGGGGTCCTGCATGTCCCAGCCATGCTCGCCATGGATACGCACCGGCACGCCTGCGACCCACGCCGGAACCACCGCCTCCAGCGAGGCGAGGTTGCGGGTGTGCACGATCGCAGGGCGGAGCTCCCGGAAGAGCCGGACGAGTCGAGGGTAATCGCGCACCAGATGACCGGGACGCTTGCCGAGCGAGACCAAGCGGACGTCGGCCTGCTCGAGGCGATCGGCGAAATCGGGGGCCACGTCGGTGAGGGAGATGATGACGTGTCGCCAACGCTCGGCCGGCAGCCGGTTCACCAGGTTGACGACGCCATTCTCGAGTCCGCCCACTCCGAAGCGGAAAACGACGTGGGCAATCAGCGGCGGCTTCATCGCAGCAAGCGGCGGCGGTCAACGCGTTGCGGCCAGCGTCTCGCCGGATACGTCGCGCAAGGTCGCGTTGAGAGCCGGCAGCATGTCCTGCAGGAACGTGCGCAGCACGGCCTCTGCCTGGTTGGCGTCGCTCTGGTAGGGCGTGGTGACGATGATGGCCGCTGCACTGTCTCCCCGGCCAAGCAAGCGGTCGCGGGCGAGGAAGAGCTTGCCGAGGTAGGGCTTGGTGAGATCCTGCCCCCCCACCCTGTACCAGTCCCACACGAGCAGGCGCTGGTAGGGCGACCGCAACATGGTCTCGCGAAGCTGGAGGGAACCCGAGGCCAGCTGCTCGCTTCGCGCCGATTCGCCGAGGTTGCTCCACACCGGATGC
This sequence comes from Casimicrobiaceae bacterium, assembly GCA_040006895.1. Lineage (GTDB taxonomy): Bacteria > Pseudomonadota > Gammaproteobacteria > Burkholderiales > Casimicrobiaceae > CAIWHR01. The sequence continues at coordinate 8,774 of JBDTWB010000106.1, read as the reverse complement.
TTCTGCACCACCATGATGTTCTGCGACGAGAGCAGATCCGCTCCCCGGCGCTGATTGCGGTAGTAACCGAGGTAGACGGCGACCACATCATTGCCCTTGCGGTAAGTCTCGAAAAGGCTGGAAGCCGCGCCTTCGTAACGCGGCCGCCAATCGGTGAAAGCCTGCGTCTGTGTCCATCCGCCCTGACCTGCCGGCGGCTGCAGGGCCGCGACGAGTGCCGTCGTATTGTTGCGCTCGATGTGGGCCGCGTAAGCGGGCCAGATGCCCGCGACCACGAGCGATATCAGGGCAAAGGCAACGATCCCGCGGGTTGCGACGACGCTGCCGGCATGTCGATCGGCCACGGCGGGCGTAGGCTGGCTGCCGAGCTCCCGGTCCGGATCGCGCCAGAACGAGCCGATCCAGAAGAGCAGCAACATGACCAAACCGAAGAACACCCACCCGTAGATCAGGTGATCCACGCCCAGGGCAAGCCGCATGTCGCTCAGGTGCGCGATCATCACGATCATGTACGCCCGCAGGCCATTGGCGATGATGGGAACGATGATCGACATCACGACGAAGATCGCCCGCTTGGTCAGGCTTCGGTAGTTGAGGTAGGCATACAGGACGCCGACGGTGATCGACGCGATGAGGTAGCGAAGCCCGCTGCAGCCTTCGACCACCGACCAGTTGCCGGAGGGAATCGAAAAGAACGTTCCCTCGCGAAAGACCGGGATTCCAGTCAGTCGCAGGGCCGCGACCGTGAATTCGGCGGTCCAGTCCATGAGGGGTGGGATCAGGGCTTCGCCGATCGGCACGCCCAGAAAGAGAAAGGACAGCGGGAACAGGAGGGCCCGGCCAACGGCACGACCCGCAAACGTCACCACGACGGAGGGGATCATCGCGACCACGGCGTACTGCTGGACGACCTGCACCGCGCCGGCCGCCGCGATCAGCCATCCCAATCCTGACAGGGCGAGCATCGCGAGCCCCAGCCAGTCCGGGCCCACAGGAAGCGTGGCGAGCTCGTGGCGCCTTGCCCATACCAGGTACAACGCGATCGGGGCAATCAGGTAGCCGTGCGCGAAGGTCTCCGACCGCGACCAGATCGCTTCGATCGACGCGAACGTGGGCCAGTAAAGGATCAACACGACCGCGAGCCCGGCCGCCACGAGTGCGAGCGCCATCCTCCCACCGGAGGACGTCACAGTTGGCCCTCCTGCGGACAACCCGGATTCGCGCAACGATTCCATCGTTTCGTTCATTTCCAACTCAAGGGCTCCGAAAGGCCGCGGCGGGTTGGGTCTTCGCCACCGCCGGGCGGATCCCGGACCGTCCCGGCCCGCGGGTCATGATGGCATCGAGCCGCGCCATCGCCACGGGCCAAGTGTACTGCTGCAAGATCCGTGCTCGGGCCCTCTCGCCCATCGCCGCGGCCAGCCCAGGGTCGAGCAGCGCCTGCACGGCGGCTCCGAACGCGGCCGGCTCGTCGGCAACCGCCAGATCCGTGCCGGGTACGAAATCGAGGCCGGTCGCCGCGGCTGGCGTGGCCACGACCGCCCGTCCCATCGCCATGGCCTCCAGCACCTTGTTCTGCACGCCGCGGGCGATGCGCAGCGGCGCCACCACTACCCGTGCGTGCTGCACGTACGGACGGATATCGCCAACCCTGCCGGTGACCACGATCCCCGGCTCACGTCCGAGGTCGAGGACGCGTGGATCCGGGTTCATCCCGGCGATGTAGAAGCGCACCGCGGGATCACGCTCGCGCAACGCCGGCAGAACCTCGCTGGCGAACCACCGGACCGCATCGACGTTCGGCCAATAATCCATGGCCCCGGTGAACAGCACCGGACTCTCGCCGTCGGGGTACGGCGACGAGCGTGCCGGGTCTGGCGCGAAATAATCGCCATCCACCCCGTTGCGGACAGCGTGGATCCGCGCTGCGAAGGCCGGGCAGTGCTGCCTGAAGAGGCGAGCCTCGTCCTCGGTGACGAACAGCACGGCATCGGCGGAGGCGGTGACGGTCTTTTCGAAGGCGAGCAACCGGCGTCCCTCCCGCCGGTACACCTGCCCCACCACGCCACCGCGCTGCTCCGCATATTGCGTCCACTTGATGGAATCCATGTCGACGAAGTCCATCACCGCGCGCATGCCCGGGAAGCCGGCGAGATACTGCGCCATGGGCGACGAGAAGACGTACGCACGCGTGATCCGCTCCCGGGCAACCGTCTGCTCGACCCAGTGTCGCAGGCCGGCGTTGCGGTAGTACGGCAGTGTCAGCGCCTGTCCTTGCACGAACCCGACGGCACTCTTCATGCGCTGCAGGCGTGGGTGGATCGTCTCGACATGCAACTCGTGACCAAGCGACCGCAGCGCTGGGCAATGCTGCATGTCGTCCGGATCGTCGACGAACGTCCCCACGTGCACCCGGTACCGGCTGCAGAGGTGCCGAAGGATGTGGTACGAGCGGATCTTGTCGCCCTTGTTCGGCGGATAGGGCAAGCGGTGGGCGAGGAAGAGCAGCGATTCCATTGCCTTAGCCGAGGCTCTTCACGATGAACGGCCCGAGGCGATTGGCGACCGGCAGCGGCAGGTGGCGCCACAGCGCGATGAAGGCCCGATAGCGCGGATTCGCCGGATTGTGCTGGGGGATCTCGGCTCGCTTGTACAGCCGATACTCGTAGTGCAGGGGTTGCGGCTCGAAGCCCCAGTTCTTCTTGAAGGCGAACGGTCCCGTGCCGCGCTTGCTGCGGCCATAATCGAAGAGCGTGAGCCCGCGCTCGCAAGCCCGACGCATCAGCTCCCAGTACTTGAAATCGTTGGCGGCGAGATCGCGCGCCGCGACGTCGTCCCCGGCGTAGTAGGGCAGCACTTCGTTGCGGAAATAGAAGGTCAGCACGCTCGACAACGGCCGGCCATCGCGGTCGACGACGGTGAGGATCTCGCAGTCGCGACCGAAAGCGTGCTGCAACGCCCCAAAGTAGCGCTTCGGGAGTGCCGGGGTGCCGTGCCGCCGCACATTGTCGGCGTAGAGCGCGAACAGCCGGTCGCAACGCTCGTCGATCACGCTTCGCAGCTCGTTCTTGATGCCCTTGCGCACCATGGCGCGCTGCTTGCGCGGAATGGCGAGCATGTTCGCGTCGACGTCGGGAAGGATTTCCTTCCGGAACGTGCAGTACAGATCCTGCCGAGGCCAGTCCGGGTGGCGCGCGGCGACGTTGCGGAGCTCGAGGTGGTCGACGCCCAGGCGCTTGGCCAGGGCATGGGCCGCCTCGTCCAGGGCGCGGGTCGCATCCTCCGACACGCTGGCAATCCCGCCATAGACCGCAAACGGCAGCGAGACGAGCGAGTGGCCGAAAAGCCTGCTGCGTACCTCGGCCAGCGGCAGCACCGCTTGGAGCGCACCGGCGCGTTCCGCACAGAGAAAATACGTCCGGTGGCCGAAGACGCTGCCGATCACGTGTTGCCAGCCGGCGCGATGGAAGAACGTGGCCTCCGGGCATCGCATGACGAACGCATCCCAGCGTGCGCCGCCGGCCGCGTCCTGCGGGTCGAGGACGGTTACCCGCAGCGCCTGCGCCGCCTGGGCAGCTCCGATCTCGATCGAATCAATGTTCATGGGCTGTTGTCGGTGTCATTTCAAGCATGTGCTACGGGATGGGCCGGGGCGACGGTCTCGCCTCGCCGGACTCGCGAACGATGACTGCCGGCCCGACATGCGGACTACGTGATCGAGCAAGGCTGCCGTGCCGATGACGATGGCACGGTCATGAACTCTGCCTTGGCAATGCCCATGCTGCCGTCGCCGGCGCCGCCCTGGAGGAACACGGCGTCCATGCGCCCCCACGAGAAGTCGGCGAGCAAGCGCGCCAACCGCCGCTCGGTGCGCCGGAGGTTGACGTAGTGCCGGAACCGGGTTCGGGCATTGAGTCCCGGGATCCGGGGCTGGGCGGGGTCCAGTTCCCAGGGATGCATATAGAACACGGCCGGGAGGCCGTCGCGCTGGTTCACCCTGCGCAACAAGGCACGCGACACGCGGTAAGGCAACAGCCGGAAATAACCGCCGCCTCCGGCGGGCCAGTTGCGTCCCCAGCGACGCACGGTCGCGACCGGGATTTCCAGCACGCCGGAATCCGTCCGGTGCGCGAAGCGCGGCGCGTCGGGCGTGCCATAGTGATCGTGGCGAATGGGATAGATGCTGCTGCTGTACCCATAGCCCGCCTTCGCGAGACACTCGAAGGCCCATGGCGTGCGCTCGCCGATCGAGAAGCTCGGCGCCCTGTAGCCATGCACCTTGACGCCGGCCAGATCCTCGAGGATGCCTTTCGCCCGGACGATGTCCTCCAGGAAGCGCTGCTCGCCCTGGTCGGTGGCGCGATAGTGACCGTACCCATGGCTCGCCACTTCGTGGCCCGCATCGACGATGCGTCGCACCATCGCCGGATAGCGCTCGGCGATCCAGCCCAGGATGAAGAACGTCGCACGGATGTCGTGCGCGGCCGTCAACTGCAGAATGAGATCGATGTTGCGCTCGACCCGGCACTCCCGGGCGTCCCACTCGTCGCGCGCGATGAACGGGGCAAACGCAGACACCTGGAAGTAATCCTCGACATCGATCGTCAGCGCGTTCACCACGCGCCTCCCGGCCACAGGTCCGGACGGGGCCAGCCCGTTCATCGGGTAACCTCCTCAGGCTTGCCCTCGGCGTGGGCTGCGCTCACTTGTGCGCTCCCGTCGGCTGGGGGCTTGCGAGGAAGGTTGCGAGGTCGACGGCGATCCGCTCGGCGGCCTTACCGTCCCACCCTTCCGGGATGCGGCCGCCCTTGCCACCGTTCGCCAGGATTTCGTCGACCCCGCGCGCGATCGCGCCGGGATCGCGACCCACCAACGTGTTCGTTCCCTCCGAGACGGTGATCGGACGCTCGGTATTGTCGCGCAACGTGAGACAGGGCACCCCGAGGGCGGTGGCTTCCTCCTGGATCCCGCCGGAATCGGTCAAGACGAGCTTCGCCTCGGCCAGCAATCCCAGCATCTCGAGATACCCGAGCGGGGGAAGCATCGTCACCACGTGTTGCGCGCGCGCCGGCAGGCCGCCCAGGTTTTCGATGGCGGACCGGGTGCGCGGATGCACCGGGAAGAGAATGGGTAACCGCGTGCCGATATCGCCGAGCACCTCCAGCAGTGTTCGCAGCACGCGGGGGTCATCGACATTGGCTGGCCGGTGCATCGTCACCACGCCGAACGGCCCATTGGCGAGCGCGCCGTCGAAGCCGGCCCGACCCAGCGCCTCGGCGGGTGCGACCGCGAACCGGCGATTGGCCAGCAGCGAATCGATCATGACGTTGCCCACGAACCGGATCCGCTCCGCGGCAATGCCTTCGCGCAGGAGATTCATTTCGGCGCCACGCTCGGAGGTGTAGAGCACGTCCGAGATCTGATCCGTGAGGACGCGATTGATCTCCTCGGGCATGGTGCGGTCGAAGCTTCTCAGACCGGCTTCCACGTGCACTACGGGCACCCCGCGCTTGACGGCCACCAGGCTGCACGCGAGGGTGGAGTTGACGTCGCCCACCACCAGGACGGAGGTCGGGGCGTGTGCGTCGATCAGGGGCTCGAACCGCTGCATCACCTCCGCCGTCTGCACGGCGTGCGAGCCCGAGCCCACCGCGAGGTTGATGTCCGGCTCCGGCAGCTGCAGATCGGCGAACAGACGATCGCTCATCACCGCGTCGTAGTGCTGGCCGGTATGCACCAGCAGTGCCGGAATGTGCGGTACGTGGGCCGCAAACGCGCGGAGGATCGGCGCCATCTTCATGAAGTTCGGCCGGGCCCCCACGACACAGAGCACGGCCCCGCCCCGGGACGGGCTCGGATCGTCGCGCATCACGAGGTGCCGTTCCGTTGCGCGCGGCCCGACCGCGCGGCATCGAGCAATTGCTGCAACAACGTGAGCGTCGTGCCGGCCTGCCGCTCGAGCCGGGTCACGCGCTCCTCGAGGTCTTGCGACTGCAGGTTCTGCACCACGCGCGACGCCTCACCCGCCATCGCCGAATCGAGGGCGCTCTCGAGGTTAGCCAACGGTGGGCGCGTGGGCCCGGCCGGCTCGATCGCCGCGAGCCGCACCGCGGGCTTCGGCGGCGGAGCCTCGACCTGGGCAGGGATGGCGAACGTCTCCTCGGCAATTTCCCGCGCCACGTCGTCGACGTCACTGCCGGCGAACGCGTTCGTGCCGCCGAGATAACCCGCGAGCAGCACGCGATCGCACACCGAATTGATCCGGCGCGGAATGCCTCCCGTGACCCGGAATACCGCGTCGTAGGCGTCGGCCGCAAACGTGGGATTGCCCTTCCAGCCGACCTTGGTGAGCCGGTGCTCGATATAGCCCCGCGTCTCCTCGACATCCATCGGACCGATGTGACATGCCGCGATCACGCGCTGGCGCAACTGGAGCATGTGGGGGCTTTGCATCGTCTGCCGGAACTCGGGCTGGCCGACGAGAAAGCTCTGCAGCAGGGCGTGCGTATCGAGCTGAAAGTTGGAGAGCATCCGCAGTTCTTCGACGGCGCGCGGGGTGAGATTCTGCGCCTCGTCGACGATGAGCAGCGCGCGCTTGCCCTGCTGCGCAAGGCTGACCAGGAACGCCTCGACGGTGAGGAGCATCTGCGACTTCGGCGCATTCTGGCCGGGAATGCCGAAGGCCGCCGCCACCATGCGCAGCGTGTCCTCGGCGTCGAGCTGGGTGCTGACCAGGTGCCCTGCCACGACTTTGCCGGAATCGAGCTTGTCCAACAGACTGCGCACCATCGTGGTCTTGCCGGCACCGACCTCGCCGGTGACCACGATGAATCCCTCGCTCTGGTGCAGGCCGTACTCGAGGTAGGCCATGGCGCGCCGGTGCGGGCGGCTGCCGAAGTAGAACGACGGGTCAGGATTGAGCTGGAATGGCTTGCCCGTCAGGCCATAGAAGGTCTCGTACACGCTTCACCTGAAAGTGTGAGACACGCTGGCGAAGACGTTGGTGGCCGAGGAGCCGCTGCTATCGGATCCACCCTGCGGAAGGAATCGGGAATAGCCTACCCCCACGCTGCCTGAGGTATTCACACCCAGCTTGGTGTCGATGCTGACGGCAAAGTTCGCGTTGATGGCGCGATCGATGGCATTCGCCGGACGTTCGTCCCCGGCCGTGACCCGCGACACCGCGGCACTGGCACTGAAATTGGTGAAACCGCTGAGTTGGTACCCGTACACCACGCTCGCGCCCACCTGCGTGCTGTTCGACGCGAAGGCGAGGCTGGGCGGCAAGACTTCGGAAAGCGGCGTCTGGTCCGTGGCCGAGAGCGCCGAGCTGCGCACGTGGAAAACGCTCAACCCCAGAGAATTTCTGCCGCCGAGTAGCGCCGCGGACAGGCGCGCCGATGTCTGCAACTGGAAGCTGGTGCCGAAGATGTCGATCGGCGCCAGGAGCGTCGCCGGCAGACCGCTTCGCGCCAGGAATTGCTCGACCGCGAGGGCGCGGGCGCCCGCATCCGGAATGCGGGTGCGGAATGCCTCGTCCACGTACGACGCCAGACTGGCACCGGCGGCAAACGCCTGCGCCCGCTGCGGGTAGGTCGATACGTCCCGCGCGAGGCTGAGGCTCAAAGCCACCCGGGGCAGGCGATGACTGGCTTCCAGAGAGTACCCGGACCCGAAGAATCGGTGCTCCCATCGCCCCGACAGGTTGGTCCGATCGGTCGGCCTCCATTGACCGACGATCCCGTAGATCGTGCTCTGCACCTGCTGGTCGCCAAACCGGTTGCGTTCGTAACCCACCACGGGTCCCACGACGAGCTCGGGATCGATCCGCACCGGCAGCTCGGCACGAATGGATTGCGTGAGCGAGGTCGGCACATTGCCGCCGCTGTCGTAGAACGACCTGGCATAGTCGACCTTCCATCCGACCCGGCCGGCCGCGGACGACGCGCTGGCGGTCAGCGCGTTCGAATAGGTGTTGGGGGGCGTCGCGGCCGAATCTCCCGACGTCGTGGCGGTGGTCCAGGTGTTCTGATCGCGGACGACATACGAGACGTTGCCGGGAAGCACGCCACGGATGTAGGGACTGACCGTGTACGACTGCGAGGTGTAGCGGTTGGTCGTGGTGTTGACGAGGTCCTGCGGCTGGGGCCCGAACGGCGAGAGGTAGGTTTGCTGGAGTGCAGCCGAAAAATCGACAAAGGCAAAATTGTCGATCGCCTCGTAGGTGCCGCCAAGCGCACCGACCGGGGCAATACTGCCGCTGTGATGCCCGCGCGCGTCGATCGTTTCCGTCAGGGCCAGCGAACCGTTCAGGCGAAGGCGGGGACTGCCACCGGTGACTCCGATCGTGCCGACGAGCGACGTGACGAAGTCGCTCTGCCGGTCGCCGCTCGGGCCGAAGTCCACGTTGTCGGTGTAGGTGAGCCGTGCCGACGCCGAGGCCGTCACCCGCCACGGCTCGGCGTGGAGCACCGCCGGTGCGGCGACCGAAAGTGCTGCGACCATGGCACTGGCCAGCCGAGGGCAGACGCCGCGAGCAGCCCTGGGCGCGAGGTCAGTGCTGGAGGCGCGACGGCCCATGGTCAGGGTGTCGCACCGTACGCGCCGTATGCACCGTAACCATAGTAACCGCCGACTTCGGAACGGGAAGTCTTGTTCAGCATCACCATCACGACCGGACACGACTCGATCGTTTCCAACGCGCGCGCGACGGCGGCCTGCGCCGTGCGGTCGGCCTCGACCACCATGACGATCTGGCCCATCAGGGATGCCAG
>JBDTWB010000105.1:0-13672 GCA_040006895.1 Casimicrobiaceae bacterium | reverse complement strand
CGAGCACGTCGCGCTGCATCAGCCAGTGCGCGACGTTCTGCTCGATGTACTGCAGGGTCATGCCTTTAAAGATCGCGCGCGACGGATCGGCATGGAAAAAGCATGCGGAGATACCGATCTTCACCATGCCGGATGCCGCCATCGGTGCCTCAGATCGCCGCGGCGAACAGTCGCTCGAAGTCGGCCCGCGTGCACGGCCGCGGATTGGTGCGGTGGCAGATGTCGTCGATCGCGATCGCCACCAGCGCGGGGATATCGTCACGCGACACGGGCCGGGCCGACTCGAGCGCGCCCAGCGTGGCCGGGATGCCGAGGCGCTTCTTCAGAGCGCCGAGCCAGTCGATGAACGCTTCGGCGGCCGCCCGGTCGCTCATGGTCGCGGTGCCGACGACGTCGGCCACGTGCGCAAGCTCGGCGAGCTTGGCTTCGGCCGCGGGCAGGTTGAAGCGCATCACGTGGTCGATCATGATGCCGTTGGCGAGGCCGTGGTGCAGATCAGCGACGGTCGACAGCGCATGGGCGCACGAATGCACCGCACCGAGGTCCTTCTGGAAGGCGATGGCGCCCATCATGGAGCTCATCAGCATGTCACTGCGCGCCGCGAGATCCCTGCCATTCGCCACCGCTCGCGGCAGCGCCCGCGCCGCGATACGCACGCCCTCGAGAGCGATACCGTCGCAAAGCGGGTGGTAGGCCGGCGAAAGGTACGACTCGACATTGTGGGTGAGGGCGTCCATGCCGGTCGCGGCGGTGATGGCCGGCGGCAGATCGAGGGTGAGCTCGGGATCGGCGAATACCGCCTTGGCGAGCAGCGCCGGAGAGAAGATGATCTTCTTGACGTGCGTCGTGTCGTCGGACACCACACTGGAGCGTCCGACCTCCGAACCGGTGCCCGCGGTCGTCGGCAACGCGACGAAGTAGGGTAGCGGGCGCTCGATGGGCCTTACCTGCGGATGGTCCCAGGCGTACTCGAGGACATCGCCGGGGTGCTCGGCCATGAGCGCGACCGCCTTGGCCACGTCGAGCGCGGCGCCGCCTCCCAGACCGATCACGGCATCGGCGCCGTGGTCCTTGAACGCCTGTGCGCCGGCCATGACCTGGCTGCGCACCGGGTTGCCCCAGACCTCCGAAAAGATGCCGACGTCGAGTCCGGCGAGCTCGTCGCGAAAGGCTGCGAGGAGCGGTAGTGCGGCGACGCCGCGATCGGTGACGATGAGCGGGCTTGTCACGCCCTGCTCGCGCAGGTGATCGGCAACCAGGCGACGCGCCCCGGGGCCGAAGTGGATGGTGGTCGGAAAGGCGAAACGTTCGATGGTCATGACGGGTTCAGGAAAAGCACCATGTGCTCTTTGTCGTAATAGGTCGCGCCGACCTTGATGGCGCGATGCTCGATACCGAAGGTGACGAAGCCTGCTTCGTGGTATAGCCGCTGGGCGCGGGCGTTGCCGCGCGTGACGGTCAGGGTGATTTGCTCGAGACCCGGCCAGGTTCGCCCCGTGGCGATCAGGGCATCGACGAGTTGGCGACCGATGTGCCGGCCCCCATGCTCGGGTCCGACGTACATGCCGAAGAGATCGGCCTTGTGGCGCTCCTTCTGCCGCGGCAGGCGAATGAGCCCCGCGGTACCTCCCAGGGTATCGCCGACGAAGGCGCCCATCAATACGCGACCCGCGCGGGGCGTAACCCGCTCGACGGACCAGGCATCGGCGCTCGCCGCTTCTTCCTTGGCGCTGGACGTGAAGGCTTCCGGAAAGTCGGCCAGCGCGCGCAGCCGCACGGCGCGATAGGCAGCCGCGTCGGTCGGGAGCAGGTCGCGCAGGCTCACCGCCGGGACGGGGACCACCTGGCCGGCTTGTGAGGAACTCGACGGGTTCATGGAATCGGGCGCTGCCTCGAAGGGTGAGATCGCCAACGGGACGGCCTCCGCGGCTTTCCACCGCGGTGATGATCGGCGTTGGGCGAACGGCTGCCTTTATATCATCCGAGCCCGCCATCCGCGACCCGGAACCGCGACCGTCCGTGACCGCGACCCGCAAAGAGGATGGGTGGACGCCTATGCAATCGCATGCCCAGGGGGCCTGCACCAGCGGATGGGGCAATGGCGGACCTGGCCACGGCCATCCGCCAACCCCAAAGAGCTCATGCCGGCGCAGGCGCCCGATCACGGCGAACGTCCGTGCCGATCAGCGACGGCTTCGGGATGGTCACTGCGCTGGTCGCCGAACTTCGCCCCGCTTACAATCGCCACTTTCACGATTCGGGATTGCCATGTCGAAACGGTCGGTCGTCGCAGGTCTTATGCTTGTTGCGTGCATCGTCGCGGCGCCTGCGGCGCTCGCCGAGTATCCGGACAAGGCGATCCGCGTCGTGGTCCCGTACGCGCCGGGTGGGGCATCGGACATCCTGGCACGGGTGCTCGGCCAGAAGCTCTCGGAAAGCCTGCGCCAGCCCGTCGTGATCGAGAACCGCCCGGGAGCCGGCGGCACGATCGGTGCGGATCTCGTGGCCAAGGCAGCACCCGACGGCTACACCCTGCTGCTGAGCGACGTGGCGGTGTACACCATCGCCCCCGCGCTGTATCCCAAGCTTCCCTATGCCACGACCGATCTCGCGCCCGTCATCAATCTGGCGACGTTCGCCCACATCCTGATCGCGCCGGCCAATACGCCTCTCGGCTCTTTCAAGGACATGCTGATCCAGGAGAAGGCCAAGCCGGGCCGCTTCAGCATGGCCTCGTCGGGGAACGGCACGAGCACCCATCTCACCCTGGAAATGCTCAACAGCGTCGCGGGCACCAAGGTGACCCACGTTCCCTACAAGGGCGGCGGGGCGGCGATCGCCGACGTCATGGGCGGCCAGGTCGACATGATGTTCATCGGCACCCCTCCGGCCATGCCGCTCCTGCAAAGCGGCAAGCTGAAGGCCCTCGCGGTCACCACGAGCAAGCGGATGACGGCGTTGCCTTCGGTGCCGACGGTGGCGGAGTCCGGCTTGCCGGGCTTCGAGTCGATCGCGGCCCAGGGGATGTTCGCGCCCGCCGGAACGCCACGGGACATCATCACCAGGCTCAACGCCGAGATCACCCGCATCATCCGCCTGCCGGACGTCAATGCCCGCTGGGCGCAAATGGGGGCCGAGCCCGTCGACAACACGGCGCCGCAGTTCGCAACCTGGCTCAATAGCGAATCGACGAAATGGGGCAAGGTCATCCGCGACTCCGGAGCCAAGCCTGATTGAGTGTACCCATGGAGCGAACGTTGCCGCACCGGCGGGCGCACCAGGCATGAAGACGTTCCTCGGCTATCCGCGCGCCAACGGCGACGTCGGTATCCGCAACTACCTGCTCGTCCTGTCGATTGCCGGACTCACCGGTCCGGCGGCGCGGCGTGTCGGCAGGGCACTGCCGGGCGCACGGCTGGTCGCCATGCCGTACGGCGGTGGCCTGCTCGGCGAGGATCGTGCGGTCCATCTGCGCTCGCTGGCAGGCTTCGGTCGCAATCCCAACGTCGGGGCGGTGCTGCTGATCGGCAGCGACCCCCCGAAGCTCGCCGCGCTGGGCGACGAGATCGCGAGGCAGGGCACGCCGGTCGCCTGCATCGGCTTGGACGATTGCGGTCATGATGCGCTGACGTTGACCGATCGCGCTCTGCGCGCCGGCGCCCGGTTGCAGCGGGAACTGTCGCGGCAACGCCGGGTCGAGGTGGCCCTCGACAAGCTCTTCCTGGGCGTGGAATGCGGGCGCTCGGACCCCAGCTCGGGGATGGTGGCGAATCCCCTGATCGGCAGCGTCGTCGATGCCGTCGTGCGCGCCGGCGGCCGGGCGGTATTCGGCGAAGCCATGGAATGGCTCGGTGCCGAGCATCTGCTCGCGCGCCGTGGCGCCAGTGCAGCCGTGGGCGACGCGCTCCTGCGCGCCGTGGGACGCCGCGAGGAGCTTGCCATACGCCAGGGCCTCGATCTTCTCGGCGACAACCCCGGCCCCACCAATATCGCGGCAGGGCTTTCCACCATCGAGGAAAAGTCGCTGGGATCGATCGCCAAGAGCGGATCCGCACCGATCAACGCTGTCCTGGGCGTCGGCGAGCGTCCCCGGGCCCCTGGGCTCTACGCGATGGACGGGCCTGCGTACTCGCCGGAATCGCTGTCGGGCTTCGTCGCGGCAGGCGCGCAGCTGCTGCTGTTCTCGACCGGCGTGGGCAACAGCTACGTGAGCACGCTCGCACCGACCGTCAAGCTTTCGGCGAACCCGCAGGCGACCGGCAGCCTGCGCGAGCAACTGGATTTCGACGCCAGCGCGGTGTTCGAGGGCCGGCAATCCCTCGAGGAGGCGTCCGCCGCGTTGCTCGATGCGGTGCTGGACATCGCCTCCGGCACGCTCACCTGGGGCGAGGTGCTCGACGAGGGCGACGAGGTGGTGAGTCGCATGGGCGAGGCGTTATGAGGCCGGCCCACGACGATGCCGTCATGCAGGCGCGCTCCGCCGACGCCCTGGTTCTGCACGCCGACGACAACGTCGCGACCGCGTTGCGTGCGCTCGCGGCTGGGGCGCTGGTCCGCGTCCTCGGCGGCGGCACCGATCGGCAGGTCCGGCTGCGGCAGGCAATTCCGCTCTGTCACAAGTTTGCGCTGGTGGACCTGGCTGCCGGAGGCGTGGTGCGCAAATATGGCGAGGCGATCGGCACCGCCCGGGAAGCCGTCGTCGCCGGCGCGCACGTCCACGTCCACAACCTGGCCAGCCAACGGGCGCGCAAGGCGGGGTAGCCGCGAACCCTGCCACGATCTTGGCGCCGCACGCGCAAGCGGCGTGACGCGCCCGCGCCTGATGCGGGCTAGATGATTTCGAAGTAGCGCTTCATCTCCCAGTCGGTCACCGCGTCCTGCCATTGTCGCCATTCCCACTCCCGGGTCGCGGCGAAGTGATCGACGAACTCGTCGCCAAACCAGTCCCGCGCCCGATCCGAGGCACGGAAGACGCGCGCGGTCTCGAGCAGCGAACGCGGAGCGCGCGGCACGTTCTCGGCCCCCTGGTTCGTGCCATGGATCGGTGGCGTGGTGAGCGCCAGATTCTTCTCCACGCCGTCCAACCCCGCGGCCAGCACCGCGGCGGCGGCGAGATAGGGATTCATGTCGGCGCCGGGGCAGCGCGTTTCCAGTCGCGTCGACTTGGCCGAGCCGGGAATCACCCGGAAGCTGGCGGTGCGATTGTCGATCCCCCACGTCGGCTTGACCGGCGCCCAGAAGCCGTCCACCAGTCGCTTGTAGCTGTTGACCGTCGGCCAGAACATCGGCGCGAACTCCATGAGGGTTGCGACCTGTCCGGCCAGGTAACTCTCGAAGAGCTTGCTGATGCCGTGCCGGCCATCGGCGTCGTGGAAGAGATTGCGCGTGCCGTCGGAAAGCGACTGGTGGATGTGGCCGGAGCAACCCGGCAGGTGCTGGTTCCACTTGGCCATGAAGCTTGGCATGATCCCGAAGCGTGCGCCGATCTCCTTGGCGCCCGTCTTGAACAGCACCGCACGGTCGGCGGCCTCCAGCGCTTCGGAGAACAGCAGCGCCACCTCGTAGACGCCGGGTCCCGTCTCGGTGTGCAGACCTTCGATCGGCACTCCGAAGGCGCCGAGCTCCTCGAACAGCGCGGCGAAGAACTCGCGGTTGTTGCCCGCCCGCAAAAGCGAATAGCCGAACATGCCGGGGGTGATCGGGGTCGGGCCCACTCCCGCCTTTGCCGCCCAGGTCTGGGGTGTCTCGCGGAAATTGAACCACTCGAACTCCATGCCGCACATCGGTACGACCCCGAGGCGTTCCGCACGCTTCAACACCCGCTTCAGGACCTGGCGCGGGCAGATCGGCAGCGGGTGTTCCTGACCGTTCTCGCGGGTGATGAACTCGCCGAGGAAGAACGGTACGTTGCCGTCCCATGGAACGGTGCGCATGGTGCCGAGGTCGAGGCGGGCGAGCGCATCGGGAAAGCCCTTGTGCCATCCGGTCATGCTGCTGTTGTCGTAGCAGGCGTCCATCATGTCCCACCCGAAGACCACGTCGCAGAAGCCGAACCCGCTGTCGACGACCGAGTAGAACTTGTCCTTGTGCAGGTACTTGCCGCGCAGCACGCCATCGATGTCGGCGACCGCGACTTTCACCCGTGCGCCGGGCGCGTTTTTCACGATGTCGAGGACCTGGGCGACGGGGATCGGAGTGGGCATGCGGTATTCTCCTGACGGCAACCGCGACGAGGTGCGCGGAAGGGCGCGTTGCGAGCGCGATTCTAGCCTCAAGGGGTTGGCGCACCAAGCGACGGGTTCCGGTGCATCGCGCGGATCGCGAAGGCGCGCGCGGTAGACAGCGCGAGGCAGACAGTGCGAGGCAGGCAGCGCGAGGCAGGCAGCGCGAGGCAGGCAGCGCGAGGCAGGCAGCGCGAGGTAGGCAGCGCGAGGTAGACAGCGCGAGGTAGACAGCGCGAGGTAGACAGCGCGCGGTAGCATGCGCCTGGAAGTAGCCGCGGCCTGCGGTCGGCCGCACCGCGGCGCGGCCGGAACGGCCCTTCCCCGCCGACGCGACCTGTCCATTCTCGAATTCATGCCGATTGCCACCCATGCCCGCGCGATCGCCGCCCTCCATGCGGCGGTCGTGCTGTTCGGCTTCTCCGGACTCTTCGGCAAATGGGTGATGCTCTCGCCGGTGCTGATCGTGCTCGGCCGCACCTTCGTGGCCGCAGTGGTGCTGGCCCTGTTCAGGCTGAATCGTTCCCGCAGGCTCGGACGGCCGGACCTGCGCATGATCGCGAGCGGCGCGGTCCTGGCGCTCCACTGGGTCACGTTCTTTGCCGCCATCCAGACCGCGAGCGTGGCGGTCGGCCTGCTCGGCTATGCCGCTTTTCCGGTGTTCACCCTGTTGCTCGAGCGCGTGTTCCTGCGGCGTCTCCTGCGCGGTGCCGACGCAGTCACCGCAGCCCTCGTGGCGGGCGGGCTGGTGCTGGTGGTCCCGAGCTGGACCTTGGACAGCGCCACGGTACAGGGCCTCGGATGGGGCCTCGTTTCCGGGTTCACCTTTGCCTTGCTCGCCGTGCTGAACCGCGGCGCCGCCGGGCGTCGGTCGGCATTGGATATCGCGCTCTGGCAGAATGCCGCCGCGGCGCTTTGCCTTTTGCCATTCGCCGGGGCGGCCCTGGCGACCGCGGCGCCCGGCGCCCGCGACGTGATTCTGCTGATCGTGCTCGGGGTGGCCTGCACGGCGCTCGCGCATACGTTGTTCATCGCTAGCCTGCACGTCGTGACGGCCCACGTGGCCAGCGTGGTGGCAGCCCTCGAGCCGGTTTATGGCATGGCACTCGCATGGTCGTTGCTGGGCGAAGTCCCGACCTTACGCATGTGGGGCGGCGCGGCATTGCTGGTGACGGCCGCCGTCGTGGCGAGCCGTGCGCCGGTCGTGCCCGCCGCGGCCTCCGGGCGCGTCCATGGTCGCGCCCCGCCAACTTAGGTAGCATCGCACAGCAATCCCCCTTTCGTGCCACCGTGGACGGTTCCATGCACATCGGAATGATTGGTCTTGGCCGCATGGGCGGCAACATGGCGCGGCGGCTGGTGCGACGCGGCTGCACGGTGGTCGGCTTCGATCCGAGCGCGGACAGCCGCGCCGCGCTCGGTGCCGACGGCGTGCAATGCGTGGATGCGCTCGCCGCGCTCGTCGCCGCCCTCCCGGCGCCGCGCATCGTGTGGCTGATGATCCCGGCAGGCGCCGCCACCGACGATTCGCTGGCAACGCTGGCGCCGTTGCTCGCCACGGGGGACACGATCGTCGACGGTGGCAATGCCTATTACCGCGATTCGCAGCGGCGGGGCCACGAGCTCGGGGTGCATGGCATCGCCTTCATCGACTGCGGCGTTTCCGGCGGTGTATGGGGGCTCGAGGAGGGCTACGCGTTGATGTTCGGCGGCACCGAGGAGGCCGCGCGAGCCCTCGGGCCCTACATGCGCTTGCTCGCGCCGACGGCAGATACGGGCTGGCTGCATTGCGGACCGTGCGGCGCCGGGCACTTCGTGAAAATGATTCACAACGGCATCGAATACGGGATGATGCAGGCATTCGCCGAGGGCATCACCCTGATGCGCAACAAGAAGGGCCTCGG
This sequence comes from Casimicrobiaceae bacterium, assembly GCA_040006895.1. Lineage (GTDB taxonomy): Bacteria > Pseudomonadota > Gammaproteobacteria > Burkholderiales > Casimicrobiaceae > CAIWHR01. The sequence goes on along the minus strand of JBDTWB010000105.1, from coordinate 5,547 downwards.
TCTCGATGTCGCGGCCATTACCGAGATGTGGCGTCACGGCAGCGTGGTGCGTTCGTGGCTGCTCGATCTCACCGCCGACGTGCTGCGCGAGGATGCGGTGCTCGACGACATCGCGCCGGTGGTCGCGGATTCCGGCGAGGGCCGCTGGACCGCGATGGAGGCGGTGGAGCAGGGCGTTCCGGCGCCCGTGATGTCCCTGGCGCTGATGATGCGCTTCGCGAGCCAGGGCCGCAGCGATTACTCGGACAAGCTGCTCGCCATGATGCGGCAGCGCTTCGGCGGGCACGCCGTGCAGAAGGACACACCGTGATCGCGGTCATGATGGGTGTATCGGGGTCCGGCAAGACCACGGTCGGTCGGGTAGTCGCCAGCAAGCTCGGGTGGCGGTTCCTGGAAGGCGACAGCTTCCACCCGGCGGCCAACGTCGCCAAGATGGCGGCCGGCACCCCACTCACCGATGCGGATCGCTGGCCCTGGCTCGACGCCATACGCGCCGAGCTCGAAATCACCACTGGCCGTGGCGAGCATGTGGTGCTCGCCTGCTCGGCGCTCAAGGAAGCGTATCGGCAGCGGCTCGCGCCCACTGGCAACGTGCGCTTCGTTTACCTCAAGGGCGATCAGGAGACGATCGCCGCGCGACTCGCGCAACGCAAGGGTCACTACATGCCGCCGTCCCTGCTCGCCAGCCAGTTCGCCACGCTGGAGGAGCCGCAAGACGCGCTGGTGGTCGACGTGAAACTGCCACTCGATGCCCAGGTCGCCACCGTTTGCCACGTACTCGACGCCGCCGCGGCGGGCCCATGACCTTCCGCGCCGACGACCCGCGTCCGGCGACCGCGGTCGTGCATCTGGGGCGCGACCCGCAGCGTAACCTCGGGACGGTCAATACCCCGGTGTACCGGGCCTCGACCATCCTGTTCCCGACGGTTGCCGATCTCGACGCTGCGCAGCGCGGTACGCATCCCGGCATCACCTACGGCCTGCATGGCATGCCCACGGTGCGCGACTTGCAGGCGGCGGTGGCGACCCTGGAAGGCGGCCACGCGGCGCTCGCGGTGCCTTCTGGCCTGACCGCGGTGACCCTGCCGCTGCTGGCGCTGCTGTCGGCGGGCGACCACGTGCTCGTGACCGACGCGGTGTATGGACCGACGCGGCGCTTCTGCGACAACCATCTCGCCCGCCTCGGCATAGAGGTTTCCTACTACGACCCGCTGATCGGCGCGGGCATCGCGGCGCAGCTCAAGCCCAATACCCGCGTCGTGTTCGCCGAGTCGCCGGGCTCGCTCACCTTCGAGGTCCAGGACATCGCCGCGATCGCCGCCGCGGCGCATGCGCGCGGGGCGCTGGTGATCCTGGACAACACCTGGGCGACGCCGCTCGGCTTTCGCGCCTTCGACCATGGCGTCGACGTCTCGGTGCATGCCGCCACCAAGTACATCGGCGGCCACTCCGACGTGTTGCTGGGGGTGATCGTGGCCAGCGTCGACACCTATCGCCCGCTGCATCGGGCATGGACCGACATGGGCGTCACGCCGTCGAACGACGACGCCTTCCTGGCCCTGCGGGGCTTGCGGACCCTGGCGGTGCGCCTGGCGCAGCATCAGCAAAGTGCGCTGGAGATCGCCTCGTGGCTCGCGACCCGGCCCGAGGTGGCGGAAGTGCTGCATCCCGGACTGCCGGGGGCGCGCGGTCATGAGCTATGGTGCCGCGACTTCCGGGCCGCTTCCGGGCTCTTCGGCGTGATCCTCGCGCCGACGAGCCGCCAACGGGTTGCGGCCATGCTCGACCACATGCGCTACTTCAAGATGGGCTGGAGCTGGGGCGGCTTCGAAAGCCTGATCATTCCCACCGAACCAGCGCGGCTGCGCACGGCGACGCGATGGGACACCGTGGGTCCGTGCCTGCGGCTGCACGTCGGACTCGAGGACGTCACGGACCTCGTGGCCGATCTCGAGGATGGATTGAACCGGCTGCGGCAGTCCTGACGCCGTCGACGCACCGGTAGCGGAAACGCGGCAGCCTCGATGGCGCCGCTAGTTGTTGACGACGAACGGATCGAGTGCCGGCACCGGCGGCATGCCGACCAGATGGATCGCGTACTCGTACGTGTTGCCGTTGCGATTCCCCTCGCATTGGTAGTCACCGTTGCTCACGGACTGGCAGCGAAACGCGTTGCTGCCCTCGACCGTCTTGAACTGAATGCCGCGGGTACGATCGAGTGCGTAGGTCTGCCCGGGCTGGTTGGCGACATGCCAGCGCACGACGTGTCCGGCGGCACGCATCAGGTCCCACTTGACCTTGGCCTCGCACGGTCCCCCGGGCGGACAGACCACGCGGATCTCGCATTTGCACGCCTCCACACCCGCACAGTCGAAGGTGCTCATGTCGGCCGCCGCGACTTTGCGCTCGACCGGCGCCATGCCGCAGCCATGCAGGGCGGTGATCAGGAACGTCGCGTAAAGCAATGAGCTTGCGCGCATGGCGGGTCTCCCGTCGAAGCCATCACAACGACTGATTGCCGGACGCTGTGCGTGCACACCTGTCGATGCGAACACGCCAGCGGTAACCCCTTTAGTTGTTCACGACCCAGGGGTCCAGCACCGGGACCGGTGGCGAGCCCTGGAGATGGATGGCATATGGGTACGCGTTCCCATTCCGATTGCCAGTGCACTGGAAGTCGCCATTGCCCAATCGATGGCAGGCGAAAGCGGCGCGCCCTTCCGGGGTCTTGAACCGGATGCCATCGGATCGATCGAAGCTGTAGGCCGACGCACTCTGGATGGTCCAGCGCACCGGATGACCGTTGGTGGCGATGATTTCTGCATCCACTTTGATGACACAACCCGACGCCGGGCAATCCACCGTGACCGTTACCGCGCAGTTCGCCACACTCGTGCATTCCTTTGCCGCGCCGGGAGGGACAGTGCGGGGGGGTGGTACCGGTTTCCAAGGCAACGATTCGCATCCATTCAAAGCCAGCAGCAGGAGTACGGCCGGGGCCCAGGTCCATGTGCGCATGCGTGCCTCCGTCAGGTGAGAGGATTGGCGCCCGGCGCCTTCGTGCGAGCGCCCGCGACGATCGCCACCATCGAACGCATCGCGGCATGGTGCCGGGACGATGCGCACGGCGATCAGAGCACGGACGCCCGGTCGCCGCAACCCCCATCCGGGGAACTTACGCCGTGCTTTCGCCCAGATAGACTGCCTGCACCAGCGGATTTGCCCGGATATCGTCCGGGGGACCGGCAGCGATCACCCTGCCCTTGTCGAGGACGATGATCCGGTCGGCGAAGCCGAACACCACGTCCATGTCGTGCTCGGTGAACAGCACGGCGATGGCGGCCTCTCGGGCCACGCTGGTCGCGAGCTCCATCAGCCGACCACGCGAACGAGGCGACATCCCGGCGGTGGGCTCGTCCATCAGCAGCACCCGGGGTTGGCCCGCGAGGGCGAGCGCCAGCTCGACCCGCTTGGCGTTGCCGTAGGCGAGGGTCGCGCATGCCTCGCCGGCGAGCGACTGCATGCCGACCCGTTCCAGCAAGGCGTCGCTTTCGCGCCGGTACGCCGTTGCCGCGGGGACGTCGATGCGCAACGTCTGCCGAGCATAAGCTAGCAGGGCGACCTGGACGTTCTCGCGGACTGTCATCGACGGGAACGTCGCCGCGACCTGGAAGGTGCGCGCCACGCCGCGGCGGGCGATCTGTCGGGGCGGCAAGCCGTCGATGCGCTCGCCCGCAAGGTGCACCGTGCCGCGGTCGGGCACGAGCTGGCCATTGAGGAGGTTGAAGCACGTGGTCTTGCCCGCGCCGTTAGGACCGATCAGGGCCACCACCTCGCCCGCGGCGACGTCCAGCGACACCTCGTGCACCGCTTCGACGCCGTCGAAGGATTTGCCGAGGTCGTGCGCGGTGAGCACGCTCGTCATGCCGCGCCGCGCCTGCGGACGACGCGCTGCAGCGCCCCGCCGATGCCCATGGGAAACGCCAGCACCAGCAGCAGGATCACCCCCCCCACGCCCGCCCGCCAGTACTCGGTGGCGCGCGCCAGAGTGTCCTGGAGCCAGATGAACGCCCCTGCGCCCAGCAAAGGACCCGCCAGGGCGTTGAGACCGCCGAGCAGCACGATGACCAGCGCATCCACGGAGCGGGGAATCGACAGCACTTCGGGCGAGATGCTGCCCTTGGAGAACGCGTACACGCCGCCAGCCAAGCCGGCAAGCGTGCCGGCGATGGCGAATGCGAACCATTGCACGCGACGTACGTCGATGCCCAGTGCTTCGGCGCGCAGCGCCGAGTCGCGGCCGGCGCGCAAGGCGTAGCCGAAAGCGCTCTGGGCGATCCACGCGACCGCTGCGAGGCCCGCGCCCACCATGCCGAGGGTGAACCAGAAATAGGCCTGCTTGGTGGCGAGCGGCCCGGCGGGCCAGATGCCGACGAGGCCGTTCGACCCGCCGGTCACCGCGGTCCACTGGAACGCGACCGACCACACGATCTGCGCGAACGCGAGGGTGAGCATGGCAAGGTACACCCCCGACAGGCGTACGCAGAACCAGCCGAACACAACTGCACCGGCGAACGCGGCGAGGGGTGCCAAGGCGAGTGCGCCGGGCATGGCCACGCCGTGGCGCGCCGCCATGGCCGCCGCGTAGGCGCCGAGGCCGAAATAGGCAGCGTGCCCGAACGAGGCCATTCCGCCCGTGCCCATGATGAACTGCAGGCTCGCCGCGAACAACGCAAACACCAGGACGTCCGTGGCGAGGATCAGGCTGTACGCATCCGTCAAGACCGGCAGGAGTGCGGCCACGGCGAGCGCCGCGATCGCGCCCAGCAGTGCCCGCCGCCCTGCGGGACGCACCAGGCGGCGCTGCTCGGGTACGCTGGTCACCGGCGAGGTATCGCGCGACGCACCCAGCAAGCCCTGCGGCCGTACCGTGAGCACGATGGCCATCACCACGAATTCGGCCACCAGCGTGAGCTTGGGGAATGCCACGTCGATGCCGGCGACGCTGACTGTACCGAGCGCCACGCACAGTGCCTTGGTGAGTCCGATCAGCAAAGCGGCGAGGAACGCCCCCGGGATGGAACCAAGCCCGCCGACAACCGTGACCACGAAGGCCTCGGCAATGATGCCAAGATCCATGCCGAGATTGGCGGGCTCGCGTGGGAGCTGCAGGGCTCCGGCGAATCCGGCGAGGGCAGCGCCAAGGACGAACACCGCCGTGAACAGTGTCCGCTCGTCGATGCCGAGGGCCGCGGTGAGGATGCGATTCTCGGTGGCCGCGCGTACCAGCATGCCGAAGCGGGTACGGGCGAGCAGCCACCAAAGGCTGCCCAGCACGAGCGGCCCCAGCGCGAGCAGGAAGAGATCATATTCGGGGATCGACCTGCCGAGCAGCACGACCGCGCCGTCGAGTCCCGGCGCGCGCGGTCCGAGCAGATCTTCCGCGCCCCACACGGCAAGGGTCACGTCGCGCACGATCAGCACCACGCCGAAGGTCGCGATGAGTTGCAGAAGTTCCGGCGCGCTGTAGATCGGCTTCAGCAGGCC
>JBDTWB010000104.1:0-13759 GCA_040006895.1 Casimicrobiaceae bacterium | reverse complement strand
GCGCGCAAGGGCGTGACCGTCAACACCATCTCGCCGGGCTACATCGGCACCAAGATGGTGATGGCGATCCCGCAGGAAGTGCTGGAATCGAAGATCGTGCCGCAGATCCCGATGGGCCGGCTCGGCAAGCCCGAGGAGGTCGCCGGGCTCGTCGCCTATCTCGCCAGCGAGGAAGCCGCCTTCGTGACCGGAGCGAACATCGCCATCAACGGCGGCCAGCACATGTACTGAAACGCGGGCGGTAGCAAGTGCGCGCGCGGCGGCGGCGACGCATGCCGGGAGCGATCGGACGACCCTGCAGGCTACCGGCGTCAGGGCGCTCCGTACGCACCATCGCGCCGTGATCGTGTCCGCATCCTCCCGCACGGGACGACCGCCTCCGGCCTCTTTCACCGCCGACCACGCATGCGCTTTCTTTGCGACGAGATGCTGGGGCGACTCGCCCGCTATCTCCGCGCCGCCGGCTACGACACCGACCTGGCGTGCGACGGCGCGCCGGACCGCGACTTGCTTGTCCGGGCCGAGTCCGAGTCGCGCCGGTTCCTCACCTGCGACCGGCGCATCGCCGAGCACCGCCGTGCCCGCGAAACGGCACTGATCCTCACCTGGGCGCCGCTCGACTGCCTCGCCCAGGAACTCTACCGGGCGCTCGGAGTGGACTGGCTGCACGCGCCGTTCACCCGCTGCCTGGTCGACAACACGCCGCTCACGGCCGTCCCGCCCGCGGCGACGGCGCGCATGCCGCGCGATGTCGCCGCCGAGGATGCACGCCACTGCCCGCAATGCGGCCGCGTTTACTGGGCCGGCTCGCACCATGGCCGCATGAAGTCTCGACTCGCCGCGTGGGCGGCCGGGATCTTCGAGGACGTCGGTGCGTCCGACGTCCGGACGCTATAGAATTCCTTGCCGTGTCCGCGCGTCGCGCACGTCCATCGTTGCCCCGGGAGGTCTCGTCTTGAACTACCGATCGTCGCTCTTTTTATTCGTCGTCGCGAGCGTCGCATGCGGCGCACTGGCGCCAGCCCGCGCCCAGGACGCGTATCCCGCCAAGCCGATCACGGTGGTCGTGCCGTTCCCGCCCGGCGGGGTCGCAGACATCGTGGCGCGGCCCACTGCGGAGGTCATGAGCCGCGTGCTGAAGCAGCCCGTGGTGATCGAGAACAAGCCCGGTGCCGGAGGCGGGATCGGTATGGGCGTGGTCGCCAAGGCGAAGCCCGACGGGTACACGCTGCTGCTCGCGTTGTCGTCGATCTCGATCATTCCGGAGGCCGACAAAGTGCTCGGCCGGCCGCCGATGTTCCAGCTCGATCAGTTCACGCCGATCGCGCGGCTGACTGCCGATCCAACCGTCCTCGCGGTGCGCGCCGAAGCTCCTTGGAAAACGGTCGAGGAGTTCGTCGCCGACGCCAGGAAGCGACCCGGGGCGATCAGCTATGGATCGTCGGGAAACTACGGCACGATGCATATCCCGATGGAGATGCTCGCCCAGAAGGCCGGCATCAAGCTGCTGCACGTGCCGTACACAGGCGGCGGGCCCGCGGTGATCGCGCTGCTCGGTGGCAACGTCGATGCACTCTCCACAGGTCCGTCGACGGTGATCCAGCACGTCAAGGCCGGCAAGGTCCGGGTGCTGGGATCATGGGGCGACAAGCGCCTTGCGGCGCTGCCCGGCGTGCCCACCCTCGTCGAATCGGGTTACGACGCGGTGTTTTTCCAGTGGGCCGGCCTGTTCGCACCGGCGGGAACCCCCGAGCCGATCATCGCCAAATTGCGCGAGGCGGTGCGCACCGTGTCGACCGATCCCACGTTCGTCGGGGCGATGGCCACCGTCCAGACGCCGGTGCAGTACATGGATGCGCCCGAGCTCGCGCGCTTCTGGGAAGCCGATGCGAGGAAGCTCGCCGACGTGGTCCACCGCGTCGGCAAGATCGAATAGGGGCCAAGGCACGCCGCCGGCCCCGGCACGCTGCCGGCCGCGGCGCGTCAGGTGACGGGGGGACGCTCGCCCCACGCGTGGGGGAGCATCGGGCAGTCCGCGCACTCGATTCCGCGGATGTGGCATGCGCGAATATCGCATCCGACGTGGATGCCCTGCAGGATGAGCCGCACGCGGTCGAGCCTCTGGGTGTCGCGTCCCTTCACGAGCACGACGTCACCCGGCGCCAGCAGTCCGCGCAGCGTCGCGGCGATTTCCTGCGGGGTGCGACCGCCAGCGAGGATCGTCGCGGACGAGAGGCCCCCGGCCCGCAGACCGGCGCGATAGCGTTCGAGGGCCCCTGCCGCACCGGCGATCACCACCAGCGAGGCGACCGCTGCGATGCGCCGGCCGAGTGCGCGATAGGCTTGGTGCTGGTTGCCCGGCGGTTCGGAGATGTCGCCCAGGACGATGATGCGTCGTGAAGCGTCGATGGCCGCGAGTACGTCGAGCGCGGCGCCGAACGTCTCCAGGGTCGACTTCCATTCGTCGCGTAGCAGGATCACACCGTTGCCGATGTCCACCGGCTGCAGCCGTCCTGTCGTCGGCGCGAGGCCCTCCAGCCGCCCAATGGCCTGGTCCCGCGGCACGCCGACGAGCTCGGCTACGGCGATCGCCGCGAGTGCAGCAGGCACCTGGTGGCGGCCGAGCAGGCGCAGGGTCATCGATCGGCGCTCGCCGAATGCGTCGAGCGTGAAGCGCGTGCCGACCGGCCACTCCAGTTGCACGTCGTCGGCCCGCACGTCACAACGCTCGTCGAAACCGAACGTGATTACACGCGCGGTCGTCGTCGTTCTCATCCACAGGACATTCGGATCGTCGCCGTTCAGCACGGCGACGCCATCCGCCGGCAGGCCCCGCACCATCCATGCCTTTTCGTCCCGTGTGACGTCCAGGGTGCCGAGGCTGCGGTGGTGCTCGCTCGCCACGGCCGTCACCACCGTGATGTCGGGTCGCACCACCCGGGCATACTGGCGCATCTGCCCCCGTGCGTTGATGCCGATTTCGATCACGGCATGTGCCTGGTGCGGCTCAAGCCGCAGGATCGCGCGCGCCACGGAGCTCCACGCGTTGCGCAACATCGCCGGGTGGGGCGGCAGATTCAGGGCGGCGGCTACCGCCCGGGTGGTCGTCGATTTTCCCAGCGAGCCGACCACGGCGACGACCCGGACGCCGCGGGCCAGCGTACGCCGATGCAACCAGCCGAGCCGTGACAGGAGCGGCCAGGCGCGATAGAACAAGCCCGCACGGAGTTGCAGACGCCCTGCGGGAGTACGCAGCATGGCGACGATGTCGTCGAACCCGTAGCGCATTCAGGTCACGCCGCAGACCCGGCCTTGGCGGCGGAAGATGTCGTCCCAGAGTTGCAGCCCCAGCACCCCCATCAGCACCTTGCCGTGATTGGCCGTGCCCGCGCGATGCATGACGCGCAGGCGGGCCACGCCGGCGGCGTCGAAGTAGCCGGCGTCGTGCAGAGCCCGGGGCGAGAGCAGCTCCTCGGCGAAGCCGGGGAGTGGACCACGCATCCAGTCATCTCCCGGGGCCTGCATGGCGAACTTCTTGCGTTGCGCGATCTCGTCCGGAAGGACATCGGCCATCGCCGCGCGCAACACGGCTTTCTCGGTGAGCCAGCGCATCTTCACCGCCGGCGGTATGCGTGCGCAGAACTCCACGACCTCGTGATCCAGGAATGGGACCCGCGCTTCCACCGAGTGCGCCATCGAGGCACGATCGAGGCCTTGGACAACCGCATCGGCGAGGCGATGCTTGATGTCCCAGTATTGCATTTGCGCAAATGGGTGCCAGGTCGCAAATCCATCCGGAGCGGGTGCGACGGCAATCCCGTCGTCGGGTTGGCCGCCACCCGCGCGCAAGCCGGGGACCAGGACCGTGTCGCCCATCGCCTGGGTGCGAAGGTGGGTAACGCTGCGCGCATAGCGCTCGAAATCCATCGTGGCGTCGCCTGCGAGCACGCCGGCCGCACCCGGCCAGCGACGCTGGATCGGACCCCATCCGGCAATCGCCCGGCGCGCGCGAACCGGCAACGCAAACAGCGGTTGCATCGCCCGCAGGGTCGGATACCAGGAATACCCGCCGAGGATCTCGTCGGAGCCCTCGCCGGTCAGCACGACCTTGACAGACCGCGCGCTGGCCTCCGCGATCACCAACTGGCTGAGGACGACGCTTGCCAGCATCAGGTCCTCCCCGTGTCGGATGGCCCGGGGCAGGCGGTCGAGGTCCGCGCGGCTGCACAGCACGCGGTGACCGGCGAGACCATAGGCCGGGAAGTCGTCGAGCCCGCGCTGGGTGCGGAGCTCGTCGAAGCGCGGGTCCTCGAAGCGCAGGGTGAACGTGGGCATGCCCCGCTGGCCGGCGGCGACAGCAAGCGCCGTGACGGCGCTTGAATCGATGCCCGCGGAAAGCCAGGCCCCTACCCGCACGTCGCTGCGCAGGTGCAGGCGCACGCTCTCGTCGAGCTTCGTCCGCAGGCCCTCGGCCCACGCCTCGGCAGACACGCCGCGCTCATAGGCGTCGCGGGCCGGGAATCGCGCATCCCACCACTGGGTCAGGGTCACCCGGCCGCGCGTAAAGGTGAGGCAGTGCCCGGCCTGCAGGCGCAGGATGCCCTTGATCATCGTGCGCGGCCCGACGACGCGGGTATGGGAGAACACGTCGCGCAGCGCTTGCGGGTCAGGGTCGGCGTCGATCGCGCCGATCGCCAGGATCGCCTTCTGCTCCGATGCGAACACGATGCCGTCGCGGGTACGGGCGTAGTGCAGCGGCTTGATGCCCAGGCGGTCGCGTACGAGCATGAGCGTCTGGGTGCGCGCGTCCCAGAGGGCGATGGCGAACATGCCGCGCAGGTGGTGCACGAACCCCGCACCGTGCTCCTCGTACAGGTGCACGATGACCTCGACGTCCGAGCCGGTGCGAAACCGGTGCCCGGCGGCGATGAGCCGCGCCCGCAGCTCGACGTGGTTGTAGATCTCGCCATTGCACACCACCACCACCGAGCCATCCTCGTTGGCGATCGGCTGGTCGCCGTGGACGACGTCGATGATGGACAGGCGGCGAATGCCGAGCCCGACCCCTGCCGCCGCATGCACACCCTCGCTGTCGGGCCCGCGATGGACCAGGGCGCTTGCCATCCGCCTCAACTCGACGACTTCCGCAGGACGCGTCGAATCGTCCCACGCCATGCCGCAGATGCCGCACATGAGTCCTCAGCCTCCGGACCGTGCAGCGACCGATGCGTGCACCATCGCCGGATTGCAGGGACGCGAGGCGTGGCACGGCACCACATGGATACCCGGGATCGCGTGCGCATCGTTCGCCGAGGCCAGCACGCACAGCGCCGCCAAGCCCGGCACGGCCCAGTCGTCGCGCATCTTCACGAGCGTCTCGCGCCGCGGCGGCGCGTTGCGGTCGGCGACGACCAGCCCGTACAGTTCGGTTCCGACCTGGAATACCGGCGCCGCCGCGACGAGCCACGCGACGGTCGCGTCCGACAGCCCATGCCAATGCATCCAGGTCGCATGCCGAACGTCACCCCTTACGCTCACGCCGGCGCCCCATTTGCGCTTGTAGCGCAGCACGCCATCGGCAAGGGAGGCCCGGGTGCCACGGAAGTCGAGGAAGCGGCAGCCCTCGCGCGTGGCGTACTCGATGGCGAACACGTAGAGCGCCGCGCTCGCGCCTGCTTTCAGGAGCTCTTCGTCGCCGTCGCGCACGCCGAGGGCCACCAGGTGCAGCACGTCGCCTTCCCGTTCGAGCAGCTGGCCCGCCACCAGCTCGCCGTCGCGCTCCACGCCGAGCAGGACCCCATGGCGCCATGCGCTCGCCAGGCGGGCACGGCTGTGGGCGTGCGCGAGCTCGCCATGACGCGCATGCACGTAGGGCAGGTACATCGACGCGTAGAACGCGTCGAACGCCTGCCGACTCTGCGCGAGTCGCCACGTGAACCTGCCGTTCCTGACCCGCAGCAGGTCGCCGGCGACCCGGCCGCTGCGCCTCCCGAGCGCACGCAGGTCGGGTGTCGGCGCGCGCATGCCGATCCATTCCGGGACCATGAGATAGTCATCGCCGGCGAACCACCGCGCCGATGCGCGATCCAGGCACACGAGCGTCAGATCGACGGCGGCTCGGCGCCGGACCAGCTCGGCGCGCAGTCGGAACAGCGCGCAGGGCGCGAGGGACTTCCGCAACGATACTTTGGCCAAGCATCGCCCGATCCAGTAGCGCGCCGCAGGCTCCGGACCCGCGACCAGCACGCGGACCGGAGGACCGCTGGTCGCCGCAACGCCTTCGAGGATCGTAAGCGGTATGTGCCAATGTTGCGGCGGCAGCAAGGCGTTGGCGCCCGCGCGGAATGCCCGGTCCAACCGGCCCGGCAGGCGCTCGGTGAGCGCCTCCACGACACGCGTCATCGCCGAACGCTTGGTGTGCTCGTTCGCCGCGCGATGCGCCGAAGGACCGGCCCGTAGGGTCGCCGATGCGGGCGATCCCGACCGGGTCATACCCGCGTCACGCGCCATGCCCAAGCTTCCGATGGAAGTGGTGGCGCCACGGGCCCAGCCCCACGCGGCCCATTACGGCGATCGGCCCGAAGCCGCTCTTGGCGTGGGCGTGCAGCGCGGGCAGGTTCTCGGGTACGGTCGCCCGCACGGCCCGCACGCAGCCCTCGTCGTGAAACACCGTGAGCTGGTACGCGCATACGAGAGGCGCAAGGGCAAGGCCGCGGGCGGACGCAGCAGTGAAAGCATCGTAAAGGTATACGTCGCCCGGGCCGAGCACGATGGGGCAATCCAGATAGTCGGTCCGGGCGGCGTGTGTGGCTGCCCAGCAGGCGGAGACGACCTCGGCGCCACATCGCGCCACGAAGCATCGGTGTCCGCTGCTGCACCGCCTGGCGAAGACGCCTGCCGCATCGGGGCCGCGCAACGTGCCGTACGGAGCGAAATCGTGGGCTTGCAGCTCCGCGAGGTCGACGCCCGGCGGGCATCGCGGCAATCGTATCGGCGCGTCCAGGCTGCGGGCCAGCAACAGCATCCGGCGGTAGCCGCATTCACTCAGGAGCCTGAACACGAAGCTACGGGGTCCCGCGTGGCGGAGAACGTGCAGCGCACGCTGCACGGAATTGCCAGTCGGATAGACGTCCTTCATCGCTTGCGCGCCAGCACCGCCACGAAGTAGCCGGTGAGGAATCGCGTCGGAAGTCGCCCCAGCCATTCCCAACGTTCGAGGCGCCGCAGGAAACGCTTGGCGGCGGACGCAGACCCGTGCCGCTGCAGGCGCGCCGCGCGTGCCACCGCAGGCGCCCGCGGACAATGCATCAAGGTGCTCGTCTCCACGACGTCGAAGCCAATGCGGCCGAGTACGCGCCGGAGCGCGCCCGGACGATAGGTCGCGCCGACCGGGTACGGCACGATGCCGGTACGACGCAACCAGGCAAGCGGCAGGGCGTTGCGCAATGCCACCGCTGGGTTGGCGAGGTTGTCGAGCGTGAGCAGGAGGGTTCCGTGCGGGGCAAGCACCCGGTGCAGGTCCGCCAAGGCACGCTCGATCTCATCGTGAGTCGCGAAATGGTCGAGCGTGGAGTTGGAGACTACGGCGTCGAATGCCCCGTCGGCGAATGGGAGGCGGCGCACGTCGGTATGTACTGCTGACAACGTCGCATGGCGCTTCCGGGCCGCGACGGCGACGTTGGCGGCGAGGTCGATACCGACCACGCGCGCCGCCCGTCCCGCCAACAGGGCGTACACACCTTCGCCCACGGCCTCGTCGTAGAGATCGGTCTTCAGCAATCGCTCGTGCCGCGCATCGCCCAGCCATCGCAGGAAGAGCCGCGCATTGAGCGCATCGCAGTGCGCACGCCACAGCGTGCCTCCTGCAGCGCCCAGCAGCGGGGCGAGCGCTGCCTCCCATTCGTGTCGGGTGATCCCGGGTCGCGCGCTCACGTCGGGCCAGCGGTCATTCGAAAGATGCCGGCGATGCGTCGGGACCCGGCGCCGGGAACGCGTCGTACAGCCCGGGCAGGCGGAAGGAAGACATATCGGCGTTGTTCGTGGCGAAGCTGCGGGGGCCGGAGTCCGACCGTGCCCCAAAGCCGGTGGTCCGACCCGTCGCGCGCATCGCCTCCGCTTCCGCATGATAGCAAGGGCGCCGGCGGCAACCCGAACGGCCAGACCGTAGCGCAGTGGCGAATCGATCCACCCGATGCTAGGCTTGGGCGGCGCGCCGGCTCGGAATCGGCGCTCCCTCCGCAAGTTCCCGGTGCCGCAATCGTGAGATCCATGGAGCAAGCCAGCGTGGGCCGACCGTGACGACCATCGACCCGGCGGCCGATCCGGCCGACCGATGGCGTGGCCTCGGCACGGCGCTCGCCAGTCTCGCCGGGGCTTACCTCGTGGTGCTGCTCGTCGTCGGAGCGTGGCGCTCGGATGGCCAGCTGACGGCCGGTGCGGCACCGCTGGTGGCGAACGACACCCAGCTCGAACCATTGCGCGGCGGCGTGCGACGCGTCCCGGGTGCGCTGGTGATCGAGGCGCCCGACGCTGCCGGCTTGGCGATCATCGCGATGCGCACCGCGCCGTTCGCGGCGGCGGACTATCACCACGTCGCCTGGCGCATCGACACCAATGTCACCCCTCGCACCAGCCTGAACGTGCTGTGGCGCACGCGCGAAGCGCCCAATCGCACGTTCACCCGCCGGCTGCAGTGGATCGCGCCGGGTGTCGCCGCCACCGAGCTGAGCGCCGATGACGGGTGGCGGGGTACGGTGACCGGGTTCGCCCTCGCCACGCAGGGCGCGATCACCCAGCCCCTGCCGGTGCAATCCGTGACCCTCGCGAGTCCCTCCGCCGCAAGCGCCATCCGCGAAGTCATCGCCGAATGGTCGACGTTCTTTCCCTTCCGCGGCAATTCGTTCACGTTCCCCTTCGACGAGGAACGCACCCATGTGCTGGCTCTGGTGCCTGCCACGGCGCTGGCGGCTCTCATCGCCGGACTGTTCCATCTCGTGCGCGCGCGGCGCCGGCAGGCTGTCGACATGCGGGTCGTGTGGACCATCTTCCTGGCCGCCTGGCTCGTGCTCGATACGCGTTGGCAGCTCAACCTCTGGCGGCAGCTCCGGACGACGGCGGCGCAATTCGCCGGCCGCACCCTGGAGGCGAAGCACCTCGCCGAGGACGACCACCCGATCTACGCTCTCATGCAGGCAGTGCGTGCCGCGCTGCCGCCGCTGCCGGTGCGCATCTTCTTTCTTTCCGACAACTCGACCCTGCGCACCCGGGGGGGCTATTTCCTGTTCCCGCACAACGTCTACTTTCTCTTTTCCCCGAAGAACCGCGTGCCGGCGTTCGAGCAGGTGCGTGCCGGCGATTGCGTGCTGATGCTCCTTTACGACGGACTGCGTTACGCGCCGGAACAGCACCGCCTGGTGTGGCCCGACGGCCGCGAGAAGCCGGTGCAGGAGCTGCTGGTGCGTGACGGTGCCACGCTGTTGCGCGTCCAATGAGCGCGATCACGATGCCCGCAATGCTCGCCATCGGGGTTTCGATCGCGCTGCCCTGGCTGCTCGGGGCGACCGCGATCCATGTCTTCACCCGTCGCCTGCCGTTTGGTGCACTGCTCGCGCTCGGCTACGGCTACCTCGCCGGCGCGTTCATGGTCACCCTGGTGTTGCGCGTCCTGAGTCTCGCCCACGTCACCTGGACGCTCCCGGTCGTGGCGCTGCCGGTCGCAGCACTCGCGCTGGGGGCCGCGTGGCTCCAGCGTGGTACCGACTGGAGAGCACGCTGGCGCGACGCCCACGCTGCCTGGAACGGGCTCGCCCCGCCGCTGCGCGTCCTGTTCGTCGTCGCGCTCGTGCTGATCGTGGTGCGTGCGCTCGGACTCGCGCTGGAAGTCGCATGGCGGCCGGTGCAGCCCTGGGATGCCTGGTCGCACTGGGCAACCAAGGCCCGGGTGTGGTTCGAGTACGGGCGCATGGTCCCGTTCGTCGCGCCGAACGAATGGCTGACCCGCGGCGAACTCATGGCGTTCACCGACCAGCAACCGGGTTATCCGGGAACCGTGCCCCTGTTGCAGGTTTGGACCAATCTCTGCCTTGGCTCCTGGCACGACGCCTGGATGAACGCACCGTGGCCGGCGCTGTTCGCGTCCTTCGGGATTGCGGTCTATGCCCAGGCACGCCGCGCCGAGGTACCGCCGGCCGCGGCCATGATCTTCGCATGGCTGGTCCTGTCACTGCCCTTCCTGGACGTCCACGTCGCGCTCGCCGGGATGGCCGACATCTTCCTCGCGGCGGCGCTCGGCATGGTGGCAATGGCCATGGCGCAGGCGGTGCGCACCCGCGCCTGGGTCGATATCGGTCTCGCCGTGGTGATGGGCGTGATCGCGGCCAGCATCAAGGTTGAAGGCATGATCTGGCTGCTCGCCTTCCTGCCGGGAGTGATCGTGGCCGTACGCCCGCGCCTGGGACTGCGACTGGTGCTGATCGGGGTCGTCGTCGCCATCGCCTACCTCGCGTTCGGCCCACCCCGCCTGAGGCTCTTCGGCTACACGCTGCGAACCCAGTTCACCAACGTGTCGCTGCCCTTGATGCAGCACATGTTCGTGATGGATAACTGGCACCTCTTCTGGTATGCCGCGATCGCGTGCATCGCATGGCAGTGGCGGCGCTTGCTCGAGTCGACGGTTGCGCCGATGAGCGTGGCAATGCTCGGCGGCGCCGCATTCGTCGCGGTGGTATTTTTCTTCAGCAATGCCGGGGGCGGGGTCGACGACGAGACGCTGGTCAATCGGCTGCTGCTGCACTTCGTCCCGGCGTTGGCCTTCTACCTGCTCCTGCTGGTCCGGCCGACACTGGCAGCACCGGTCGGCGCCGCGAAGCCGGCAGCCGCGGCCACGACCTGACGCCGGTTACCCGGGCGCCTTCGCCGGGACCTCGGTCGCCGGTTTCGGGGGCGAGAAGGGCCTGGGCGCCGGCGCGGCCTTCTCCGTGGCTTTCTTCGCGCCTTTCTTCGATGCCGCCTTCCTGGCCTTGCGCGCCGCCTTGAGCGCCTCGGCCTTTTCACGATTGTCGATCGTCACCTGGGGTAGGTTGGGCGACGGTAGCGCCGGCGCAGTTGCCGGGCCACGCGTGGGCGGGATCGACGATGTGCCTCCCGGACGATTCTCCGGGTCCTTGGCAGTGGCGGGCGTCCCTGCCCCCGCGGAAGTCTTTTCCGGAGCTGGCGCCTTGTCCTGGGCGAGCACTCCGGTCGCGAAGACTGCGGCGAGCGCCGCGATCAGCAACTTCTTGTTCATGTGACCTCCAATGAACGACGGCTATCCGCGGTGCGACCCCCACGACGGGGAGAACGCGCCGAACGACAGAGGCGCGCACGAGGCGCTCCCCGCCGATGCGTGGCGTCGCGACGTGACGTCATGGTCTGCTGAGCCAGAAACACCACGAAAAGTTCGCCCTTCCGCCACAAACCGGGCCCGGGTCAGGTTGCCGCAAGCTCGACTCTGAACAATGGCGCCGGAGCATCGGCTGGCCGGCTGCGCGTCACCCGGTACGCGTACACCTAGGCGCACGCCGCAATCGTCCGGACCGCCCGGCCACCGTGCGCAACGGCTCGCTGGCCACGGCGTCACCCGCGCGCTACTCAATTTTTCATCTCGGAGCACGTCTATGTCCATCAGGGCGCCCAAGGACTTCTGGGCCGGAATGCTGTTCATCGCCATCGGAGGGGCGGCAGTCGGCATTGCGATCAACTACCCCATGGGCAGCGCCGCCCGGATGGGACCCGGCTACTTCCCGCGGGCGCTGGGGTCGCTACTGATCCTGCTCGGGGCCTTCAGTGTATGGCGAGGGCTCCGCGCACCGGGAGCCGGGATCATGCGTTGGCAGTTTCGACCTATCGTGGTCGTCCTCGGCAGCACCGTCGTCTTCGGGCACATCGTGCAGTACGCCGGCCTCGTCCTTTCCACCATATTCCTGGTGGTCGCGTCGAGCGCGGGCAGCCACGAATTCCGCCCCCGCGAGGCGGCAGTGGTCGGCGTGCTCATTGCAGCGTTGTGCGCCGGCGTGTTCGTGTACGGGCTGAACATCCAGCTGCCCGTCTGGCCGACCCTGAGCTGAGGACACGCATGGAACTCCTGGAGCACTTGAGCCTCGGCTTCGGCGTCGCCTTCCACCCGGTCAACCTGCTCTACGCGTTCCTCGGCACGTTGGTGGGCACGCTGATCGGCGTGCTGCCGGGCATCGGCCCGGTCGCCACCATCGCGATGCTTCTGCCGATCACCTACGCACTGCAACCGGTCTCGGCGCTGATCATGCTCGCCGGGATCTATTACGGCGCGCAATACGGCGGCTCGACGACGTCGATCCTGCTCAACATGCCGGGGGAGACCTCTTCCGCGGTGACCTGCCTCGACGGCTACCAGATGGCGCGCCGCGGCCAGGCCGGCGCGGCCCTGGCGGTCTCGGCCCTGGGCTCGTTCTTCGCAGGATCGGTCGCCACCATCGCCATCGCCACCGTCGCCACGCCCCTGTCGGAGTTCGCCCTCAAGTTCGGGCCCTCCGAGTATTTCGCCCTCATGTGCCTCGGGCTCATCGGCTCGGTGGTGCTCGCCCACGGCTCGCTGCTGCACGCCATCTCGATGGTGATCGTGGGACTGGTGCTGGGACTCGTCGGCACCGACGTCAATTCGGGACTGGCGCGCTATTCGTTCGGCGTGCCGGAGCTCACCGATGGGCTCGGTGTCGCCAGCGTCGCCATGGGGCTGTTCGGTTTCGCCGAGATCGTGCTGAACCTCCATACCACCGAAAAACGGGAGGTGTTCACCAGCAAGGTCACCGGACTGTGGCTGACCAAGGCGCAATTCCGCAAGGCATGGCCCGCCGTGCTGCGCGGCACCGGCGTCGGCTCCGTGCTGGGACTCCTGCCGGGCGGCGGCGCGATGCTGGCTTCCTTCGCCGCCTATGCGGTCGAGAAGAAGATCGCCAAGGATCCCAGCGAATTCGGGAAGGGCGCCATCCAGGGTGTCGCGGGTCCCGAGTCGGCCAACAACGCCGGCGCGCAGACCTCGTTCATCCCGCTGCTCACTCTCGGCATACCGGAGAACGCCGTGATGGCGCTGATGGTCGGCGCCATGACCATTCACAACATCCAGCCGGGTCCGCAGGTGATGACCTCCAACCCATCGCTGTTCTGGGGTCTCATCGCGTCGATGTGGATCGGCAACCTCATGCTGGTCGTGCTCAACCTCCCGCTCATCGGGATGTGGGTCCAACTGCTGAAGGTCCCGTACCGTGTGCTGTATCCCGCGATTCTGGTGTTCTGCTCGATCGGGATCTACACCATCAGCAATACCAGCTTCGACGTCAGCCAGACGGCGTTCTTCGGCCTGCTCGGCTTCGTCTTCGTGAGCCTCGGCTGCGAGCCCGCGCCACTCCTGCTCGGCTTCGTGCTCGGGCCGCTGATGGAGGAGAACCTGCGCCGGGCGCTATTGCTCTCCCGCGGCGACTTCAGCGTGTTCGTGACCCGGCCGATCTCGCTGGTGCTGCTTCTGCTCGCCGTCGTCCTGCTGCTGCTGATCGCCCTGCCGAATCTCAAGAGGAAGCGCGAGGAGGTGTTCGTCGAGGAGACCTGAAGCCGCCCAGTACCGGGAGCATCGCGAACCCAGGTGCGTTATTGCGGGAGCGCGACAATGCCGGGCGCCGAATCCAGTGACGACGGATGCAGTCACCCCAAATGACGTTGCGCCGGATGCAGTGGCGCCGGATGCAGTGGC
>JBDTWB010000103.1:0-13868 GCA_040006895.1 Casimicrobiaceae bacterium | reverse complement strand
GCGATAAGCGTTCCGAGGTTGCGATACGATTTCCTCAGCAAATCGTCGATCTCGACAGCCGGCTTCTCGGGAAAAGCACCCGCAAGGTTCGCTCTGGCGAGATCCCGTCGCCACCGCAAGAGCTCGAAACAGACGATGTATGCGAGCCATCCCAGGGCATACAAAATCGACAGGGGTACCCGGGTCAGGGCGCGAAGCAGGAAGTCCATCGGTCAGAAATCAGGGCTCTCAAGTGAGGTAACGAATGCGCTTGGATTCGGAAGCGGAACCACGCGACGAGACTACGGGCATCTCTGCCATGCGACTTTCGTGCCCGCAGGTCGCCCCTGTCGCGCGCGCGTGGTGGTGCCGACTGTCATCGGGGCCGGTCGATCTGGCCCGCGCGATGACTTGGTTATCGTCCGCCGAAAGGGCCCGCAGCGCGCGCTTCGGCACCGCCCGCCTGCGGGAACGATACATCATCGGTCGCGCCACCCTCCGGCTTCTCCTTAGCAGCGCGCTCGGGTCCAGCCCAGGAGACGTTCCGATCGAACGTGGGTTCCGGGGACGCCCGCAGCTTTGCGGCCAGCCACGTCTCGATTTCAATGTTTCGCACACCGGCGAGATGGCCGTATTCGTGATCGCGACGGCGGCCAGCACGAACGTGCGGCTCGGCATCGATATCGAGCTTCCGGACCGCCAGCTCGGCGTCGACCGGCTCGCGCGAAAGCTCATGACCGATCCGGAGCGCTTCGCTCTGCGGAGCCTCACGCCCGAGGCAGCACGGCACTCGTTCCTCCGCATGTGGACGTGCAAGGAGGCGATGAGCAAGGCCACGGGTGATGGCCTTTCGGCGCCCTTCGGCCGGATCAGCGTTCATCCCGGCGACGCCGATCAACCGCAAGTCCTGGACGGACCGGCCGAATACCAGCCTGATGGCTGGGCGCTGCACCGCATTGCGATGCCGGTGCCGAGCTTCGTCACCATCGCCGTGCATACGGCCTGATCACCGGCCGGTCCGGCGGCGCAGCAAAGGAACGCCGCGGACGTGGACTGAAGCGTCGAGCGACGATGCCGGCCCTGCGGCGCCGCTCATTCAGCGCAAAGGCGCGGCATTTGACACCGACTGTGGGCGGGCAGAACATGGCCGCAACAACCCGCGGCGCACGTCGCATCTGCCGGAGGACCGCGCGTATGTTCACGAACGCGTCCCGCTCTGCCTGCGCGCGAACGTTCCCCGAGTGGATGCGTCGCATCGGCGCCTCCGGGGTCGCGCTCCTGTCCCTCGCCGCATTCGCCCAGGGACTCGGCCCGCCGCTGGTGCGGGATGGCCCCCCAGACGTGGGTGTGCCATGGCGCCTGGAGGGCCTCCCGAAGTCAGCGCCGACCCGCGACGGCGTCGTCAGTCTCTTCGAGTCGAACTACGTTCCTCAAGGTGCCGTTCCGCTCGCGTGGACCGGGAGTCTGGCGAACTGCAATCCCGGGTCGACCAATCTCGCGCACCAGCAGGCGGTGATCGGCCGCGTCAATTATTTCCGCGCCCTCGTAGGGCTGCCAGCCGTGAGCTTATTGACGGGCACCGAGGCCGTGCAGGCGCAGGCTGCTGCGCTGCTGATGTCGGCCAATAACGCCTTGTCGCACGCCCCGCCGATGACCTGGGCCTGCTATTCGATGCCGGCAGCGACCGGCGCTGGCAACTCCAATATTGCGTTGGGAAACAAGGGCGTGGACGCGGTCGACGCGTACATGACCGACTCCGGCAGCAACAACTCCGCAGCCGGGCACCGGCGCTGGATCCTCTACCCGCCGGTCTCGGCCATGGCCACCGGCGATATTCCCGGCGGCAATACGCCACCGTTTGCCACGAACGCGCTCTACGTTTTCGGCCCGACGACAACCCGCCCGGCGACGCCGAACGGCATCGCCTGGCCGCCGGCGGGGTACGTGCCGTACCAGAACCTGCCCGCGGCTTCGAACCGCTGGTCGATCTCCTATCCGGGCGCAGACTTCACTAACGCCGGGGTCACGATGACAGGTCCTGGAGGACCCATCCCGGTCACCTACGAGCCCCTCAATCCGCCGTTCCCCAGCAACAGCTTCATCGGCGACAACACCCTCGTCTTCCTGCCGAACGCGGTGCCGTATCAAAAGCCTGCCGCCGACACGACCTACACGATCGTGGTATCGAACATCGGCGGCGCAAACGTGCCGAGCACCCTGCAATACACGGTCACCGTGATCGACCCGGCCGCTGCGGCACCTGCGCCGACGTCCGTCGTCGTGGTGGAGTTCTACAACGCGAGCCTCGATCATTATTTCATCAGCTGGGGGGCGGCTGAGATCGCGAATCTGGATGCGGGACGCACGCCGACCCGCTGGACCCGCACCGGGTTCACCTTCACGACATCGACCGCACTGCAGCCGGGCGCCTCGCCGGTGTGCCGCTATTACATCCCCCCCGGCAAGGGCGATTCCCATTTCTTCGGGCGCGGCATTCAGGAGTGCACGGCAACCGGACTCAACAATCCCGACTTCGTGCTGGAGGAGGCAAACTACATGTTCATGTATCTGCCCACCGCAGGCAGCTGCCCCGCCGGTACGGTGCCGATCTATCGGGTGTTCAGCAACCGTCCGGATGCCAATCACCGCTACGTGACCGACCCGAGCGTGCGCGACATGATGGCAGGACTCGGCTGGCTGGCCGAGGGCGATGGCCCGGACCTCGTGGTGATGTGTGCGCCAGCCTGACCTTACGCGGAGCAACATGCCAGTGTGGCGCCAATCGCACGCCTAACGGGCACGCCATGACGGCCATGCCGCCCGCGCGCGATGAGCGTCGGCCACCGTTCCCCTCGACATGGATCGCCGCCTTGGCGCATGCGCTCTCAGTCGCGGGTGTGGGATATCTCCTACGGACGAATCGGCCGCCCCTCGGTGTGCTATGCCGGCCCCTCCGGTTATGCTCGACCCATCTGGAACCAGGCTCGCTCCGTCCTTAAACTAGGCCGGCCATGACCAAGACCAAGCGTGTTGTCCGATCTTCCGTCGCTGCCCGCCCTATCGAGGCGGAGGGCGGAGTTCCCAACGCAAACGAAAGGACACGTCAGATGGCTGAGAACGCTGGACACGACGCGGCGCGCGACTTCGATACCCGCCAGCGGCGCGCGGAACGGGCGTTTGTGGCCCTGTTCGACACTTTCGCGGAGTTCGACGACTTGGTCCGGCAGTGCATTCCGCTGTTACCCAGGGAGTCAAGTGCTAGCAACCCGCCCGCGGGGACCGAAGCCCCGCGCGAGCGCACCCCTACCGCGCGGCGCACGACCAGTCGCTCCTCGAAGACGACCTCTGCCCGCCAACGCACGTATCCGTCAGGGCTCCATGCGGTGCGGTCGGCGCGGCGCTGATTGGGCTGCGCAAACCGCGGATAGCTTTCCCTTCGGACTAGCGCACGCGGCGGTTCACGAGCCTGCCACCCGCAGGTTGGCTGCGATGACGAGCTCGAGGCGGCGGATGAGAATGTCGATGGCGTCATGGCCTTCGGCAACTTTGACTCTTGACTGCCGCACCGACTGCAGGAGCTCGGGCGTGGCAATGGCGGGATAGTCCGCCCTGATCAGGATCCCGGCCACCGCACGCTGGACCTCGAGGGACTTGACGCTCGCGAACAACCGCGCGAGTTCTTCCAGGCTGGCCCGATCTGCAATGCGGTGCCGGCCGAGGGTGTCGAGCGCCAGGACCTGCGCCTCGCCGCTCCGCATGCGGGTGATGTCGGTGGCAAGGCTCCGCAGCTCCTCGGCATCCTCGACCGGGCGGCGATTGAGGTAGACCTGCGCGATCTGCACGTCGACCTCGTTGGGGCTGGTCAACGCTCGCAGCACGCGTGCACGAGCCTCGGCGCTGCCCAGGCAGGCGAGGACGGCGGCGTGGCTGGGCTTGAGGGCTTGCGCGGCGTCGATCTTGAGCCGGTCGAGCTCAGCCCCAAGTTCTCCGTCCTGATTGAGCGCGCAGGCGAGCTCCACCTCGGGGGCGCCCGTGCGGTCCGCGGCAAGTCGCTCCCCGAACATGCGCAGCAGCTCGCCGCGCTCCTCGGCGCGCGACAGCCACCCGAATTCGCGCGCCACGCCGAGCATCCGGGCCCGCACGTCAGCACGGTCGGCGTCGCGGGCAAACTCCAGGAATCGGGTGCGTGCGGCAACGTCCTCCCGGATCAGACCCCACGCGGCAGCGGCGTCCGGAAGGTCGCGGTCGGTGGCGGAAAGCGAAGCGGTATAGCGCTCGATGCGATCGAGGAAGAGTCGGGCCTCGGTCACGTCACGCTGGAGAAGGCTGTGGATGAAGCCGATCTTCTGCGCCGCGTTCCGACCATCGTCGGCGAACTGGCACACGTCCTGGCGGTATGCGGCGTGGGTATCACCGTCGCCGACCCCCGTCGTGGACGTCATCGAGACCGGCGCGAAAAGGCCGAGGAGCCGGGCGTCCGCTCGGCCGCTTCCGACCTCGCCGACCTGGCCGGCCTGGAAGTACCGGTCCAGCGTGGCCGCGGCATAGCGCCCCAGCGGGGCCTTGCCCGAAAATCCATAGATCACCGGCACGCCGCCGAAAATGTGGCGCATCACGTCGCGGTTGCTGTCGCCATGGCGCGCATCCAATAACGTGGCGAGCCGCTCGACGTCGTCAGCCGAATATCCGGCACGAACGAGGCTGCGACGAATTTCCCCGGAAGCGCTGTGCAGCGGCTCGGCATTGAGCGTGTTGCAGCCGAAGAGGTAGACCTCCCGCAGGCGCGAGAACAACGATGAGCAGGCCGTCGAGCACGAGGCCCGTTCCAGCTCGGCGACTGGTAGGGACTCCCGGGCATCGAGTCGGTCCGAGTAGAACTCCGTGCCGCCGTCGAAATGACCGGAGATGAGGAGGACGTCACAGCGTACCGCCTTCCGGCATGCGCTCTCGAGCCAGTCCGGACGCCCGCGCTCGACCAGCTCGACGAACTCGAACTCGTCCTTGGGCAGGTAGCGACGCAGGGTCTCCCGCTCGTCCGGGGAGTTGACCGTGATGCTGCAGACGGTCTTGCGTTCGGCGTGTGCGGGCGTCCACCATGCAGCAAGGATGGCAAGCCCGAGCGCGGCAATCAACGAATGGCGCATGCGAATGGCAGGGGATGGCGGCGGGCGTAGTATTGCATGACGGCGGCATGACCGCACCCCGGCTCCGGGCTTGCGCTGGACAGCCGGGTCCGCGTGTTGCAAATCGCACGTGCTCCGGATTTAAGATGGCGATCCTGCACGTGCAGGAACTGGCCGCGAAGAGTGACTTCGAGCTCGTCAACCTGGGGGCCGAGGCAATGGACTTCATGAAGGACAAGACGAGGCTCTACTCCGAGAGCGCCAAGCGTCTCAACCCCGGCAAGTAGAGCGGCCGGGGGACATTGCGCGGCGGCCCGCCTTGGTCATGGGGCGTTGGGCCCCATCGGATGGCGTCGCACGACCTGCTCCGCGCTACCGGGACCGTCGCTTTGCGGCGGTGCGCGCAACCGTCAAGCGCGACGAAACGTCGGTCGGGGCGCTCGCCGCCGCAGCGAACCCAGCCCGACCACGGCACACGCGACCGCAACGCCAACCACCATCACGGCTCCGACACGTCGCATGCGCGCCGAGCGAGCGCGCAGGATTTCATACAACGAGCTGCCCGGGTAACCGGTCGCCGGCGGGTCGCTGGCCGGAAACGTGTCCTCGACTGCCTGGTCGAGCAGCGATTCGACGTACCGGAGCGTGCCCCGACGCGCTGCGCCGGACGAGCCCCGTACCGGGCGGTCGTCACCACGCAGGCTGCTCGCTCGGTGAATCCCCGGCTCCTTCATCGCAGTCTCCATTCGTCCGGGCAGGTTCGTTGCGCCGCTTCGGTAGTCGTCCCGGACGGTATGTCCCGATGGTCACGGAGGTCCGTCCGACTGCCCCAGCCGGCCGAGCAATGCTGCCACGGTCGCGAGGAGTTCCGGCGGGTCGACCGGTTTGGCGAGGTGATTCTGAAATCCGCTGGTCAGGCAGCGGATGCGATCCTCGGACCGCGCATAGGCCGTCAGCGCAACCGCGGGCGTGCGTCCACCTCGTTCCGGGGGCCATCCGCGCAGCCGGGAGATAAGAGCATAGCCATCCTCGTCCGGCATGCCGAGGTCGGAGATCAGGACATCGTAGCGGTTCGCTGCCAGGCGCCCCAGCGCACTGGCGGCGGACTCGGCGGTATCCACCTGTGCGCCGTTGCCGCCCAGAATGGCGACCAGCAACTCGCGCGATGCAGCGTCGTCGTCGACCGCCAGGATGCGGGCCCCGCGGAGCCCGCTACCGGCAAAGGTGCGCGTCGCGGCCGCGGCTGGCGAAGCCACGCTGGCGTCGTCCTCCCCTTCGACGCGCGCCGCCGAGACCGGAATGCGCACCGAAAACGTCGAGCCCTGTCCCTTGCCGCCGCTTTCGGCGTGGACCGAGCCGCCGTGCAACTCCACCAGGTGCCTCACAATGGCGAGTCCGAGCCCGAGCCCGCCGTGTGCGCGCGTGGTAGAGGAATCCTCCTGGCGGAAGCGGTCGAAAACGTGCGGCAACACGGCCGGGTCGATCCCTTCGCCGGTGTCCGTCACCCGCAGCACGGCATTGCTCTCCACGCACGCGAGGGTCACCTGCACGCGTCCCTGCTTGGGGGTGAACTTGACTGCGTTGGACAGGAGGTTCCACATCACCTGCTGCAGCCGCGCGGCATCCCCGGCCACGGCGGTCGCGGCGTCGACGATGCACGTGATCTCGATCTGCTTCGCATCCGCGGACGGACGCATGGAGTTGACGGCCGCCTCGAGCACTGCGGCGAGTTCGACTGTCCCGAGATCCAGCCGCAGCTTGCCCGTGATGATCCGCGAGACGTCGAGGATGTCTTCGATGATCTGGCCCTGCACCTTGGCGTTGCGCTCGATGGTCTCGATCGCGCGCGCCTGTAGATCCTCGGTCAGGCGGCCGGTGCGCAGGAGGTGGGTCCAGCCGAGGACCGCGTTGAGCGGCGTGCGCAGCTCGTGCGACAGCGTGGCCAGGAATTCGTCCTTCAGTCGGTTGGCGTTCTCCGCCTCGGCGATCGCCTGCCGGGTCCGATCGAGTAGCCGCGCGTTCTCCAGGGCCACCGCGGCATAGGCAGCGAGCCCTTCGATCGCGCGCTCGGCGACCTCCGTGAACACCCCGACCTTCGAATGCCCGAAGAACAGGCCGCCCAAGACGCCGCCGCTGCGGCCTACCACAGGCACCGCGAGATAGCTCCTGACCGGCAGGTGTCCGGGCGGCATGCCATGGTAGGGCTCGGCGCGTCCGTAGCGGGTGTCCGCCATCACGTCGTCGAGACGGATCGTGCCCTTCCCCTCGAAGGTCGGCCCGAACAGCGGCGTCGCACGGGGCATGGGGAAATTGGCGAAGTGCTGCCGACTCACGCCGGAGAGGGTGTAGAGCATGTACGCGCCGCCCTGCTCGCTCACCACGTTGTAGAAGAATGCGCCGAATTCCGCCCGGGTCATTTGGGTTCCGGCATCGGTCACGGCCTGGATCAGCTTGTCCTGATCGAGCTCCCCCGCGATCAACAGCCCGACATCGTGCATCACCTTGAGGATTGCGCCCCGCTCGCGTACCGCCGCCTCGGCGCTTTTCTGGGTCGTCACGTCGGCAACGACCCCCAGCATTCCGCGCAGGACATCGCCCTGATGGATCGCCCGCCCGCGCGCGTGCACCCACCGCACGACGTCACCGGTCAGGACGATCCGGTATTCCATGTCGTAGTCGGATCGCTCGGCGATCGCGCGCTCCACTGCATCGTGGGCACGTTCGCGGTCCTCGGGATGCAGGCAGGGCCGCATGGTCTTCCAGGCGATCGGCACGCCCGCTGCCAGGCCGAAGATTTCGGCACCGCGCGGTGACAAGCGCACGAGGTCGGTGGCGGCCTCCCAGGTCCAATCGCCCAGGTTCGACGCCTCCAGCGCCAAGGCGAGGCGTGCGGCGACCGCGGCGGGTCGCTCGTCGGGAGTGAAGATGGAATCGGGCATTGGCGGAGAACGAACTCCAGGCGATTTTGCAAGCGGCGCATCGCCGTGTATGTAGTCTCCGCCTGACAGCGCGCAATCTTGCTGGTCGCGCGGTGGGCGTTTGACGGCTGGCAGATGCCACCCGCCTCTCGTGCCGGGATCCGGCGCCATGGTGCATCCGCCCGGGTGTGCCGTCGGACCTGGCGGCCAATGGCGTGTTTCTGGGCTCGCGCCGCGGCAGATTGCGGCCGGGCGAGTGCCAGCGTCGGCGCGAGCAAGGAAGAGCTTTGCGATTACACTGCCTTCATCGTGGCCACGCCGGCAAACATCGATCCCATTCTCGACTCCACACGGGTCGCCGCAGTCCGGGCGACCGGACTGCTCGACTCGGAGGCCGAGGCCGCGTTCGACCGTTTCAGCCGCCTTGCCGCCACCCTGCTCGACGCCCCGATCGCGCTCGTTTGCCTGGTCGACGCCGACCGTCAGTTCTTCAAGAGCAGTGTCGGCTTGCCCGAACCCTGGCAAAGCGCCCGCGAGACCCCGCTGAGTCACTCGTTCTGCCGGTACGCCGTCGCGAGCCGGGAGCCCTTCGTCATCGAAGATGCGCGCAACCACGTACTCGTCCGCGACAATCCGGCGATCGCCACGCTCGGCGTCGTTGCCTATCTCGGCGCCCCGCTGATCACGTCGGATGGGAATGCCCTCGGCTCGCTCTGCGTCATCGATGCCTCGCCGCGAACATGGTCGGCACGCGATCTTGCCGTCCTGCAGGACCTCGCGGCGGCCGTGGTGACCGAGATCGAACTCCGCAGCCAAACGGCCCTCGCCCGCCGTGAAGCTTCCGCCAACAACCTCGCCCAGAAACGGCTGCGGGTCGAGCATGCGGTGACCGAGGTGCTCGCCGGCGCGGCAGACTTCCGCGATGCCACTGGACGTCTGCTGGAGGCGATTCGGGAGGCGTATGGCTGGCAGTGGTCGGCCATGTGGGTCGTCGACGAATCGGCCGGCCGGCTGCGCTTCACGACCGCGTACGCCGACCGATCACCCCATCTCGCCCGCTTCGAGACGCTCAGTCGCGCGACGACTTTCGCCAAGGGGCTTGGCCTGCCCGGGCGCGTTTGGGACGAGCGCCGCCCCATGTGGGTCGAGGACGTCCAGGATGACGGGAACTTTCGCCGAATCGGCGCAGCCCGCGCAGCCGGCCTGCACGCCGCCTTCTGCTTTCCCCTCGGCGCGAGGGGCGGCGTCGAGGCCGTCCTGGAGTTCATGTCCGTGCAGATCGAGCCGCCCGATCCGCCGCTCCTTGCCATGCTGGCATCGGTCGGTCGCCAGGTCGGCCAGTTCCTCGAGCGCAAGCGCGCCGAGGAGGCGCTGCGCCGCAACGAAAACCGCCTCGCGGCGATCGTGGCGACTTCCCTCGACTGCATCGTCGGCATGGACCACCACGGCACGGTGATCGACTGGAACCCCGCTGCCGAGGTGACGTTCGGCTACTCGCGCAAGGAAGCGATCGGCCGCGAGATGGCGGACCTCATCATTCCTGCCGAGATGCGCGAGCACCATCGCAAGGGCCTCGCCCGGCATCTCGCCACCGGGCACGAAGCGGTCCTCGGCAAGCGTCTCGAATTGACCGCCGTGCGCCGTGACGGCACCGGGTTTCCGGTCGAGCTCGCCATCACCCGTGTCCAAAACCACCCAATGCCGACCTTCACCGGCTACCTGCGCGATATATCCTCGCGCAAGGCCGCCGAGGCGGAGGTCGTCCGCGGGCGCATCCTGTTCCAGAGCATCGCCGACACGACGCCGGACATCCTGTCGCTCTACGATGTCCGCGGGCATCGCGTGGTCTATTGCAATCGGGGCATTGCGATGGCCCTGGGATACCAGGCCGAGGAGGTGCTCGGGTTCGGCACGCAGGTCCTGCCCCTGCTCATCGTGCCGGAAGACCTGCCGCACTTGATGCAGGTGATGGCGAGCTTCGACGAACTGACCGATGGCGACGTACGCGAGTACGAATACCGCGCCCGGCACCGGGATGGCGCGACGCGGTGGCTGGCGAGCCGCAGTGTGGTGTTCACGCGCACCAGCGACGGACGCGCACAGCAGGTGCTCACCTTGACCCACGACGTCACGCGGCGCAAGGCCGATGAGCGCGAGCGCGACGGGCTATTGGCGAGCGAACAGTCAGCCCGTGCAGAAGCGGAGCGCGCAACCCGCCTCAAGGACGAGTTCCTGGCGACGGTCAGCCACGAGCTCCGGACGCCCTTGAGCGCCATCCTCGGCTATGCGCACGTGCTGCGCCGGCGTCGACTGGATGACGATGTCGCGCAAGGTCTCGAGGTGATCGAGCGCAACGCCCGCGTGCAGACCGACATCATCAACGACCTGCTCGACATGTCGCGCATCATGAGCGGCAAGCTTCGCCTGGACGTGCAGGCAGTCGACCTCGCGAACGTGATCGTCGCCGCCGTCGAAACGGTGCGACCCGCCGCCGACGCCAAGGGTATCCGGTTGGTGCAGACGCTCGATCCGCACACCGGTTCCGTGAGCGGCGACCCCGGCCGTCTCCAGCAGGTGATCTGGAACCTCCTGACCAATGCGGTCAAGTTCACCCCCAAGGGTGGACGCGTGCAAATCCTGCTGGCTCGCGTCAACTCGCATATCGAAATCACCGTAAGCGATACCGGCCAGGGAATAGCGCCCGACTTCCTGCCGTACGTGTTCGACAAGTTCCGCCAGTCCGACGCCTCCATGTCCCGCCTCCATGGGGGCTTGGGACTCGGCCTGTCGCTCGTCAAAAACCTGATCGAGTTGCATGGCGGCAGCGTGCAGGCCAGCAGCGCCGGTGCGGGCAAGGGCGCGACGTTCGTCGTCGAGTTGCCGTTCACGGCCGTGCACGCCGATCCCCACGACGAGCGTCGGCAGAACCCGCGCGCGGCACGACAGAGTCCGCTGCAGGCCGAGCCGCCATCGCTCGCGGGCATCACGGTGCTGGCCGTCGATGACGAGCACGATACCCGCGAGTTGCTGCGCCGGATACTCGAGGACCGCGGCGCGCGGGTAATCACCGCGGGCTCGGCGACGGAGGCGCTTGCGGCCCTCGATGTCGAGCGAGTCGACCTGCTCCTGAGCGACATCGGCATGCCGGAGATCGACGGCTACGAGCTGGTTCGCCGCGTACGAATGCGACCAGCCGGGCGCGGGGGCGACGTGCCCGCAGCAGCGTTGACGGCATTTGCCCGCAGCGAGGACCGCACCATCGCGCTCATGGCCGGCTACCAGACGCATATCAGCAAGCCAGTGGAGCCGGTCGAGCTTGCCGCCGCGGTCGCGAGCCTCGTCCGCCGTACGCCGGGCTGAATGCCCTGCCGGCGCACCCGATGACCGATTACCCCGATGACCGACCACCCCCATGGCCTTTCCAGCGCCGCCCGCGCCGGGCTGATCCTGCTGATGGCGCTCGCCTGCGCACTCGCCATCGCCATCCGCTCGAGCGGCGCTTCCTATGAAGAGCGGTTGATCCGCGCCGGTCTCCAGGACGCGCTCGGCGCCGGGGCGCGCGGCCTGCTTACCGAGCCCGCCGACGTGCAGGCGGTGTTGCTCGATTATGCGCAGCTCCCGGAGTTGCTGGTCAAGGCGAGACTTGCGATCGCCAAGTACGGTGCTGACGCTCGCACGGTGCTCGTCCTATACGGGTCCGAAGCGGAGTTCCAGTCCATCCTCGCGGCATACGGCGAGAACGTCGTGCCGGTCATCCATTATTTCATCGATCACGATCCGCGTTCGGTGCGCAGCGTGCAGGCCGCCAGGGGTGCAGTCGAGCGTGTCGGCAAGCGCGCCCAGCAGGTTTGGGACCAGCTTGCGGGACGGCCGATCGATCCGGTCGAGACCGACGCGACGGCGCCGGCGTGGAGCCCCGAGGCACGCGGCTGGTATGCGATCACGAGCATCCTGGCGGAGGGCCACGATTTTCTGGGCCAGTTCGCGATCGGAGCCGACCAAAAGGCACGATGGATCCAGACGGAGCGCGTGCTCGAAGGACTCACCTCGTTCTTTGCCTCGGGCGTCAATCGGGTCGAGCGGAAGTATCGCCTGGACCAGCAGTTGGAAGCGGCCGACCTGTTCTGGGCGGGCGTGGATGCCGCGCTGGTCGTAAGCGCCGCGAAGGCGTTCCGGACCTTGCGATTCGGCGCGCCCGCGGCCGCGGGCCGTACCGGCAGCGCGGGCACATTGCAGGGGATCCGCGCCGGGCCGAGCCAGGGCGCGAGCGCGACCTTGCGCGAGCGCACCCGGCTTTTCGGCGCACGCTTGCTGCCGCGGGGCGCACTGGGCAGGTCCATCGTCAAGACCGGCGTCGTCGGTGCAATGGTCTACCTGGTCGCAACGCATCCTGGGCTGCTGAACAGCCTGTTCGACGAAACCGCGCGCGCCTTGGGAATCGACCCGCTGCTCGCACGTGTGGTCGGATGGACCGTCCTGATCGGCGCAGCCTTGGCCGTACTCTTGCCGATCGTGCGGCTGCTGCTGCCGCCGCTGGTCTTCGCGCTGCGGTTCTCGATCGCCGCCGCGCAGCGCCTCGACCGCGCCCTCGATTCGCCGCGCCGGGCGCGCGACTGAAGGCCGCCCGCCTGGAAGCTGTGCGCAGCATGCGACGCGCAGGCGCGCACCGGCGCCGCGGCACTGCGTTCACCACTACACGCGCCGCAGTGCCAGGGCGACGCCCGAAATCGTCAAGACCATGGCCACGGCCTCCCGGATTCCAAGCGGCTCGCCCAGCGCCCACGCGGCGGACACGACCCCGACCACCGGGGTCAGCAGGGTGCCGACCGCGGCGATGGCGGGCGGTAGCCGCCGCAACGCTGCAAACCAGGTCAGATAACACAGTCCCATGGGCACAAGGGTCATGTATACGAGCAATCCCCAGCCGAGCGGGCTCAGCCCCCCGAGGTCCGGCTTCTCGACCACCACGCCGAACGCGATCATCGGTACGCAGCCGATGACGAGCTGCCAGACGAGGAGGGTCAGCGACGGAAGTGCGAGCGGTGCCAGCATGACGGTTCCCAACGCAAACGCAACGGCTGCGCCGAGCGCGAACACGACGCCCGGGATCTGCGCAGCGCCGAGAGCGAGCGCGTGGCCGCCGAACAGCAGCCCGAGGCCAATCGCGCATAGCGCCAGGCCGACGACACCGCGTGCTTGCGGTGGCTTGCCGAGCAACGGCCAGGTCAGCAGCATCGCCCAGATCGGCATGGTGTACACGAGCAGTGCGCCTTGCCCGGCCGCCAGCCACAGCATGGACAGGGTCGAAAAACCCATCCACGCAAACACGTTCAGAAGTCCCCCCAGCGCCAGGCGTCCGAGCAAGGCGCGTGGCACCGACAGAGGTTGCCCAAGTGCCCGTGCCAGGATCCCCAGCAACAGCGCAGCGGTCACGCCCGCCACGCCGCGCGCGAACAGCGGCGGCCATTCCCGCAGGAGGAATTTCATCGCTGGCCAGTTGAGGCCCCAACCCACCGCAGTCACGATCAGGCAAAGCAGGCCCGCCGAGCGGGAGGAAGACAGGCGCGGTGGGGACATGGCGTTTCGAGCATAACCCCATGCTCGCCACGGCGTCGCCACGGACGCCGCGTGGCAAGGCACGAGGGACATAAGGGACATGAGGGACATGAGGGACATGAGGAGCATAAGGATCACGAGGAGCAACCCTTGCCGACGCACGACCGGCGGCGCTGTTCATCCTCGCTGCGGACCTGATGAACACCGGGAGTCTGACCGACCGGCTCCTGAGGTTCGGCCTGGTGCTGGTCGGCCGCTTCCGCGGCGGGCACGCGACCGCTGCGACCGCGAG
>JBDTWB010000102.1:0-13872 GCA_040006895.1 Casimicrobiaceae bacterium | reverse complement strand
GGGTACGGCAGCGCCAGGAGCAGCCGTTGCAGCCCGGGCGTGCGCATGATGCGGCGATAGCGCTGGTATACCGGATCGGCGGTGCAGAGCTCGTCGCCATGCAGGATCAGCGTGGGCTCGCCCTGTACATCGACGACCAGCTGTTCGGGCAAGAGGGTCGCACCCGCGGCCCGGGCAAAGCGCTCGCCCAGAAGGAAGTCGCGGTTGCCGCGCACGATGCCGATGCGCACGCCCGTGGCGGCGAGTTCCCGAAGCGCGCCCGCGACGGCTGCCGCGACCGGCTCGCGCAACTGGTCGTCGCCGATCCACGCGTCGAACAGATCACCGAGGATGTAGACCGCGCCGGCGCCGCGCGCGGGTCCCGCGCAGAAGGCGAGGAACGCGGCGACGAGATCGCCGCGCTCGGCCGAGAGATGCAGATCC
This sequence comes from Casimicrobiaceae bacterium, assembly GCA_040006895.1. Taxonomy (GTDB): domain Bacteria; phylum Pseudomonadota; class Gammaproteobacteria; order Burkholderiales; family Casimicrobiaceae; genus CAIWHR01. The sequence continues at coordinate 13,449 of JBDTWB010000102.1, read as the reverse complement.
GACAGGAACAGGATCGGCCGCATGAACGTTCGCGCCGCGGCCGCTGGCGTGCGGCTATGCGGCGACTTCTTCGGCCTTGGTGATGACGACGTCCTCGCGCGGTACGTCCTGGTGGCCGCCGCTGCTGCCGGTCTCGACCTTGGCGATCGCATCGACCACGTCCTCGCCGCCGACGACCTTGCCGAACACGCAGTAACCCCAGCCCTGCGGCGACGGGCCCTTGTAATCGAGGAACGCGTTGTCGGCGATGTTGATGAAAAATTGGGCGGTCGCGGAATGCGGCTCCGAGGTTCGCGCCATCGCGACGGTGTACTTGCGGTTCTTGACGCCGTTGCCGGCCTCGTTGGCGACCGCCTCGCGCGTGCCCTTCTGGCGCATCCCCGACTCCATGCCCCCTCCCTGGATCATGAAGCCGGGAATCACGCGGTGGAAGACCGTGTTGTCGTAGTGACCGTCGCGCACGTATTGCAGGAAGTTCTCGACCGTCTTGGGGGCGTTCTCGACATCGAGCTCGAGGCTGATGTCGCCGCGGTTGGTATGCAAGATGACCATGCTGGCTCCTTATTGCGCGTCGCGCACGACGGCCTTGTTGATGATGACTTTCTCGGCCGGCACGTCCTTGGGGAACGGACCACCTGAACCGGTGGGCGCCTTGGCGATCTTCTCGACCACGTCCATGCCGGCGACCACCTTGCCGAACACGGTGTAGCCGAAGCCCTGCGGGTCCGGGGAGCGGAAGTTCAGGAACTTGTTGTCGCCGACGTTGATGAAGAACTGGGCCGTGGCCGAGTGCGGGTTGCCGGTGCGGGCCATGGCGATCGTGCCGGGCGTGTTCAAGAGGCCAGCTTTGCTCGACAGCTCGGCCTCGTTGGGCACTGGTGGCCGGGTAGGCTTCTGCTTGAAATCGGGGGTGAAGCCGCCGCCCTGAACCATGAAGCCCGGAATGACCCGATGGAACTGGGTGCCGTCGTAGAAGCCGGACTTCACGTAGTCGAGGAAGTTCTCCACGGTCTTCGGCGCCGCCTCGGGATCGAGCTCGACGGCGACCTTGCCGGCGGTGGTGTCGAACTCGACGATGGGCTTGGCAGCGGCCGCGGGGAGGGCCGTAAACGCGACGGCTGCGAGCGACGCGATCGCGCCGGCCAGGAACAAGGAACGAAGCCGATGGAACATCGAATACTCCTGCATCGAGGAAGGGAAGGTCGGGCCGAGGGTTTGCTTCAAGGCCGCGTTGCGCCGGCGGCGAGCAGGTCCCGCGCCAGCTTCAACTTGGCCGGGGCGGTCTTGTTGGCGCGATCGAGCGTTTGCGCGCGCTCGTACTGTTCGACCGCGAGCCGGGCATAAACGTCGCCGAGGTTCTCGTAGGGAACCGCCCAATCGGGCGCCGTCTTGATGGCGGTCAGGAGCGCGGTGCGCGCCGCTTCGATCTCGCCGCGGCGGCCGTACAGCACTGCGAGATTGTTGTAGGGCTCGGGAATCTCGGGATAGTCGTCGATCAGTGCCCGGAAAGTGGCGATGGCGGCTTCGGTCTCGCCGCTCTCGCTTTGCACGACGCCCTTGAGAAAGCGCGCCTGCGCCTCGCGTGGGCGGGCGGCGATGAGTGCGTCCAGGCGGGCGGTTGCGCGCCCCAACTGGCCCTCGGCGATGAGGCTGCGCGCTTCGGTGAGGCCCTGGTCGTAATGGCGGCGTTGCTCCGGGGTGAGATCGACGATGGGTGCGGGCGGATCCTGCGCCAGAGGTTGCTGCGCCGGCGCCGCGAGTGGACGCAGGACCGTCAGGACCAGGGTGCAGACAAGCAGGAGTCGGGACGCACGCATGGAAAAGGGGGTTCGCCGGGCCGGGTCATCCGTGAAACGCCCGGGCGGGCTGGAGGGCAGGGGACGACCTGAAGCCAACGATTCTAGCAGGCAGTGCGAGGCGACGATGACGTCTGCTTCGGCTCATCGCGCGGCCCGCACGGCAGGGGTACGCCGCGTGGGCTACCCCCGGAGGGCGCACACCGCCCGATGGACACTGCACCGCGATGCATGGCTCCCGCCGCGCGGACATGCTTCATTGCGGCAGTGTGTCACCCCGGCAGGCTGCGCAGTCGCGCGGCCGTGGTATCGATCAGCCGGCGCGCGATCGACAACGATGGCGGCAGATCGGGCATCGCCTCGGGCGTGAAAAAGTGGGCTTCCGCAATCTCGTGCTCGTCCGGGCGCAACGCGCCGCCGGCGTACTCGGCGGTGAAGGCGATCATCAGCGAATGCGGGAAGGACCAGGATTGGCTGCCGAAGTAGACGGGCGGGCCGACCTCGATCCCGACTTCCTCCCGGATCTCGCGATGAATGCAATCCTCGATGGTCTCGCCGGGCTCGACGAATCCGGCGAGCGCACTGAACATGCCGGCCGGGAAGCGGTTGGCGCGGGCGAGCAGCATGTCGCGCCCGCGCGTGACCAGCACCATCATCGCCGGCGATACGCGGGGATACGCCGTGTGGCCGCACCGCGGACACTCGCGGGCACGCTCACCGGCGCGGTCGACGGTCGCGGTGCCGCACTGCCCGCAGAACCTGTGGGTGCGATCCCATTCGACGATCTGGAACGCGCGCCCGGCGATGGCGACGAGTGCCTCCGGCATCCGGAAGAAGAGCGGGCGCAGGCCGCTCAGGCGCCAGCCCGGATCGAGGGACAGGGCGGGAGCTGGAGCCACCTTGCCGATGTCGAGATTCAGCGCCACGCAGCCCACGCCGTCGTACACCCCGAGATAGTGCGTGGTGCCGCAAAGGCCACGCCGGGCGAGCTCGTGCCGGCGCGGAATGCAGGGCGACTGCAGGTCATCCGCCGGCGTGCCGCACACCAGCAATTGCCCGCCGCTGAAGGCAAATACGTACGCGTCGTCGGCGAGCGATTCCGGCATGACGTGGGCGGGGGAGAATCCGGGCGGGGTATACATGCGGGCAATGCTACACGCGCGCGCCGATGGCGGGCATCGTGCAGCGGCGCCTGGCGTCGGCCGCAGACGCCGCCCCGCTCTTCCGCCCGCTGCACCCCGTCCTCCACGCGGTGAGACGCGCGACGAGGCGCCGCGGCCGGGCGGCGCGGGTGGGGCGCAGCAACGTTGCGCGCCGCGGCCCTTGCGGCCAGCTACCGCGACTGGTCGACGAGCTGCGTGGCGAGATCGCCGAGCGCGGCGACCGCTTCGCCTTTTTTCGCGGCCAGGAACACCAGGAACGAGCGCCCGGTGGCCACGTAGGTCGCGCCCTTCTCGTACTCGGGCAGGCTCTCGCGCGCTTCCTGGGCAGTGTCGACCAACAGCGTCCATGCCCCGTCTTCGGGTGCCTTGGGCAGAGTGAACTCGACGCCTTCGTGCCAGCCGTTGATCACCAGCAGGAGGCTCGCATCGCTCGCCGCTCGCACGATGGCTGAGCTCGGGGCGCGACCATCGAGGAGCATGCCGAAGCAGTGGGCGTTGCCATCGCCCCACTGCGCTTCGTCCATCTCCTCGCCGGACGGCGCCAGCCAGGTGACGTCCTTGATACCCAGGCTCTCGATCAGATGGCCATTGAGAAAGCGATTGCGACGCAGCACCGGGAAGTGCTGCCGCAACGCGATCAGGCGTTGCACGAACCGGGTCAGGGCCTGGCCGCGCTCGCTGCGCGCGAGATCCCAGTCGACCCAGGAGATCTCGTTATCCTGGCAATAGGCATTGTTATTGCCATGCTGCGTCCGCCCGAACTCGTCACCGGCGAGAAGCATCGGGGTCCCCTGTGACAAGAGCAGGGTCGCGAGCAGGTTGCGCTGTTGCCGGGCGCGGAGCGCGAGCACCTCCTCGTCGTCGGTCGGGCCTTCCACGCCACCGTTCCAGGAACGGTTATCGGAGTGGCCGTCGCGATTGTCCTCGCCGTTGGCGTCGTTGTGCTTGTCGTTGTAGCTCACCATGTCAGCGAGGGTAAAGCCATCGTGGGCGGTAATGAAATTGACACTCGCCCACGGCCGCCGGCCGCGCTGGTTGAACTGGTCGCCGCTGCCGGTGAGGCACTGCGCGAGGGCCGCGGTCGACGCGTCGCCCTTCCAGAATGCCCGCACGGTGTCGCGGAAGCGGTCGTTCCATTCCGACCAGCCCGGGGGGAATGCGCTCACCTGGTAGCCGCCGGGACCGCAGTCCCAGGGCTCGGCGATGAGCTTGACGCTGGACAGCACCGGGTCCTGGCGGCAACTGTCGAGGAAGCCGCCGCCCTCGTCGAACCCGTGCGGCTCGCGGGCGAGGATGGTGGCGAGGTCGAAGCGGAAGCCGTCGACGCGCATCTCGCTCACCCAGTAGCGCAGGCTGTCGGTGACCATCTGCAGCACGCGCGGATGGCTCAGGTTGACGGTGTTGCCGGTGCCGGTGTCGTTGATGTAATAGCGCGGCTCGTCGGGCATCAGCCGGTAATAGCTGGCATTGTCGATGCCCTTGAACGAGATCGTCGGGCCCATCTCGTTGCCCTCGGGGGTGTGGTTGTAGACCACGTCGAGGATGACCTCGAGGCCGGCCTCGTGCAGCCGGTCCACCATTTCCTTCAGCTCGTCGATTTCGGGTCGCGCCAGATACCGGGGAGCGATCGCGAAGAAACCGATCGTATCGTAGCCCCAATAGTTGGTAAGCCCCTTTTCCAGCAGGAACGGCTGGTTGAGGAAAGCCTGGATAGGCAGGAGTTCCACACTGGTGACGCCCAGCTTGCGAATGTGATCGACTACCGCGTCGTGGGTAAAGCCCGCGAACGTGCCGTGCATCGCCTCCGAGACGTCGGGATGGCGCATGGTGTAGCCGCGCAGGTGTGTCTCGTAAAAGATGGTCCGGTCGCGGGGCACGCGCACGCCGGGTGGCTGCTTCCACGAGAACCTGGAGTCCACCACGACGCACTTGGGCATGAACGGCGCACTGTCGCGCTCGTCGAACGAGAGGTCCGCGTCCTCGTGGCCGACCGTATAGCCGAACAGCTCGTCGCGCCATTCGATCTCGCCCATGTACGCCTTCGCATAAGGATCGAGCAGCAGCTTGTTCGGATTGAAGCGGTGCCCTTCCTTGGGCGCGTAGGGACCGTGCACACGGTAGCCGTAGCGCGCTCCGGGCCCGAGCCCCGGAACGAATCCGTGCCACACCTCGTCGGTATATTCGGGCAGGACGTGGCGCGTGGTTTCCTGCTTGCCACTCTCGTCGAAGATGCAGACCTCGACCTTGGTCGCATGCGCCGAGAAGAGGGCGAAGTTCACGCCGTCGCCGGTGTAGGTCGCGCCCAGGGGATGGTCGGTGCCTTCGGCGAGTTGCGAGGCGTCGGTCGGTTGCGTGGTCATGGTGTCATCCGGACGAATAAGAACGGGGAGCACGGTCCGACGGCGCACCTGGGCGGCACGCCGCGCGTCTTCCGCGACAGCCGAACATCATAGGCGATTCCCAGCCGCCGTTTGGCTGAACCAAGTGTAGGCCGAAGGAGGACGGGCGGTGACGGTATAATCGACGTTTACCCGTGATGCCCTCCATGGAAGCCGAAGCACTCAATCAACTCGACAACATCCTTTCGGACCTGCGCGAACGCGCCGATGGTCTGCGGAGGTATCTTTGACTTCGAAGCCAAGTCGATCCGCCTGACCGAAGTCGAAAGCCAGCTCGAGGATCCCAAGATCTGGGACGACCAGGAGCGCGCCCAGGCGCTGGGCAAGGAGCGCAAGTCGCTGGAAGCGGTGGTGGTGGCGTTGCGCGAGATCGACATCGGGTTGCGCGACAGCGCCGAGCTCTTCGAGCTGGCCCGCAGCGACGCCGACGACGCCACGTTGCGCTCGGTCGCGACCGACGTGGCAGCGCTGCAAAAGCGCGTCGAGGACATGGAGTTCCGCCGGATGTTCGCCAATCCGATGGATCCCAATCCATGCTTCATCGACATCCAGGCCGGCTCAGGCGGCACCGAAGCGCAGGATTGGGCGGCCATGCTCGAGCGCATGTACCTGCGCTACTGCGAGCGCCGCGGCTGGCAGACTGAAATCCTCGAGGAATCCTCGGGCGAGGTGGCCGGCATCAAGAGCGCGTCGCTCAAGATCACCGGCGACTACGCCTTCGGCTACCTGCGCACCGAGACCGGCGTGCATCGCCTGGTGCGCAAGAGCCCGTTCGATTCGAATGCCCGCCGGCACACGTCGTTCGCCAGCGTGTTCATCTATCCCGAGGTCGACGAGTCGATCGAGGTGGAGATCAACCCTGCGGATTTGCGGATCGACACCTATCGCGCCTCGGGTGCCGGCGGCCAGCACATCAACAAGACCGATTCGGCGGTGCGCATCACCCACCTGCCCACCAACATCGTCGTGCAGTGCCAGAACGACCGCTCCCAGCACCGCAACCGGGCCGAGGCGATGGCCATGCTCAAGTCCAAGCTCTACGAGCTCGAGTTGCGCAAGCGCCAGGCCGAACAGCAGAAGCTCGAGGATGCGAAGACCGACATCGGCTGGGGCCACCAGATCCGTTCGTACGTGCTCGACCAGTCGCGCATCAAGGATCTGCGCACCAACGTCGAGATCGGCAATACCCAGTCGGTGCTCGACGGCAACCTCGACGAATTCATCGCTGCCAGCCTGAAGCAGGGCGTGTAGCGTTCGCCGCGAAACCACGGACTGCCATGGTCGAACCCACGAAGGACCAACCGGCGCCGCCGGTCGACGAGAACCAGATCATCGCCGAGCGGCGCGGCAAGCTGCGCGCCCTGCGTGAAGCGGGAGAGGCGTTCCCCAATGACTTTCGCCGCGATGCGCTGGCCGCCGAACTGCATGCCCGCTACGGGGCCGAGGACAACACGACTCTCGAGCCGCGCGGCATTGAGGTGACGGTCGCCGGCCGGATGATGCTGAAGCGGGTGATGGGCAAGGCGAGCTTTGCGACGCTCCAGGACATGAGCGGGCGCCTCCAGCTCTACGTGACCAATGACGCCCTGGGCCCCGACCTGCACGCCGCGTTCAAGCACTGGGATCTCGGCGACCTGATCGGTGCGAAGGGCACGCTGTTCAAGACCAGGACCGGCGAGCTGTCGGTGAAGGTGACCTCGCTGCGGCTGCTCGCCAAGGCCTTGCGGCCCCTGCCGGAGAAATTCCACGGCCTCGCCGACCAGGAGCAGCGCTATCGGCAGCGCTACGTCGATCTCATCACCAACCCCGACTCCCGGCGGGTGTTCATCGCCCGGTCCCAGATCGTGCAGGCGATCCGCGAATTCTTCGTCGGCCGCGGCTATCTCGAGGTCGAGACGCCGATGATGCATCCGATCCCGGGCGGCGCCGCGGCGCGGCCGTTCGCGACCCATCACAACGCGCTCGACATGGAGCTCTACCTGCGCATCGCGCCTGAGCTCTACCTGAAAAAACTGGTGGTCGGCGGGCTGGAGAAGGTGTTCGAGATCAACCGCAATTTCCGCAACGAAGGGATCTCGACCCGGCACAACCCCGAGTTCACGATGCTCGAGTTCTACGAGGCGTATCAGGACTACCACTACCTGATGGACCTCACCGAGACCCTGATTGCCGAGGTCGCACGCGTCGTGCTGGGCAGCACGACCGTGCAGTACCAGGGCACGACCATCGAGCTCGGCCAGCGCTTCGATCGGCTCACCATGGCGCAGGCGATCGCCAAGTACAACTCCCGCTATTCCGCCGCCGCCCTTGCGAGGCCGGACTTCCTGCGGGCTGCGCTCGCGCCGTTCGACGTCGAGGTCTTTCCTACCGACGGTCTCGGCCTGCTGCAATTGAAACTCTTCGAGGCTACGACCGAGGACCAGCTGCTCCAGCCGACCTTCATCGTCGCCCATCCGACCGACGTTTCGCCGCTCGCCCGGGCGAACGAGGCCGATCCTGCGGTGACCGATCGCTTCGAGCTCTTCATCACGGGGCGCGAGATTGCCAACGGCTTTTCCGAGCTCAACGATCCCGAGGACCAGGCGGCGCGCTTCCGCGCCCAGGTCGACGCCCGCGAGGCGGGCGACGAGGAGGCGATGTTCTACGACGCCGATTACCTGCGTGCGATGGAGTACGGCTTGCCGCCGACGGCGGGGGAAGGCATCGGCATCGACCGGCTGGTCATGCTGCTGACCGACAGCCCGTCGATCCGGGACGTGATCCTGTTTCCCCAGCTGAAGCCCGAGAGCTGAGCGCAGGCTCGGGCGCCTGCCACGGCCCCGCGCCGCGTGGTGGGCGCATCCGATCGCGCGCGGCGGCGAGTCCGGGCGCCGTACCATCTCGCAGCCGGCTGGCGCGCGCCAGCTGGCGAGGTCCCCTCGTTGCAAGGAGGCAGACATGCCCACCGACTTTCGCAGCGACACCATCACCCGTCCGACCTCCGGCATGCGTGCCGCAATGGCTGCTGCCGAGGTAGGCGACGACGTATTCGGTGACGACCCTACGGTCAACGCACTGCAGCAGGAAGTGGCCGACCTGCTCGGATTCGAGGCGGGATTGTTCGTGCCGTCGGGGACGCAGGGCAACCTGATCGCGGTGATGACCCACTGTGCTCGTGGCGACGAGATCGTGGTCGGCCAGGAGGCCCACACCTATCGCTACGAGGCGGGCGGTGGCGCGGTGCTCGGCAGCGTGCAGCCGCAGGCGGTAGCCAACCAGCCCGACGGCACCCTTTCCCTGAGTGACCTCGAGGCGGCTATCAAGCCCGAGGATGCGCACTTCGCGCGGACCCGCCTGATCGCTCTCGAGAACACCATTGGCGGCAAGGTGCTGCCGGAGGGTTATGCCGCCGCGGTGCGCGAGCTGGCCGACGCGCATGGCCTTGCCATGCATCTCGATGGCGCCCGGCTGTGGAATGCCGCCGTGAGACGTCGCAACACTCCGCAGGCGATCGCGCAGGGGTTCGATTCGGTCACCGTCTGCCTGTCGAAGGGCCTCGGCGCGCCCGCGGGATCGGTGCTGTGCGGCTCGCGTGCGTGGATCCATGCCGCGCATCGCATCCGCAAGATGCTCGGCGGCGCGATGCGGCAGTCCGGAATACTCGCGGCGGCGGGTCGCTACGCCCTGGCCCATCACGTCGACCGGCTGGCCGACGATCATGCCAACGCGCGGCATCTTGCCGCCGGATTCGGCCGCCATCCGGCCCTCAAGGTGCAGGCGCCACAGACCAACATGGTGTTCGTCGACGTCGCCGCCGACCGGGCAGCCGCCTTCGCCCGGCATTTGGCAGACGCGGGGGTGCGGATCACCGGCACGACCCGGCAACGCTGGGTCACGCATCTCGATGCGGGGCGTGAAGACGTCGAGGCGGCGCTGGCGGTGGTCGACCGGTTTTTCGCCCCTTAGGGCCGGCGCGGGCGGGAGAGCATAGAACCCGCGGCAGCTGTGACGATCCAACAGGTCTGCTGACTTGATATATACCCCCACCGGGTATATAATGAATGCATGGAGACCGCTGTTGACCGTCCCGCCACGCCAGTTGGCGCGCCCCGCCCGACCGCTCGCATCGAGCTCGCCCTCGAGGGCATGACCTGCGCCGCCTGCGCCAATCGCATCGAGAAGGTGCTGAACCGCGTGCCCGGAACGCAGGCCTCAGTCAATTTCGCCACTGAAACGGCGATCGCGGAGGTGGACGGCAAGGTTGCAACAACGGATCTCATCGCCGCCGTGGAGCGTGCGGGCTATCACGCCCACCTCCGCGCCGACCCCGAAGCGGCCCGCGCCGAGGACAAGGCGCGCAAGCGCGCTGCGTACGCGCAGCTCAAGCGCGAGTTCATTCTTGCCGCGGTGCTAAGCCTCCCGCTGGTGGCCCAGATGGTGCCGATGTTCGCGAGCGGCTTGGGAGGCGCTGCCACGCACCAGGATCTCATCCCGCGCTGGTGGCAGCTGGTGCTCGCCACGCCCGTGCAGTTCTACGTCGGCCGGCGTTTCTACATCGGTGCGTGGCATGCGCTGCGCGGCGGCGGCGCCAACATGGACGTGCTGGTGTCGCTCGGCACGACCATGGCGTGGGTGTTCAGCGCGGCCGTCACCGCCCTAAGCCTTGACGAGCACGTTTACTTCGAGGCGAGCGCCGCCGTGATCACCCTGGTGCTGCTCGGCAAGCTGCTCGAAGCACGCGCCCGCGCGGGTACCGGCGCGGCGCTGGAAGGCCTGCTGCGGCTGCAGCCCAAGGTGGCGCATGTCCAGCGCGACGGCCGCACCGTCGATGTGCCGCTAGCCGCGGTCGCGGTGGGCGATCGGTTCGTGGTGAAGGCGGGCGAGAGCATCCCGGTCGATGGCATCGTGCGCAACGGCCATTCGAGCGTTGACGAGAGCACGCTCACCGGTGAAAGCGTGCCGGTGGCGAAGACTGCCGAGAGCGAGGTGTTCGCGGGCACGGTGAATCAGGATGGCCTGCTCACCTGCGAAGCAACCGGCGTCGGCGGCGCTACGCTGCTGTCGGGCATCGTGCGCCTGGTGGCTGAAGCGCAAGGCTCGAAGGCGCCGATCCAGCGCCTCGCCGACCGCGTGTCCGGCATTTTCGTGCCGGTGGTGGTGGTGATTGCGGTCCTGACCTTTGTGCTCACCTGGTGGATCGGTGGGGACGGTACGCGCGCGCTGGTGCACGCCGTCGCGGTGCTGGTGATCGCCTGTCCGTGTGCGCTCGGTCTTGCCACGCCGGCAGCGATCATGGTGGGGACCGGACGTGGCGCGCAGATGGGCGTGGTGATCCGCAACGCCGCGGCCCTCGAGCACGCCGGGCGCCTTGGCGTGCTCGTGGTCGACAAGACCGGCACCCTGACCGAGGGGCATCCGGAGGTGATCGAGGTCGTGGCGATCGGCTCGGTGTCGGAAGCCGAGGTCCTGCGCAGCGCGGCCAGCCTCGAGCAGGGATCGACCCATCCACTGGCGCGTGCAGTCATGATCGCGGGCGAGCGTCGCCAGATTGGGCTCGTGCCGGTGCAGGGTTTCGAGAACGTTGCGGGGCGCGGGGTGCGAGGCGCGCTGCCCGCCGGTGAGCACGGCGCGACGGTCGACGCCGTCTTGGGCTCGCTCGACTTCCTGCGCGAGCACGGGGTCGACGTGCCCGCCGACCAGGCCGATCCGCTGCTGGCGGCGGGCTATACCGTGCTCGGGGTTGCGCATGGCATGATCCTGGTCGGTCTCATTGCCCTTGCCGATCGCATCCGGCCGACCAGTCGCCGTGCAGTGGCACGCCTGCGCGAGGCGGGCATCCGCGTGGTGATGCTGACGGGCGACAACGAAGGCACCGCGCGCGCCATTGCCGCCGAGGCGGGCATCGACGATTTCCGGGCCGAGGTGATGCCGAATGCCAAGGCCAAGGCCGTCGCCGAGCTCAAGGCGTCGGGCGCGGTGGTGGGCATGGCCGGCGACGGCGTAAACGATGCGCCGGCCCTGGCCGCCGCTGACGTGAGCTTCGCCATGGGGGCCGGGTCGGACATCGCCATCGAGTCGGCTGACGTCACGCTGATGCGCAACGACCTCGAGGCAGTGGTCGATGCCATCCTGCTGTCGAAGGCGACGCTCAGGAAGATCCGCCAGAACCTGTTCTTCGCCTTCGCCTACAACACCCTGGGCATCCCGCTCGCGGCAATCGGCTGGCTGTCGCCGGTGATCGCCGGTGCCGCCATGGCGGCGAGCTCGGTGTCGGTGGTGACCAACGCGCTGCTGCTCCGGCGGTGGCGTCCGCAACGACGTGACTAGAGGAGATGCAAGATGGAAACGGTGGCGATGGCTGTAAAAGGCATGACCTGCAATGGCTGCGTAGGCAGCGTCTCGCGCGTGCTGATGGCAACGCCCGGTGTCGCGGATGCCGACGTGACGCTTGCCCCTGGACGCGCCACGGTGACCTACGATCCGGCGAAGACCAGCGTGGACAAGCTGCGTGCCGCGATCGAGGATGCGGGGTACGACGTTGTCGGCTGATGCACCCGCATCGGCGCCGGCCGGGTACCGGCATGTCCATCGCCCGGACAAGGACGCACTGGGCAGGCGCGTCAACCGCATCGAAGGCCAGGTCCGCGGCATTGCCCGGATGGTGGAGGAGGACCGCTACTGCATCGACGTCCTCACCCAGGTGAGTGCGGTGCAGGCGGCACTCGATGCGCTGGCGCTGCAGATGCTCGAGGCCCATTTGAAGGGGTGCGTGCAGTCGGCCGTGCATTCCGGCGCGGGCGACGAGGCGATCGGCGAGGCCATGGCGGTGATCCGCAAGTTCGCGCGATGAGCGGGCTGTAGCGCGGGCCTCGGGATTGGCGGCCTCGGCCGGTGTCGTGGATGATGTCACGGTAGAGGAGTGACGTCGAACATCACCTGTTCGAACGTAATCCCGAGGCTGGACAAAACTACCGCCGTGCAGCACGGTCCTATGACCACTCCAACCCGGTGCTCCCCATGACTCCTCGACCCGTCGAACGCCCGCGTCACTTTTCCATGCTCCGCGACTTCCACGTCGCGGACTTCATCACCCTCGGTAACGCCGCATGCGGCTTCGCGGCGGTGTTGTTGACGATGGCCTACATGGCGAGCAGCGAGACCCGCACCTTTCTCGTCGCCGCCGCGTTGCTCCCGCTCGCGTTCGTCCTCGACGTGCTGGACGGCAAGGTCGCGCGGGCGAGGCACGAGCACTCGATCCTCGGCCGCGAGCTCGACTCCCTGGCCGACGTGATCTCCTTCGGCGTGGCCCCGGCCGCCCTGGGCTATGCCGCGGGACTTCAAGGCGGGTGGGACAGCGCCATCCTCGTGTACTTCGTCTGCTGCGGCGTGAGCCGGCTCGCTCGGTTCAACGTGACCGCTGAGAAACTGACCGGCGAGAGCGGCAAGGTCACGTATTTCGAAGGCACACCGATCCCGACCAGCGTGGTGCTCGTGGCCATTCTGGCTGTCTTCGCATGGCGAGGACAGCTCGGCGCCGACCTTCCCTTCGGTGCCTGGTCGCTGGGGCCCTGGGTCCTGCATCCTCTCGCCCTGCTGTTCTTCGCGTCCGGCAGCGCGATGATCAGCAAGACCTTGCGCGTCCCCAAGCCCTGACCTCGGTTACCCGCGTCGATTCGCGTCGCTGACCCGAAGAAGGTGGCGCAGCCGCGCTACGGGCGGCCGATGTCGCGATGACCGGAACGTATGCGCCCCGGATGACGGTTGTCCGGGACCACGATCGGGTGCCGGCCGAGGGCGATGCGCGCATCGCGCGGTCCCGCAGGTTGGGCTGCGGTTCAGCGCGGGCGCCGGGGGAGGGCACCGTAAGCGCCCGTTTTCAGGCATAATTCGATCCCTCGGGGTGTAGCGCAGTCCGGTAGCGCGCTTGCTTTGGGAGCAAGATGTCGGGAGTTCAAATCTCTCCACCCCGACCACCCAATGCGATGCCGTGCGCATGATCCAAGCGCGGCAGTTGCCGACGCGCGTCCGAAGTCCGACAGGGCGCCCGTAGCTCATCTGGATAGAGCACCGGCCTTCTAAGCCGGCGGTAACAGGTTCGAGTCCTGTCGGGCG
>JBDTWB010000101.1:0-13897 GCA_040006895.1 Casimicrobiaceae bacterium | reverse complement strand
CTGCGCGACTGGGGCATCTCGCGCCAGCGTTACTGGGGCACGCCGATCCCGATCATCCATTGCGAAGCCTGCGGCGAGGTACCGGTCCCGGACAAGGACCTGCCGGTCGTGCTACCCGACGACCTCGTGCCCGACGGCAGCGGCAACCCGCTCGCCAAGCGCGCCGACTTCGTGAACACGACGTGCCCGCGATGCAAGGCAGCGGCCCGCCGCGAGACCGACACCATGGACACGTTCGTGGACTCGTCGTGGTACTTCATGCGCTACACCTGCCCAGGCGCGCCGACCATGCTCGACGGGCGCGACGCCTACTGGATGCCTATGGACCAGTACATCGGCGGCATCACCCACGCGATTCTGCACCTGCTGTACGCGCGCTTCTGGACCAAGGTGATGCGCGACATGGGCATGGTCAGCTACGACGAGCCCTTCCTGCGCCTGCTGACCCAGGGCATGGTGCTCAATCACGCCTTCTTCCGCCGCAATGCCAAGGGCGGTATCGACTACGTGGCCCCGGAGAACGTCAACGTCCTGCGCGACGCGTCGGGCACCATCACTGGCGGTACCTCCAAGGACGATGGCCAGCCCGTGGAGTACGACGGCATCGGCACGATGTCGAAGTCGAAGCTGAACGGCGTCGACCCCCAGGACATGATCGACCGCTTCGGTGCCGATGCCTCGCGCCTGTTCGTGATGTTCGCGAGTCCGCCCGAGCAGACCATCGAATGGTCGGACACCGGCGTCGAAGGCGCGCACCGCTTCCTGAAGCGGCTGTGGAACCAGGCGCAGAGCAGGTCGTCGCTCCTCGCCGCCGCGTCCCACGGATTCGACTGGCGTGATGCGGACCCCGCCGTCGCCACGGCGCGCCGCGAGCTCCATCTCACCCTGAAGCAGGCGAGCTACGATTACGAGCGGGTGCAATACAACACCGTGGTATCGGCCGGCATGAAAATGCTCAACACCCTGGAGGCGGTGCCCGCCGACGCCCGCGGAGCCCCCGCCCTGCTGCGCGAAGGCTGGTCGATCCTGCTCCGGGTGCTCTATCCGGTCGTGCCTCATATTGCGTGGGTGCTGTGGCGCGACCTCGGCTTCGCGGCCGCGGGCGCCGGCGCCGGAGATATCCTCGACGCCCCCTGGCCCAAGGTCGACGACAAGGCGCTCGCGCAGGACGAGATCGATCTGGTGCTGCAGGTGAACGGCAAGGTACGGGGCAAGCTGCGCGTGGCGGCCAGCGCCACCAACGCCGAGATCGAGCAGACTGCAAGCACGTCGGCCGAGGTCGCCCGCCACAGCGGCGGGGGAGCCGTGAAGAAGATCGTCGTCGTGCCCGGAAGGCTCGTCAATGTCGTCGTCTGAGCGTCGCGAGCGTGGTGGGGGCCTTGCGTGGTGGCTGGTGGTCACCGCGATCACGCTCGTCGCGGGCTGCGGTTTTCATCTGCGCGGGGACGCGAGTTACACCTTCAACTCGCTGTACGTCAACGCACCCGCCGATAATCCGCTCACCCCGGAGCTGAAGCGGGCGATCGCGGCCGCCGCCGGCACGCGGCTCACGGAAAGTCCTGCGAAGGCCGAGGTGATCCTCGACGTGACGGGGATCGTCGACGACAAGCAGGTACTGTCGCTCTCGGGCGGCGGGCGGGTGCGCGAGTTCCTGCTGATCAAGCGCGCCACGATCTCCCTGCACGACGCCACCGCCCACGACTGGCTGCCTGCCGCCGAGGTCCAGGTGCGCCGCAGCTACACCTTCAACGAGGCCCAGGTGCTTGCCCGCGAAGCCCAGGAAGTACGGCTGCTGAGGGAGATGCAAACCGACCTGGTGCAGCAGATCGTACGGCGGCTGCAGGCCGCCAAGCCACCGCCCGCGTGATGACCGCCGCATCACTGCCGCATGCCACGGCCGCGACCGCGATCCCGGCCGCGCGCAGGGGACAGATCGTGGCACCCCTCCCCGCCACCGGCGCAGCCATCGTGATCCCCGGCCGGGTACGACCCAATGCCGCGGGCGAGGGTGCAGCTTCGACGATCGGCATCGCCTCGTCGTCGGGTGTCGCCGCGGCGTCGAGCCGCTGATGGAACTTCGCGCGACCCAGCTCGCCGCCCATCTCGGCCGTACCCTTGCGTCGGTCTATGTGGTGCACGGCGACGAGCCATTGCTCGCGCTCGAAGCCGGCGACCTCATCCGCGCCGCCGCGCGCCGTGCCGGTTGCGAGGACCGCGAAGTGCTGGTGGTCGAGAGCGGCTTCCGGTGGGATGCGCTGCTCGCCACCAATGCCAGCATGGGCCTGTTCGGCACGCGCCGCATGATCGACCTGCGCATGCCCACCGGCAAGCCGGGTGCGGAAGGCGGCAAGGCCCTCGAACAGTATGCCGCGCGGCCGAACCCCGACAACGTGACAATCGTCACCCTGCCGCGCGTCGACCGCGCCACCCAGGCCTCCGGATGGTTCACCGCCCTCGCCGATGCCGGGGTCGCGGTGGCCGTGTATCCGCTCGAGCGCGACGAGATGCCGGCGTGGATCGCGGCGCGCTTCGCCCGGCAGGGCCAGAAAGCGACCCCGGAAACGCTGGCGTGGCTCGGCGAGCGCTGCGAAGGCAACCTGTTCGCGGCACGCCAGGAAGTCGAGAAGCTCGGCCTGCTCCTGCCGGAAGGCCCGCTCGACCATGACGCCGTCGAGCGCGCCGTCACCGACGTCGCCCGCTACGACGTCTTCCAGCTCTCCGAAGCGTGGCTCGCCGGCGACGCCACCCGCACGGTGCGCATTCTCGCCGCGCTGGAAGCCGAAGGCGAGGCCATCCAGATGCTGCTCTGGCAGCTCGGCGAGGACCTGCACGCACTTGCCGCGGTGCTCGACGCCGCCGCGACGGGGACCCCTCTGCAGGCGGCGGTCCGCTCGGCCCGCGTATGGGGCAAGCGCCAGGGCGCGATGGAGCGCGCCGCAAGGCGTGTGGCAGCACCGGCGGTGCCGGGCATGCTCGCCGCGCTCGCCCGGCTCGATGCGCTTTCGAAAGGCATTGGCAAGGGCAGCGCGTGGGATGCGTTACGCACGTTGGCGCTGGCCCTCGCCGGCAAGCCGGCGTTGAAGGTCCGGTAGCGACGGGCGACCCGCGGCCCATCGGCCACGCAGTCGCTGCGGGTTGCCATGCCGTGCCTGACCGCCCGTCGACCGCCCGTCGACCGCCCATCGTCGCCGGATCGCCGGATCAGCCCGCCGATCCCGAGGCGAACGCCGCAATGGCCCGGATCACGTCCGGACGCTGCGCAATCACCGCCTCCTCCCACACGCGTGCCCGTTCCAGCGCAGTCCGCAGCTGTTGCGTGTTCTCCTCCAGGCGATCCAGCGTCGCATCGACGTCGGCGATGGCGAGCGGCGCCAGCGGCTTGCTGCCGATTGGAATCGCCACACCGGCACGCACGCAGATGTCCGCCAGCGCCGGCTGATCCCACAGGAACGGATAGGCGAGGATCGGCACCCGGTGCCAGATGGCTTCGTGGACCGAGTTGAGTCCGCAATGACTGACAAAGCCGTGGGCTTCGCCCAGTACGTGCCGCTGGTCCACGAAGTCGACCACCCGTACGTCCTCGCCCTGCAGCGCGTTGCGAAAGGCGGGGTCCACGCGCACCCCGGCAAGGCTGATCAGCAGGGTCGTATCTCCGCGGGCCTGCACCGCGCGCGCGATCGCGAGCAACGCGCTCTGCACTTCGTCGGGGTACCAGCGCCACACGACGGTACCGAACGACGCGTACAGGCGCACCCGTTTCGCGCCAGGGAAAGCGGGGGCGTGCGGACTCGCGGCGGGCGCACGGGAAGCGTCGGACCGCGGTCGCTCGGTGCCCGGCAGGGAGCCAAAGAACGCGACCGGCGCCAACGCGTCGCGCTCTTCCGCGGTGAAGAACTCGGGAGGCTCGCAGGCGATGTTGAGGTCGCGGCTCGGTGCACCGACGTAGGCGAAGGGCGAGGCATCGGCGATGCCGTAGCGATCGCGCAGCGTGACGACTGCGGCAAGGCACACCGGTGCGGGTGCCACCTTCGGCTGGCGCTCCAGCCATGGGATGGTCAGGGCCGGGAGAATGCCGTGCCCGGCGTACACGTTGACCCGCGGCAGCCGCAGCGCCTCGGCGACCACCCGGCCGATGAGGGCGAAGCCATCGTGGATCACCAGCGCGACATCGAGCGCCGCCACCGCGCCGATCAGCGGCGGTGCGGCGGTTGCCGCGAAGGTGACGAAGCGGCAGGGAACCGGAAACGAGACGTCGTCGGCCGCCGCCAGGGAGCCGCCGCCGAAGAGGTCATGGAACACGCCGCCGGCGCGCTCGACGTCGCTGCGAAAGTCGGCCGCGGTGAACACGTGCGCCACCATGCCCGCCTGCGCGACGCCGTGGATCAGCGGCCGCAGACGCTGGAAATGGCCCCGCTCGGCCATGCAGAAGAATGCCACCGGGCGCCGGCGGCGATCCTCGCCGACCGGGCTCACGCCCGCTCCGCCGGGGGGTCCGTGTCGCCGCCCGCACGCGCACGACGCGCGAGCTCGGCATCGGACGCCCCGTTCACCCAGGGATACGTGGCCAGTGAGACCGGGTGACCGGCGAACGCGGCGAGGGTGACGCGATCGTCTGCCTTGCCGGGTTCGAGCGGGACGTGGCACTCGAGTACAGTCGTGAATCCCACGTCACGAAGCACCCGCAGCAAGGCCGGGCGGGTAAAACGGAAGGCGTGGGCGTTGTCGATGGAACGCAGCACGCGTTGCGCACGCACCGCGGGCGCGTCGTCGTCCGCGTGCTCGCGCACCCGCTCGCCTTCGTAAGACCGCCCCTCCCAGTCGACCGTGGTCGCCGGATGCGTGGCGACCAAGGTGTCGACCAGCAGGAAGCCGGTGCACAGGCGACGCAACTGCGCGAGCACCTGGAAGACGTCGGACGCGTCGAGGTGGTAGAGCAGCCCGAGCAGGTAGATTACCCGGAAGCTGCCGTGCGTCGCCAGTCCGACGCCGCGCACGTCCTCGCGCACGAAGCGCACGTTGCCGAGACCATGCCGCGCGGCGCAGGCAGCACCCGCCGCCATGCGGGCGTCGCGGGCATCGATCGCGAGCACATCGGCGCCGTGCAGCGCCGCTTCGATGGCGTACACCCCCTCCCCGCAGCCGAGATCCAGCAGTCGCACGCCGGCAAGCGGCCCGCCAACCAGGTCGCGGGTGAGCTGCAGGATGCGTCGCACTTTGAGTCCATTGGCCTCACCCGACTGCGGAACGGCCATGCCCGGCACGTTGCCCTTGGCCGCAAACAGCGCCAGGGCCTGCGCGTCGAGCGGGCGCGAGGGTTCGTCGTTCATGGGTGGCACGCGCGCCTGGCAGCGCGAGGCGGATCAGCAGGGGGCATCGTCGGTTCCGTGTGCCGCGACGAGGTGCAGGATCTTGCCCGCGGCGGTCTGCCGGGGCGGCTCGCGACTGACCGCAAGGGCCCCGGTCTCCCGCCATTGGGCCGCCATGTCGCGCTCGATGTCACCCATGCTCCCGAGCGTATCCAGAAAGACGTCGCGCACCTCCCCGACATCGAGATCACCGACCGAAGGCGCCACCAGCAGGCGCAGCGCGGCGTGGCCATTTTCGCCCACGGTTTCGAGAAGCTGGTAATCAGTGGGCCCGCCGCCGAACCGGGCCGGCAGCACCTGCTCGAGCACCGCCACCACGACCCCGTCCTCGAACGTAACACCCCCGGCCGTCAGCTTCTCGAAACTACGGATATTCGACAGGTGCGTACGCCAACCGATCGCCTGCATCGGACATCCGCAATCGCGCTCGGTGAGCGTCGCCCGATCACCGAGCGACGCATTGAACAGAATATAGGGCGACGTCGACAACAGCGACGAGATGAGCAACGCGCCGCGCGGCAGGGGTCCGTGGTCGACGGCGATCAAGGCGTTGAGGTCGGTGAAGACGTGGGCATCGTCGGGCGTCGCACCCGCCATGCACCCGTACGCGACCGTACCTCCGGACTCGACGCTGCCGTAATCCGGCAGCGCCGTCACCCCCGCGCGCTGCATGACCCCAAGGCGCGCCGCGGTGATCGGCTCGCCGGTGATGGTGCACTGCGTCCCGGTGATGTCGACGCCGTATGCGGGGGCGGCCCCGCACAGGCGCACGATCGCACTCGGCGTCCCCCAGAGGTGCGGCGTCTCGTCGCGCGCGAGGCGCTCGGCGAGCCATGCCAGGACAGCCGTCGGATCGTCGAGCGGCGCGTACGCCGGCGTGGGCACTGGCCGCCCAGCCAGGCGGCTTTCCCACGTCAGCAGGCGTGCACTCCACTTGAAGCGCGATCCCACCCCGTGCTGCGCGAGATCCGTCTGGGTGAACCACGCCGCAGTACGGGCCGGTCCGGCGGCATACCAGAGCACCGGCACCAGCCCGCGCAGGCTCCAGACCGCGGTGCGCCACTGCGCGCCGCCGCGCGCCGCCAGTGCCAAGTTCATGTTCACCGCGCGATCGCGCACGCACGCGAGATCGAGCGGCACCGGTAGCGGCGTGCCCCGGCTGCCTCCGGTCGCGCTCCAGAGCGAGGGCATGGCCAGGGGATTCTTGAAGGATCGTGCATCGACGTCGATGACGGTGCTGCCGCGGCGAATGGGATGTCGTCCCTTCAGTTCGTCGACGGTCACGAAGACACCTGCGCGCTGCAGCCGCGCCAGAGTCGCCTCCACTCCGTGCACCCGCACCAGCTCCTCGAGATCGGCCTCGGCGCAGCCCATTGCCAGCAGCAAGGCACGGTACGGGCTCGAAGCCTGCGCGTAGATCGCATGCTTCGCCAGCGCGACGAAGTGGCGCGCGCGTGCCGCAAGGCGTTCGCCCACCACGGCCTCCGCATCGGCGCGAATAATCGGGCGCCGCAGGTAGGGCGGCAACCCGCGCACGAACCGCGCGGCCATGGCGACGTCGCCGAGCAGGCCGTTCACGCTGTCACCGTCGCTTGGGCCTTGGACTGCCGGCACAGCACACAGCGCAGGCAGGGAGCGTTCACGCGCGCCACCCCAGTCGCCGTGCGACCGCCGGCGTCGCCGGGCACGGCTTCGCCCGACTGGTCACCCGAAATCGCCGCACCGCGCCTGCAGCACCGCCAGCACCGCGATCGCGGCCGTCTCCGCGCGCAGCACGCGCGGCCCGAGGGACACGGCGACCGCCCCGCGAGCGGTCGCCATCGCGACCTCCGCGGCGGTGAAGCCGCCCTCCGGTCCGACCACGACCGCGCAACGCACCACGTGCGGCATCGCGGCCAGCGGCGTCGCGCCGCGCGGTGCGCAGATGTACGTAATGCGCGCCGGCGGCGGCCCCCGGGGCGCCGCGTCCAGCGCCGGGTCATGATCATGGTCAATGGCATCCGCACGCGGTACAGCGCCCGCGGGCGCCGACTCCGGATCCGCGAACCCGAGCTCGGCGAGCACGACCGGAGCACGCACCGGTGGTACGCGGTTGCGGCCGCATTGTTCGCACGCCGCGATCGCCACCTGCCGCCAATGCGCGAGCCGGCGATCCGCGCGCTCGCCCGCAGGCAGCGGTGCACTGCGCGCGGTGATCACGGGGGCGATCTCGGTCACCCCGAGCTCGACGGCCTTGCGCACGGCGTAATCCATGGCATCGTTGGCGATGATGGCCTGTACCAGCACCACATCGAGCGGCGACTCGCGTTCGACCGCGTCGAACGCGCCGATGCGCACCCGGGCACCGCGCTTGTCCGCGGCGACCAGCGTGCCCGCGTACTCGCCGCCGCTGCCGTCGAAGAGCACCAGTGCATCGCCTGTGCCGAGTCGGTTGACGCGCACGGCGTGATGCGCGACGGCGTCGGGCAGCGTGTACTCCGCGCCGACAAGATCAGGCACCAGCCCGGCGACGTGGAAGCGGGGTGCGGCCATCTCAAAGCGCGACGCTGCGCCGCGGCAGCACGAAGTCGAAATGAAAGTGATCGCCAGCCGGCTCGAAACCCAGACTCGCGTACAGCGCATTGCTCGAGCGGTTTGCGGAATCCGCCGTGAGGTGCACGCGCGTGCAACCGATCGCGCGCAGCATCGTCGCGACCTCGGCGGTGAGTGCGCGGGCATAACCGCGGCGGCGGAATTCGGGAGGGGTGTACACGGTCACGATGCGCCCGGTCACATCGTCGACTCGCATGAATCCCAGCAGCGCGCGCGGCCGGCGATCGATCCACAACCAGAGCTTGGCCTCGGCGATCCGGGCCGCTGCCGACGCCCGCAGGCCCGTCTTGTCATCCGGCACGCGCGCCTCGTCGATGAACGCGCCAAGCCACGCGACCACGAGGTCGAGGTCCGCCTCGATGGCCGCTCGCGCGCGGCCCGCCGCCGCGACGCGGGGTGGCGGACCGGAGAGCACGTAATTACGCAAGCGGAACCGAAGCCGGTGCGCGTGGCCGGAGAGCGGTTCCCAGGCCGCGACGAAGGCTTCGCACGCGGCGAGACTGCCGAGCAGTCCCGGCACACTCGCATGCCGCCGGGCCAAGGCTTCCGCCAGCAGGATCGACCCGGCAGGATCGCTGTCGCCGATGACGAGCGGCCCCTGTTCCCGTTGCATGCCGAAGGCGAGCACGCGCTCGTCTGCCTCCACGGTCCAGAACATGCCCGGCGACGTGCGCAGGCGGGGCTTCTGCCGAAGCGCGCGCGCCCACGCGACCAGGCCGCCATAGGCCGCGGCCTCGCGCTCCAGGAGCGGCAGCGCTACCGCCAGGAACGCGTGCGGATCCGCGTGCCGCACCACGCGGGTCTCGGTCATCGGGCGGCGGTGACGAACGTTCGCAGCGCATCGAGCACGGCGTCGGGCTCCTCGGCCATCAAGGCGTGCCCCGCCGCTTCCAGTCGGACCAGGTCGCGGCGCGGCAGCGCATCGAGCAACGCCCGCGCGGTGCGCGCCGGGGCCATGAGATCGCGCCCGGCCACGATGACCAACGTCGGACACGTCACGGCGGCCGCCGCGGCCAGTCCCGCCGTGTAATCGCGGCAGGCCCGAAGATCAATGGCGAGCACGCCCTCCGCGTTGCGCTCCATCAGGCGCAAGCCGTTGCCGACCATCCAGACGCCCGGCAGGGCATTGCCGCCGATCGTGCCGCGAGGACCGAACGACCACCCGTTGATGAGGGCATAGGCAAGGCCGACGTCGTCGCCCGCCGCGGCGAGAAGGTCGTCGCTCACCTCCATCGGCACCGCCGGGCCGAGCAAGGCAAGGCGCGCGACCCGCCGGGGATGCCGCGCCGCGCACTCGAGCACGGCGAGCGCCCCCATCGAGTGCCCGACGAGCGTGGCCTGGGACACCTGCTGCGCGTCGAGGACGGCGACGAGCCACGCCGCTAAGGCCTCAATCGAGGACAGCGCCGCGCCGTCCGAGCGGCCGTGCCCCGGAAGGTCGAGGGCCAGCACGTTCGCGCCGTGATGGGCAAAGTAGCGCGACTGCAACGCCCAGACGCTGTGGTCGTGGGCCGCGCCATGCACGAAAACCATCACCGGCTGGGTATCCGCCCACGCCCGGGCGCCGGTGTACGCATAGACCGCCGAGCCGGCAACCTCGAGCTTCATCATCGATGGGCCGTCGCCGCGCCTGCCGGGCCGGCCGGCGTCACGTCTTGCCCGCGTGGTAGAGCGCGCGCGACAGGTCCTCGATCAGATCGTCGGGGTGCTCGAGGCCGATCGACAGGCGGATGGTGCCTTCGGTGATGCCGGCCCGTTCGAGGTCGGCCGCGCTCATGCGGAAATGGGTGGTCGAGGCGGGATGGATCACCAGTGACTTCGCGTCGCCCACGTTGGCGAGGTGGGAAAAGAGCTCCAGGCGTTCGATGAAGCGCCGGCCCTGGTCACGCGTGCCCTTGAGGTTGAAGCTGAACACCGCGCCGCAGCCCTGCGGCAGCAACGTCTTCGCCAGCGCATGGTCCGGATGCGACGGCAGTTCCGGGTAACCCACCGACGCGACCAGCGGGTGATCGGCGAGGAACCTGACGATCGTGCGGGTGTTCTCGACATGGCGCGCCATGCGCACCGGCAGTGTCTCGATGCCCTGGAGGATCTGGAAGGCCGTGAAGGGCGCCATGCATGCGCCGAAATCGCGCACGCCTTCGCGGCGCGCCCGCAACAGGAATGCAGCGGTGGTCGATTCCTCGCTGAACACCATCTCGTGAAAGCCCGCATACGGCGCCGTCAGGGTCGGGAACTTGTCGCGCACGCCGTCCCGCTCCCAGGGGAACGTTCCGCCATCGACCAGCACGCCGCCGATCACCACGCCATGCCCTGACAGGAACTTGGTCGCGGAATGCAACACGAGGTCGGCTCCGTGCTCGAACGGCCGCAGGAGATACGGCGTAGTGAACGTCGAGTCGATCAGCAAGGGCACGTCATGGGCGTGGGCCAGGTCCGCTACCCTGGGAATGTCGAGCACGTCGAGACCCGGATTACCCAGGGTTTCGCCGAACAAGAGCCGCGTCCCCGGGGTGATCGCCGCCGCCCAGGCGTCGAGATCGCGGGGGTCGACGAAGGTGGTGGTGATCCCGAAGCGCGGCAGGGTGTACTCGAGCAGGTTGTGCGAGCCGCCATACAGCGCGCGGGAGGCGACGATGTGCGACCCCGCGCCTGCCAGGGTCACGATGGCGAGGTGCAGGGCGGCCTGCCCGCTGGCGACCGCGATCGCGCCGACGCCCCCCTCCAGTGCAGCGACGCGTTCTTCGAGCACGGCGCAGGTCGGATTGGAAAGGCGCGAGTACACGTGACCGGCGCGCTCCATGTTGAACAGCGCCGCGGCGTGGTCGCTGTCGGCGAACACGAACGACGCGGTCTGATAGATCGGCGTCGCGCGCGCACCGGTGGCCGGGTCCGGACGGGCGCCGGCGTGGAGCGCGAGGGTTTCGAGATGGGACTTGCGAGGCTTGGGCATGGCAGGGGACGGCACGGGCCCGTCGCGGCTGATTCTAGCCGAAGCTCGCCGCCGGTGCGGGCACGGGTAAGATGAGAGGGACCGGTCGACATGCAGACCGATCGACCCGCGCCATGTCCGACCCGCGTCATCCTCCCGACCGCACGTCTCCCGCGTCTCCCGCCCGCACGTCTGCCGACCCTGAACGTCCGGTTGCGGCCCGGCGCCCCGCGCACGATCCCAGCCGCGAGGCTGTCCCGCGTGTCCCGGGCGCCGCACCCGAGCGCGGCCGCGGCGCGACGTTCAACCCCGCCAATCGCTTTCGTCGCGAAACCCGCGAGGCGGTGGACGACGGCTGGTTGCCGGCGTGCTCCGACGAAGGTGCCGGGGACGACCTGCCGGCACGCCGCAAGACCACGGTGACGATCCATCCGTCGCGCACCATCCTGACCCGCAACGATTCTCCGGACGTCGGGTTCAACCAGTCGGTCAACCCCTACCAGGGCTGCGAGCATGGCTGCATCTATTGCTTCGCCCGGCCCTCGCACGCCTACCACGATCTTTCCCCGGGCATCGACTTCGAGACCCGGCTGTTCGCCAAGGCCGATGCGCCGGAACTCCTCCGCACCGCCCTTGCGAAGCCCGGCTATCGTTGCGAAACGATTGCGCTCGGCATCAATACCGACGGTTACCAGCCGATCGAACGGGAGTGGAAGATCACCCGCCGCTGCCTCGAGGTGCTGCACGCGTGCGACCATCCCGTGACGATCGTGACCAAGTCGGCGCTCATCGAGCGCGACCTCGATCTCCTCGCCCCGATGGCCGCCAAGGGTCTCGCGAAGGTCTTCGTCACGATCACGACCCTCGACCGCGAGATCGCCCGGCGACTGGAGCCGCGGGCGGCAGCGCCGCAGCGCCGGCTGGAAACGCTGCGGGCCCTGAGCGATGCCGGCGTCCCGGCCGGCGTCATGGTCGCGCCGGTCATTCCGCAACTAACCGACAAGGATTTGGAAGCCATCCTCGAGGCCGCGTCGGCGCATGGCGCGCGCGAGGCCGGGTACGTGATCCTGCGCCTGCCGCACGAGGTCGCGCCGCTGTTCCGCGACTGGCTGGATGCCCATTACCCCCTGCGCGCTGCGCACGTCATGAGCATCGTGCGCGACATGCGCGGTGGACGCGATTACGACGCGTCGTTCGCCACCCGCATGCGCGGGTCCGGCGCATACGCGAGCCTCCTCGAAAACCGCTTCCGCATCGCGTGCCGGCGCTACGGCTACCAGGACCGCGATCGCAACCTCGTGACCGGCCTGTTCCATCCACCGGCCATGCCCGATAACGGGGCGCCAGCCCCGGAGCCCCGTCAGCGCGACCTCTTCGGGTAGCCCTGCGACGCGGCCCACGCCGTGTCTCCCATCGCCCTACAAGCAGCCCCGACCCTGCGGGACGTCCATTGAGGACGGCGCCGGACAGGCCCGGCACGGCGCTTTGGCGACAATGCTGCATGGAAAACGGTTGCACACATGCAGCCTGCGTCGTCGAACGGCGCCCAGCAAAAATCTCAGGAGAATGATTCATGGTAGCTCGCAGCAAACCCCTCATCGTTGCAGTAGCCCTTGCGCTTGGCGCCTCGACCGCGGCCTTCGCGCAAACCGAGACGCGTGTGTACGGCAACACCGACAGCATCGCCTCGCCGGCCACCATGACGCACCGCTCGATGGAAGAAGAGCACGGCGGTATGCGCAATCGCATGATGCGTGGCGACTCCGGCCTCCGTGGTTACGCCGATAACACGAATTCGCTGATCGCACCCGCTTCGCCGACGGATACCAGCGCGTATGCCGACGCGCACGGACGCGTCGTGGGTAATGGCGCCATGAGCGACGACGCGCGCGAGCGTGCCGCCCGTGCGGCCCGCGTAACACCCGACGAAGAGCACGGCGGCCTGCGGAACTGGCTGAAGGACAAGAAGGCCAGCGTGCGCGCGAAGCTGGGAATGCAGCCGGACCAGGACTGAGCATCGGTGTCGCACACGCATGAACGGGAGGTCGGTATGAGTGGGAAGCTCTTCTTGATGGCCTTGACCATGCTGGCATCGGATGTCGCCATGGCGCAGACCGGTGCCGATTTTTCGAGCGGTAGGCTCGTTCCCGACAACACGACGATGTCGGGCCCCGGTCCGATCACCGCATCGCCGACGGATCGCAACCATGCGCCTCGGGCGAAAAATTCCCGGGGAGTACCCGCGAAACCCTTGTCGCGTCTGCTCGGCACAGGCGTGGTGATCAACGATGGCCGCGAAGGGGCGAGTGCACTGGGCGACACCGGAGGGCTGACCACCGGCCCCCGGGGAGCGCAGGCGCTTCCTTCTGTCGCGGGAACGCGACCTTCGACAACCCTGTCGACGCCGGGTGATGTGATCGCCGGTTCTCATGCAACCCCAGACCCAACGAATCCGCACGACGTAACGCGTATCACGCCCCTATCGCCGCCGGCAACCGGCAGCGGTGGCAACCCGCCGGTCGGTCCGCAATAGCGGCGCGCGCCGTGACAGAACCGGTCGCCAGAAACCGAGAACTCAAGTACCAGCAGTGCAACCACTTCAAAGGAGACTTTAATGAACGCCACCATGAAACCCCTGATCATCGCCGTCGGCCTCGCACTCGGCGCCTCGTCGGGCGCCTTTGCCCAATCGCCGACCAACACCCCCGGCGCTGACACCCAGAACAAGGTCGGAGGCAAGTCAGTGCCCGGCTCGCCGAGCGCGATGAACCCGAGCACGACGATGGGCACTGCCGCCACCGGCTCGACGGCGACGACTGCCACCACGGCCACCGGCAACGCCAAGAACCCGGCCTTCGACACCCAGTCACAAGTCGGGGGCAAGGACATTCCCGGCTCCCCGGACAAGTCGATGACCAAGGAAGGCAAGGCCACCGACAAGAAGTACGGCGACAAGAAACATGCCGATAAGATGCATGCCGACAAAATGCACGCCGACAAGATGCAC
>JBDTWB010000100.1:0-13938 GCA_040006895.1 Casimicrobiaceae bacterium | reverse complement strand
GCGACGGCATACGTCAGCGCCGACGAGGGACCACAGATCGCCAGGGTCGTGACCACGGCGCCGGGCAATCCCGCCACGAAGAATCCGAGCAGCGTGACAATCAGGAAATTGGGGCCGGGCGCCGCTTGCGCGATGGCGAAGAGCTCGGTGAACTGGGCATCGGTCATCCAGCCGTGCAAATCGACGACATGCCGATGGATCTCGGGCACGAGGGCGTTGATCCCGCCGATCGACAGGAGCGACAGCGTCAGGAATTGCCGGCCGAGCTCGGCGAGCACCGCGCCATCGGTCATGACGTGCGATCGCGCATCGACAGCAGCAGCGAAAGAGGCACCAGCCCCAGCAGCACCCACGGCAGCGGCCAGCGCAGAACGGCGATGGCGACAAACGCGGCCGCTGCGATGAACGTCTGCCAGGTCGAGCGGCGCAGGGGTTTCCCCATCCGGACCGCCATGGCGATGACCAGGCCGGCCGCCCCCGAGGCCACTCCGCGGAACGCATCGCGCACGTGAGGGAGTTGCCCCGCAACTCCGTACAGAGCACCCAGGGTGACGATCATCAGGAACGGCAGCAGCACGAGGCCGCTGAACGCCGCGGCGGCGCCGCGCAATCCGCCGAAGCGCCGGCCGACGACGATCGACACGTTGACGATGTTCGGCCCCGGCAGAAACTGACAGAGCGAGAGGACGTCGATAAATTCCCGTTCATCCAGCCAACGCTCGCGCTCGACCAGCATGCGGTGCGCGAACGGCATCACGCCCCCGAAGCCGGAAACGCCCACCCGCAGGAAGGCGAGGAACAGGCCGCGCACGGTGGGGGTGATACGGGATGGCGACGCATCGAGCCGAGCCGGGGGCATGCCGATATCATACGGGCGGCATGGGTCGCCGTCGGGCCTCGGCATGACTGCCAGCGTCCTCCGGTCGGCGTCGGTCGTCGCGGTCAGGGTCGAACCCGCAGCGGGCGCGACGCGAAGCCGTCGCCGCCATCCCGGCAGGTCCCGGCAGGTCCCGCTGCAGTGCGGCGCAGGGATTCCACCCGGCGGCGCAAGGTCCGTCCGCGGCAGACCCGCGCGTCGCCCGAGCGGTGTGGCGGCCAGCGCCCGCCACGTGGCATCGGAGTGCCACCGGCGAACGCTCGCGACACACATCGGTCTACCCTGCTGCCATGACTTTCGCCCGAACGGTTGTTTTCGTGTCGCTGTTGGTCGCTGCGCTGTGGCCCGCGCCGCAGTCCGCCGCGCAGTCTGCGGGACTGTACCGTTGTGTCGGTGCGGGCGGGACCGTGATCTACGCCACCGCCGAGTGTGCGGGCGGGGATTCCCGGCCGATGGCAGTGGACCGGGTGACAGCGGACGATTCCAGTTTCCCCGGAGCACGTGCCGGCACTCCGCCGGGGCATCGCCTCACGGCCCTCGAGCGCCAGCGGCTGGTCGGTCTCCGCCAGGTCAGCCCGATGCTGCCGACCGAGGCCGGCATCGCGGCCGAGCTCGAGATCGCGGCGATCCGCGAAGGCGCGGACGCGGCACTCGATCGCGACGAGCAAGCCTTGCGCGACCGGTTACGCGCGCTGCTCGCGTCCTTTGACCAGGGGGTGCGCGTGCAGGCACTGGCGGACTGGCGGGCGCTCTATGCGCGCCACCGACCCGCACCCCGCCCCCGGATCGCGATCGCGGCGGTGCCGCTCGATGGAAAGCCTGGGCCTGGGGTCTCGGCTGGTCCCGCACCGCCAGCGTCCGCGGGCGCACGCGGCCCACTGGTGAAGACTCCCGAGGCGGCGATGGCCGAGCCGACCCGGCGCGCGCCGGCGGGTGTCGAGGCCATCACGGGACGGGTACTCGCGCCCGCCGGCGAGGGTCTGGTCGACCCGCTGACCGGGACGCGTTGGCTGCGCACTGGCGCCGCCTACGTCGATCCACTCACTGGCCGCATGATTCCCGCACCATGAGCCCTGTACGTTCCACAGCCGACCGGGCCTGCGCTACGGCGCAGCGTCGCGGTGCCCGGTCGGGCAGTGCATCGGGGTCGCGTTGCGGTACTCTTCGCGCACCTGCGTACCGCAGCGCGCGTCATTCATCCATGCAGCGCCATCCGCCATGATCGCCCTACTCACCGACCCGCAAGCCTGGATTGCCTTCGGCACGCTCACGGCACTCGAGCTCGTGCTCGGCATCGACAACATCATCTTCATCTCGATCCTGGTCGCCAAGCTGCCGAAGGCGCGCCAGGAGGTCGCGCGCAAGCTGGGACTCTTCATGGCGATGTTCATGCGCATCGGCCTGCTGCTCCTGCTGGCGTGGATCGCGGGCCTCACCGGCACGTTGTTCACGGTGCTGGGGGAAGCGTTCTCGGGGCGGGACCTCATCCTGATCGCGGGTGGCCTCTTCCTGCTCTGGAAAAGCACTGCCGAGATCCATCAGGTGCTCGAAGGCGAGGAGGAAGGCGCGGCGCGTCCGGCGGGCGTGACCTTCACCGCGGTCATCGTGCAGATCATGCTGATCGATCTGGTGTTCTCGCTCGACTCGATCATCACGGCGGTCGGCATGGTCGACGAGGTCGCGGTGATGATCGCGGCGGTGGTCGCATCGGTCGGTCTCATGCTGCTGTTCGCCGGCGCGATCGGCCGCTTCGTCGGCGATCACCCGACGATCAAGATGCTGGCCCTGTCGTTCCTGGTCGTGGTGGGAGTGGTCCTGATCGCCGACGGCTTCGATCACCATGTACCGAAGGGCTACATCTACTTTGCGATGGCGTTCGCGGTGATCGTCGAGATGCTGAACCTGCGCGTGCGCCGGCGTCTGGCGCCGGGACGGCGAAACCAGCCAGCCAGCGAGGCGTGAGGAACGAGCGGGGCCGCGGGGCCACCCGGCAAACAAACGACGCCACCGAACAAAAAAGGGCGCCGAGGGCGCCCTTTCCGGACTCGCGGACCGCGCCTGCAGGCCGTGCGGGCGGAGACCACGGTCGATCCGGTTTTAGACCCGCCGGCGATACTCCCCGGTGCGGGTGTCGATCTCGATGCGATCACCGGTCTCGACGAAGAGGGGAACCGGCACCTCGAAACCCGTGGCGAGCTTCGCCGGCTTCATGACCTTGCCGGAGGTGTCCCCACGCACCGCCGGCTCCGTGTAGGTGACATCGCGCACCACCGAATTGGGCAACTCGACGGAAATCGCCCGGCCCTCGTAGAAGGTGATCTCGCAGGGCAGACCGTCCTCGAGGTAGTTGAGCGCCTCGCCCATGTTGTCCTTCTCGACCTCGTACTGGTTGAACTCCCCGTCCATGAACACGTACATGGGATCGGCGAAATACGAGTAGGCGACGTCCTTCTTCTCGAGTTGCACGACGTCGAATTTCTCGTCGGCCCGGTAGACGGTTTCCGTGCCCGAGCCGGTCAGCAGATTCTTGAGCTTCATCTTCACGACCGAGGCATTGCGCCCCGACTTGGTGAATTCGGCCTTCTGAACGACCATCGGATCCTTGCCGACCATGATGACGTTGCCGGCACGCACTTCTTGCGCGATTTTCATTGCTGTACCTGATTTGTTCGGGGGGCCCGGTGGGCATGGAGGAGCCGGTCGCGGTCTCGGCGCCACCTGCAACGCTGCTCGGCGCTCGATGCCCGCTCGACACCACGCCCGGCCCGGGAAACCCTCGATTATACCGCGGTCCGACTGGCTGCCGCGAGGGTCGCGGCGAGGTCCGGCAACGCGCCGAGTTGCGCCGACCACGCGCGAGCGTGGCTCGCAAGCGGGGACCGGGCGGCGCGCAATGCGCGCCAGGCCGGGGCGAGGGCGGCTGCTGGCAGCAACCCATTCCAGGCCCGGGAGAAGGCCAGGTAGGTGTCGGCGAGAGCCTCCGGGAGACCGGCCACGTATCGGCCGACAAAGGCGTCGAGTTTCATCGCGTGGGCCGTATCGGCCTGGGGGTACACGTTCCAGCCGAACGGTCGGCCTGCCCATTGGGCTCGTACGAACGAATCCTCGCCACGCACGAAATTGAAGTCGCTGGCCCAGAGCATCTCGTCGTACCGATCCTGGGCCACGAACGGCACGGGATGGACGCTCAGGGTATCTGGCGAGTGCCGATCCCGACGGCGGGCTCGCCACGCTGCCAAGGGTTCGACGGCGACGCCTTCGGGGACGAGGCAGGCGATCGGTTCGTCGCCGGTGTCCCATGCATCGAGCAGCGCGGCGACCGGCGCGCCTGGGTAGCAGAACAGCGAAACGACGGTACGCGCATCGTCCGGGACGCCGAGTCGGTGGCGCAACGTCCGGCACCGTGCCGGGTCGGCGGCAAAGGCATCGCGCCGCGTGAAGAGATCGTGCTCGCGGAGCAGACCGCCGGTCCCGGCGGTGAACCCGGGAAACCAGAAATGCCGCGGCAGGCCCGACACGGGATGGGGCGATGGCAGGCCGTGGGTCGCCTCGACCCAGGCCTCCGCGCTGAGGTACTCGAGGACGAACCAGCGGAACGCGGGTCGCTCGCCTGCGAGGTGGCCAACGAATGCCGGCGGCAGACCATGCCCCAGTATGTCCACGACGACATCGGGCGGTGGCGCGGCGCTGTTCCATTCCGCCAGCGGCCTTACGCAGATGTCCGCATGGCATCCCGGGAGCGACCCCGGCGGTGCGCCGCAGAGCGGACTCAGGACGGCCGGCGCGTCGATCCAGAGCGTGACCGCGGCCTTGTGCTCGACCGTGAGTTGCCGGGCGAGTCGCCAGGCAATCCCGGCGTCGCCGAAATTGTCCACTACACGAGAGAAGAGATCCCAGCGGCGGCGCGAGGTCGCCGCGCGGGACAGGTCGTCACGCATGCGGCGATTATGGCGCCGAAGACGCCAGCGTTGAGACCGCGCGGCGGCCAGGCCGGCCCTACGCCGCCCCACGTAGCCAGCGCCACACCGTCTGCACCGGGACGGAGTATCGGTGTTTGTCCTACACCGTTCCACGAGGCCCTGATGTAAAAGTGTCGCATCCGCAGGATCGCTCACCCAACGGTTGGAACTCACGTGATTCGCATCGACACCCGTGCGTCGTGGGGGGAAATTCCCCCTTGGGAGCACCTCGTTCATTTCTACTCCGACGAAACCGCGTTTCTGGACACGCTCGAGGGATTCATCGGCGGGGGTTTGCGGAGTGGCGACAGCGCCATCGTGATTGCCACGCCGGCACATCTGGCCGCCCTGGAAACACGCATGGCTCGCGGCGGCATCGACGTCGACCGGGCACGGCAGCGTGAGCAATATATGCCCTTGGATGCTGCGGCCACCCTCGATCTTTTCATGGTCGGCGGTCGTCCCGACCCCGAGAAGTTCATGGCCGTGCTCGAGCGTGTCCTCGCCCGCGCCCACCAGGGCGAATGGAAAGTCCGGGCCTTCGGCGAGATGGTCGTGCTGCTGCTGGCGCGCGGTGATGTCGACGCCACGCTCGAACTCGAGCACCTCTGGCAAAAGGCCTGCGCCAAGCACGGCCTTTCGCTCCTCTGTGCCTATCCGACCTCGGTCGCCGGCGGAGCGGAGCAGGTCGGCCATATCTGCCGCGCCCACTCGCGGGTCCTCACGCACTGACGCGCACTGCTTCTCCCTCGGGTGCGAACGCGCGCCCGGATCCCCCTGTACACGCCTGGCGTTCAACCGGTCGGAGGCCGCGCAAGCCACCGTCGTCTATCCTTGCTTCGTGATCGCCATCGAAAGTCCTCCCTCCATCGACCTGATCTCGGACGTGGTCTGTCCGTGGTGCTTCGTCGGCAAGCGTCGGCTTGATGCGGCGCTGAGTCGCGCGGGGCTCGCCGGGGCAACGGTGCGCTGGCATCCCTTCGAGCTCAATCCGGATATTCCCGAGGCAGGCATGGATCGTCGTGCCTATCTCGAGGCCAAGTTTGGCGATGCCGGCGGTGCAAACACCTACGCGCGTGTCCGGGAGGCAGGGGCGGGCTCCGGTATCGACTTTGCGTTCGATCGCATCGTCCGCCAACCGAACACCCGCGCAGCCCACCGCCTGGTGTGGTGGGTGCAAAGCCAGGCCCAGGATGCGACCCCGTTGATGGAACGGCTCTTTCGCGGCTACTTCCTCGAAGGACGCTCGCTTGCAGGTCACGACGCACTGCTCGCGCTCGCCGCCGACGCCGGCGTGGATGCTGCGGCGGCGGGCGCGTTCCTCGCCAGCGACGCGGGCGCCGCGGAGGTCCGGCAGGCCGAGCAGCGGGCGCAGGAGATCGGCGTTTCCGGCGTCCCCTTCTTCATCTTCGCTCAGCGACTCGCGGTCTCCGGTGCACAGGGCGTGGATCTCCTGGTCGACGCGCTGCGCCAGGCGTCGTCGCCGGATCCGGCGGCCACGGCGGCGCGCACCTAGCGCGCCCGGTTCAGTCGATCCCGCACGCCGCTATCCCGTCGCGCTAGACTCGCGGCCGCGACGCTCCCTGTCGCCCTTGCCACAGGAGTTCCCGATGCGTGCGACGACCCGCATGGCGTGGTTGTCGATCTTCACCTCGCTCGGCACCATCGCGCTCAAGTTCACCGCCTATTTCCTGACGGGCTCGGTGAGCCTGTGGTCCGATGCGCTCGAGTCGCTTGTCAACCTTGCCGCGGCTACCGTGGCATTGGGGGCCCTGACGGTCGCGGCGCGTCCGGCGGACGAGAACCACGCCTTCGGTCACGACAAGGCCGAATATTTCTCGAGCGGCGTGGAAGGTACGCTCATCCTGATCGCCGCGGCATCGATCATCTGGTCCGCGACCCAACGCTTTCTCAATCCGACGCACCTCGAGAACCTTCTGCCCGGGATTATCGTCGCCGTACTTGCCGGTGCGCTCAATTTCGCGACCGCGCGGGCCATGCTGCGGGTCGCGCAGCAACACGACAGCATCACCATCGAGGCCGATGCGCGCCACCTGCTCACCGATGTCTGGACCTCCGTGGGCGTGGTCACCGGGCTGCTGGTGGTGATGGTCCGCCCGGCGTGGACGTGGCTCGATCCGGTGATCGCGGTGGGCGTGGGCATCCACATCATCTTCACCGGGGTATCCCTGCTGCGTCGTTCGGCGGACGGGCTCATGGACGCGGCCCTGCCGGTGACGGAGATCCAGCAAGTGGAGCGACTCATCACCGCCACCCTTCCGGCAAGTGCGAGCTTCCATGCGCTGCGCACGCGCAAGGCGGGAGCGCGGCGATTCATCGAGCTGCATCTGCTGGTGCCCGGTTCGATGTCGGTCGCGGAGTCGCACGCATTGTGCGATCGCATCGAGGCGGCGATCGACCTGCAGCTCAAGAATGCGGCGACGACCATCCACGTCGAGCCACGGGAAAGCCAGCTCGCCCATCCCTGAGAGGACAGGCATCGAGGTCCGATAACGGCGAGTAGCAGCACCGGGCGACGCGCATAATCCCTCCATGCCGCTCGATGCCACCGGTTGTTACCGTGCCCTGGTCGCCCACGATCCGCGCTTCGACGGACGTTTTTTCGTGGGGGTGTCCAGCACCCGCATCTATTGCCGACCCGTATGCACGGCCCGCACGCCGCGGCGGGAGAACTGCAGCTTCTTTCCCAGTGCCGCAGCCGCCGAGGTCGCCGGTTTCCGGCCGTGCCTGCGTTGCCGCCCCGAGCTCGCGCCCGGTCATGCGAGCGTGGACAGCAGCGCGCGGCTCGCCCATGCCGCGATCGGTTGCATCGAGGACGGCGTGCTGGAGACCGGCGGCCTCGAAGCGCTCGCGGAGCGGCTCGGTGTCACCAGCCGGCACGTTCGGCGGGTGTTTGCGAGCGTGCTCGGTGTGTCGCCGGTGGCGTTTGCCCAGACGCACCGGCTGCTGCTCGCGAAGCGCCTCCTCACCGATACCGCGCTGCCCGTGACCGAGATCGCCTACGCGAGCGGGTTCGCAAGCGTGCGCCGCTTCAATGCCCTGTTCCGCTCGCGCTATCGCCTTGCGCCGGGCGAGCTGCGCCGGCATGCGAGCACCCTCTCGCCTGCGGCGCCGTTGACGTTCGAGCTCGCGTATCGCCCACCCTACGACTGGGCCGGCATGCAGGGCTTCCTGGCAACGCGGGCCATCGACGGCGTCGAATCGGTCAGTCCGCAACGCTATGCCCGCACCTTGCAGGTTCGCCACGCCGGCGCGCTGCACCGGGGGTGGGTGGTCGTCACGCCGGTCGGCAGGCGCGCCGCACTCAAGGTCGAGATTCCCGCGAGCCTCGCCCGTGCGGTGGGTGGCGTGCTCGGCCGGGTACGCCACGCGTTCGATCTGGGCTGCGACCCGGCGGCGATCGCCGCGGCGCTGGGGACGCTCGCCAGCGACGCACCGGGAGTGCGCGTGCCCGGCACGATGGATGGCTTCGAGCTTGCCGTGCGCGCGGTCGTGGGCCAGCAGATCAGTGTGCGTGGCGCCCGGACGCTGCTCGCGCGCCTGGTACGCGCGAGTGGCGAGGCGTGCCGGACCCCCGACGCCGCCCTGCAATGGCTGTTCCCTACCCCCGAAGCCATCGTCGCGTGCGGCGCGAACGCACTGCGCAATCTCGGCATCCTGCCGGCCCGGGCGCGCACGTTGGTCGCGCTTGCGGAGGCGGTGGTTGCCGGCAGGCTGGCGCTCGATCCGCGCGCCGACGTCGTTCGCAACGTTGCCACGCTGCGCGCGATCCCGGGTATCGGTCCGTGGACCGCGGACATCATCGCCATGCGCGCCCTGGGCTGGCCCGATGCCTTTCCGTCCGGCGATATCGTCCTGCAGCGCGTGCTCGGGGCCGCGACGTCGCGCCGCGCCGAGCAACTCAGCAGGCAGTGGCAGCCGTGGCGCTCCTATGCCGTGATGCACCTCTGGAGACAAGCATGAACAGTCCGCTCGCGTACACCCGCGTGGTGACACCCCTCGGTCCGATGGTCCTGACGGCCTCGCCCGAAGCGCTCGTCGCCGCGCATTTCGCCGACCAGGCCCATGTCCCGGCGGCATTCCGCATGGCCATCGTGGCTGATCGGCATCCGATCCTCGCCGAAGCGGCCGCAGCGCTGGCGCGGTACTTCTCGGGCGAGGCCCTCGCACCGGCAATACCTCTGGCGCCGTCCGGTACGCCGTTCCAGCGCCGCACGTGGGATGCGCTGTGCGCGATCCCGTCCGCCGTGACGGTGACCTATCGGGACCTCGCCGCCACCGTCGCGATGCCGCGCGGAGCGCGGGCGGTCGGGGCTGCCATTGGCAGGAATCCGCTGGCCATCTTCATTCCGTGCCATCGCGTCATCGGCAGCGGCGGCGCGCTGACCGGTTATGCCGGCGGGCTGGGGCGCAAGCGGGCGCTCCTGGATCTCGAGCAGCGCGCCCCACCCACGTGGTCGAGGTGCGCGGCATGACTGGACGCCACGGTGGTACGCCGGTCCCGGTCGGGCGAGCCGTGCTGCGCCCGCGGGGCGTATGGCGAACGCGCGCCCGCTGCCCGCGGTGCGCTGCCCGCGGTGCGCCGCCCGCCACCCGCGGCGTGCCGCCCGTGACTGCGCGTTCATGAATGCGGCGCTGCAACGGGCCGACATCGCGCGCTTGCTCGCCCTGGGCGCGATCTGGGGGAGCTCGTTCATCTTCGTGCGGGTGCTCGCACCGCTGCTCGGGCCCTGGGCGACGGCGGCCTCGCGGGTCGCACTGGGGGGGATGGTGCTGGTGGCCTACGCGATGCTGCTTCGCAGACAGGTGCAGTTGCGACGCTTCTGGGTTGCGTATGCGGGCATGGGTCTCGTCAATTCCGCGATTCCATTCACGCTCTTCGGTTTCGCCGCGCTGCACCTTCCAGCGTCCTATCTCGGCATCCTGAATTCGACGACGCCGCTGTTCGCGGCGCTGCTGGCGAGCGTGTGGCTCGACGAGCCGCTCACCCGCGGCAAGCTGGCCGGACTTGGCGTGGGCTGCGCAGGCGTCATCCTGGTGAGCGGCGCGGGGCCCGTTACGGCCGATGCGATGTTCGGGTGGGCGATCGCCGCTTCGCTCGTCGCGTCGTTCTGCTACGCCGCCTCCGGGATCTGGCTGCGTCGCACGGCTCCGGAAGCGCCAGCACTGGCGGTCGCGGGCTGGAGCCAGCTCGCCGCGGCGGCGATGCTCGCACCCATGCTCGCCATCGCGCCGTGGCCGATCGCGCCCGGCGTGCTTCGCGATCCCGTCATTCTCGCCGACATCGTCGCGCTGGCAGTCGTCTGCAGCGCCGCCGCGTACCTGCTGTATTACCGCCTGCTGCAGGACGTCGGACCGACCCGCACGTTCACCGTGACCTTCCTCATCCCGCTCTTTGGCATGCTCTGGGCCGCGCTCTTCCTGCGCGAGACGATCACCCCGGTCATGGTCGTGGGATGCGGACTCATCATCTCCGGCACGTTCACGGTGCTGCGCCCCCCGACGCCGCGGCCGCGCACGGCATAGCCATCTGGCAGCGCACGGACTTCCCGGGTACGCGCATGGCGGCGCCGCAGCCGCGGGGTACAAGCCGCGAGTGGTGCCCGGGATCGAAAACGCGAGCTTGTCCCGCTTACGTGGTGCAGCGCGGCTTTCGGATCGTGCTCGGGTTACCATGGGGGCTCTTCGCGATAGGAGGTGATGGACGTTGGATGCCCTGCTGCTCTCGCGGCTGCAGTTCGCCTGGGTCGTGGCCTTCCACATCCTGCTCCCGGCGCTCACCGTGGGCCTCGCGGCCTACATCGCCGTGCTGGAGGGCCTGCATTTCTTCACCCGGCGGGACGTGTACCTGCGCTTGTCGCAGTTCTGGCTGCGCATCTTCGCCGTGTCGTTCGGCATGGGCGTGGTGTCGGGCATCGTGATGCCATTCCAGTTCGGCACGAACTGGAGTCGCTATTCCGACATCACCGCCGACATCGTCGGCCCGCTGATGGCCTATGAGGGCTTGACGGCGTTCTTCCTGGAGGCGGGATTCCTGGGGGTGCTGCTGTTCGGCCGCAAGCGCGTCCCGCCCTGGATGCATCTTTTCGCGGCGATCATGGTCGCCGCGGGCACGCTGTTCTCGACATTCTGGATTCTGGCCGTCAACAGCTGGATGCAGACCCCCGCAGGTCACGTGATCGAGGCGGGTCGTTTCCTCCCGGACAACTGGTGGCAGGTCATCTTCAACCCGTCGTTTCCGTACCGTCTCGGCCACACCACGGTGGCGTTCTTCATCACCACCGCGTTCGTGGTCGCCGGGGTCGCGGCGTACTACATCCGCCGTGGGCGCTTCCTCGAGGAAAGCGTCACCATGCAGAAGATGGGCTTCGGCCTCCTGGCCATCCTGGTTCCGCTGCAGATCGTCATCGGCGACCTGCACGGTCTCAACACCCTCGAGCATCAGCCGGTGAAGATCGCCGCGATGGAGGCCAACTGGGAAACCCAGCCCCGCATGCCCCTGGTGCTCTTTGCGTGGCCCGACGAAAAGGCCGAGCGCAACCATTTCGAGATCGCCATTCCGGCCCTGGGCTCACTGATCCTTGCCCACGATCCCGACGGCGTAATCCCCGGTCTCAAGCAATGGCGCCCCGAAGACCGGCCGCCGGTGGCGATTCCATTTTTCTCGTTCCGCCTCATGGTCGGCATCGGATTGGTGATGCTCGGCGTGACGCTGTGGGCGCTCGTGGCCTGGCGGCGCAAGGGACTCGCGGCGTCGACGGGGCTGCAGCGCGCGTGCGTGCTGGTCGCGCCGATCGGCTTCGTCGCGGTCATTGCCGGCTGGGTCACGACCGAGGTCGGCCGGCAGCCGTGGGTGGTCTACGGCCTGCTGCGTACCCGTGACGCGGTCACGCCGAGTCTCCAGACCGGCGATGTCGCTGTTTCGCTCGCGATCTACATGATCGCCTATCTGCTGATCTTCGGCGCCGGCATCCGCTTCATGGCGCGGCTGGTGAAGAACGGCTTCACGACGGCGCGCGACGAGGGCACCTCGTCGGCGCCCGTGGCGACGCCGGCGCGGCCGCTGTCCGGCGCGACGCGCGCCGAATAATCGCTCCCGGCCATGGCGCTCGATCTCGTTCCGCTCTGGGCTGGCATCCTGGCCTTCGCGGTGTTCATGTATGTGCTGCTCGACGGCTTCGACTTGGGCGTTGGCATCCTTTTCCCGTTCGCCCCCGGCGACGAGGCACGCGACCTGATGATGGATTCGGTCGCGCCGATCTGGGATGGCAACGAGACCTGGCTGGTGCTCGGTGGCATCGGCCTGCTCGCCGCATTTCCGCTGGCGTTCGCGGTCATCATGCCGGCGGTGTACTTTCCCATCCTGTTCATGCTGATCGGGCTCATCTTTCGCGGCGTGGCCTTCGAGTTCCGGCACATGTCGCACAGTCGGCACCACTGGGACCGCTCGTTTTTCGCGGGTTCCCTGGTCGCCACGTTTGCGCAGGGCGTGGTGCTCGGCGTCTTCGTTCAGGGCATCCCGGTGACCGGGCGTTCCTACGCCGGAGGTACGCTCGACTGGATCGCCCCGTTCCCGCTGCTGACGGGAGTGGGGTTGATTGCCGGCTACGGCCTGCTCGGGGCGTGCTGGCTGGTGATGAAGACCGAAGGCGAGTTGCGCGACTGGGCGGTGCGCCGGGCGCGCGCGTTCCTGCTCGGGGTCGTCGCTTTCGTGCTGATGGTCAGCGTATGGACGCCGCTGGCCCAGGCGCAGATCCGTGCCCGCTGGTTCGACTGGCCGAACATCGTGGCGCTCTCGCCGGTGCCGATCGTCACCTTCGGCCTGTTCCTGCTGCTCTGGCGCGCGCTCGATGGCAAGCGCGATGCGGTGCCATTCCTGGCGGCGCTCGGCATCTTCGCGATGGCCTACCTCGGCCTCGGGATCAGCATCTTCCCGATGGTGGTGCCGTACACCATCGACCTCTGGCAGGCGGCAGCCGGACCGAAATCGCAGGCATTCCTCATGATCGGGACACTTTTCCTGCTGCCGATCATCCTGATGTACGTGGGCTGGTCCTACTGGGTGTTCCGGGGCAAGGTGCGGGCAGGGGGCGG
This sequence comes from Casimicrobiaceae bacterium, assembly GCA_040006895.1. Lineage (GTDB taxonomy): Bacteria > Pseudomonadota > Gammaproteobacteria > Burkholderiales > Casimicrobiaceae > CAIWHR01. The sequence goes on along the minus strand of JBDTWB010000100.1, from coordinate 987 downwards.
GTACCACTGATGCGATCCGGGTCATGACCGCGCTCGCCGTGGCCGATGCGCCCGACGGCCGCCGCGTACTGTCCCTGAGCGGGCGCCTCGACGCGTATTCGATCCGCGATTTGTGGGTCGCTGCGCGCGCGGCCGTGCGGGCCGCCGCTGGCCGCTCGGTGCTGATCGACGCCAGCGCGGTGGAGTACTGCGACGGCGCCGGGATTGCGCTGCTGGTCGATTTGCTGCGCATGCCGCACATGACGCGCGCCGGCGAGGTCGCAGTGGTCAACCTGCGGCCGGAGTACCAGGCGCTGCTCGACCAGTTCGATCCGGCGGCGCTCGTCACCGATCACGACCCGCACCTGCCTCGCTATCGGGGCATCGCCGAAGTCGGCTGGCATGCCGCGAAGATCGGGCGCGACGTGCGGCACCAGATCGACTTCATCGGCGAGACCACGGCGGCGCTGGCCTTCGCGGTGCGACACCCCGGCAAGGTGCGCTGGCGCGACGTCGGGCATCTCTGCGAGAAGGTCGGCGCCGACGCCCTGCCGATCGTCGCCTTGATTGCGTTCCTGATGGGCGTGATCATCTCCTTCCAGAGCGCCGTCCCCATGAAGCGCTTCGGCGCCGAGATCTTCGTCGCCGACTTGGTCGGCCTGTCGATGCTGCGGGAGCTCGGCCCATTGATGACCGCCATCCTGCTCGCGGGCCGCACCGGGGCTGCCTTTGCCGCGGAGCTCGGCACCATGCGGGTCAACCAGGAGATCGACGCCCTTACCACCATGGGCCTCGACCCGGTGCGCTTCCTGGTGGTGACCCGGGTGCTTGCTGCCGTGCTCATGACGCCGATCCTCACCGTCTTCGCCGATCTGGTCGGCTTGATCGGCGGGGCACTGACCATGCAGACGTTCGGCATACCCTATGTCACGTTCGTCCACGAGGTCGAGGGCATTGTCGATCTCTCGGACTTCCTGGCCGGATTCGTGAAATCGTTCTTCTTCGCCA
>JBDTWB010000099.1:0-13965 GCA_040006895.1 Casimicrobiaceae bacterium | reverse complement strand
CTCGCCTACATCAAGGTCAACGACGCCACCAGGCCGAGCGAGGAAGGACTGCAGTCGCCGATCGTCAAGTTCCTGTCGCGCGACCTGCTGGAGGTCATCCTGCAGCGTACCAACGCGCAGTCGGGCGATCTGATCTTTTTCTCGGCCGATCGCGAGAAGGTCGTCAATGACAGCCTCGGCTGGCTGCGCGCGAGGATCGGCCACGACCGCGGCTTTGCGAAGGCCGGATGGAAGCCGCTTTGGGTCGTCGACTTCCCCATGTTCGAATACGACGAGACCGGCGGCACGTGGGGCGCGCGGCACCATCCGTTCACGGCCCCCAAGGATGGCCAGGAGGAGACGTTCACGGAGGATCCGGGCAGTGCGGTCGCCAAGGCCTACGACGTCGTGCTGAACGGCTGGGAGATCGGCGGCGGATCGGTGCGGATCCACCGCCCCGAGGTCCAGGCCAAGGTGTTCGCGGCGCTTGCCATCAGCTCCGAGGACCAGCGCCGGAAGTTCGGCTTCCTGCTCGACGCACTGCAGTACGGCGCTCCTCCGCATGGCGGCATCGCCTTCGGGCTCGACCGCATCGTGGCGATGATGGCCGGTGCGGAATCGATCCGCGACGTGATCGCGTTCCCCAAGACCCAGCGGGGCCAGGACCTGCTGGTCGAGGCACCGACCGCGGTCACCGAGCAGCAGTTGCGCGACCTGCACATCCGGGTGCGCGCCACGGACGCTGCCAAGGTCGGATAGATGCCCGCCGCGCTGCATTTCTTCCGGCCAGGCTATCTACGCGTCTACGCGATGCGCTTGGCCGTGCGGATGGGCGTTGCGCTGCTCGCCGTCGCCCTGCTTGGCAGCGCGAGCCCTGCCCTCGCCCGCCCCGGTCACGGTACGGCGATGCCCGAGGTCGCCCTGCAGGAACTGCCGCGCGAGGCGCGCGGCACGTACGCCGCGATTCGTGCCGGCGGACCGTTTACCTACAACCGCGATGGCGTGGTGTTCGGCAACCGCGAGCGGCTGCTACCGGAGCGCGCGCGCGGGTACTATCATGAGTACACGGTGCCGACGCCGGGCGGATCGACGCGCGGCGCGCGGCGCATCGTGTGCGGCGGTCAGGTCACGACGCCCGAAGCGTGCTTCTACACCGACGATCACTACCGCTCGTTCCGAAGGATTCGTCCATGAAGGTTCCCGACCTCCACGATCTCGAGCAGGCCGGCGTGCACGCCTGGAGCGGCGATCCGGGTCCCATCGCTGCGGCGGCGAGTGCCAGCGGATTGCGCTATCACGCCGCCGATTTGCACGGCGTGGTCAGCAAGGTGGACCTGATGAAGGCGCTCGACCAGGGACTCGCCCTGCCGGAGCACTTCGGGGCCAACTGGGACGCGCTGGCCGACGTCCTGGAGGACGACGCGTGGCTGCACGACAAGGGCGCGGTGATCGTGCTCCAGCACGCCGGCGCATACCGCAAGGCGCATCCCCAGGACTGGTCGACGCTGGAGGACATCCTGGCGGAAGCCGCCGATTACTGGCGCGACCTGCGCAAGCCGTTCTGGGTATTCGTGCACTGACGCACCTCGCGCACTCCGCGCGGCGGCTTGCGGCCCACGACGGCATGAAGCGCTTCAAGGTGCCGGTATCGGCGCTGATCCTGGTCTTTACCCCCGACCTCGAGGTCCTGCTGCTCGAGCGTGCCGACTTCCCGGATCACTGGCAGTCGGTCACCGGCAGCCAGGAGCCGGGCGAAACCCTTATGCAGACTGCCATGCGCGAGTTGCGCGAGGAAACCGGCATTGCCGCCGAGGCGTTCGGGGGGCTCGCCGACTGGGCACTCGCCAACGACTTCGAAATCTTCCCGCAGTGGCGGCACCGCTATCCGGAAGGCACGCTGCACAACACCGAGCACGTCTTCGGCTTGCAGGTGCCCACGCAGGTGCCGGTCGTCATCGCCCCCCGGGAACATCTTCAGTATGCGTGGGTCGACTGGAAGGAGGCAGCGAAGCGCTGCTTTTCCTGGACCAACCGCGACGCGATCCTGCTCCTCCCGACCCGGGCAGGCGTGCCCAAAGGAATGCCATGAAGATCCTGCTGCATGCCCTCGCCACCACCGGGGTAGTGCTCGCCACGGCGTGGTCGTGGCCGGCAGCGGCGCAGTTCCCGTCGCCGCCGCCCGGCCAACCCATCACGCCCGCCGTCACGGTGAATGCGACGGCCAGCACCAACGTGGCCAACGATCGCGTGCAGGCCGTGCTGCGCGCCGAAGCCGAGAACGTCGACGCAGCCGCCGCTGCCTCGCAGGTCAACGCCGCCATCGCCAAGGGCGTCGCCCGCGCCAAGAACACTCCGGGCGTGAAGGTCGCGACGTCGGGTTATTCCACGCAGCAGATTGCCGAGAAAAACCGGCCGACCCGATGGCGCGTGGTCCAGAGCATCACCGTCAACGGCAGTGAGTTCGCGACCATCGCCACCCTGCTCACCCGTCTGCAGGAACAGGATGGGCTGCTGCTGTCCGGGATGGGGTTCTCCCTGTCCAGCACCGCGCGCGAAGCTGCCGAGGGGACCCTCATCCAGGAGGCGATCAAGAGCTGGCAATCGCGCGCCGACCTGGCCGCAACGGCATTGGGGTTCGCGAGCTGGCGGCCGGGTCGGTTGTCGGTGCAGTCGGCCGATAACGGCCGGCCTTTCCCGACCATGCGCGCCGCGGGAATGGTCAGCGCCGACATGGCGCCGGTGAGCATGGAAGCGGGCCTGACAGAGGTCACGATCAGCGTCTCCGGAGAGGCCGTGCTCGACCAGGCCCGCGCGCCGCGCTAGCGACTGCGCTGTCCCGGACACGCGTCGTTCGTGCCGCGCCAAGACCGAGGGCCCCACCCGGGGCCCTCGTCGTTCGACCGCGCCGGGCGCGAGCCTACCCGGCCGGTGTCGCCGGAGTTTCCGCCGGTGCGGCCGCCGCGGCCGCCGCATCTTCCGAAGCCGCCTTCATCGATAGGCGCAAGCGACCCTTGTCGTCGGCCTCGAGCACCTTGACCCGCACCACCTGGCCTTCCTTGACGTAGTCGGAGACGTTGTTGACCCGCTCCTTGGCGATCTGCGAGATGTGGAGCAGGCCGTCCTTGCCGGGCAGCACCTGCACGATCGCGCCGAAGTCGAGCAGGCGCAGTACCGTGCCTTCGTAGATCCGGCCGACCTCGACTTCCGCCGTGATCTCCTCGATGCGTTTCTTCGCCGCGTTGCAGGCGTCGGCGTTGATCGACGCGATGGTCACGGTGCCGTCGTCCTGGATGTCGATGGTGGTCCCGGTTTCCTCCGTCAGGGCACGGATCACCGCCCCGCCCTTGCCGATCACGTCGCGGATCTTCTCGGGGTTGATCTTGAACGTCATCATGCGCGGTGCGTGCTGCGACACTTCCTGGCGGGCATGCGGCATCGCTTCCTGCATGAGATGGAGGATGTGCAGGCGACCCTCACGGGCCTGCGCCAGCGCGACGCCCATGATCTCCTTGGTGATGCCCTGGATCTTGATGTCCATCTGCAACGCGGTCACGCCACGGTCGGTGCCGGCCACCTTGAAGTCCATGTCGCCCAGGTGATCCTCGTCACCCAGGATGTCGGACAGCACGGCGAAGCGGTTGCCTTCCTTGATGAGGCCCATGGCGATGCCCGCCACGTGTGCCTTCATCGGCACGCCCGCATCCATCAGCGCGAGGCTGCCACCGCACACCGAGGCCATCGACGACGAGCCGTTCGACTCGGTGATCTCCGAGACGACGCGCATCGAGTAGGCAAACTCCTCCGCCGTCGGCAGCACCGCGAGCAGCGACCGCTTGGCCAGGCGGCCGTGGCCGACTTCGCGGCGCTTGGGGGTGCCGACGCGACCGGTCTCGCCGGTCGCGTACGGGGGCATGTTGTAGTGGAGCATGAACCGCTCACGGTATTCGCCCATGAGCGCGTCGATAATCTGCTCGTCGCGCGCGGTGCCGAGGGTAGCGACCACCAGGGCCTGCGTCTCGCCGCGGGTGAACAGCGCCGAACCGTGGGTGCGCGGCAGCACGCCGGTGCGAATGGTGATCGGGCGCACGGTGCGGGTATCGCGACCATCGATGCGCGCCTCGCCGGAAAGGATCTGGCTGCGCACGATCTTGGCTTCGAGCTCGTGCAGAAAATCACGGACCTCGTTGGCGTAGCCGGCCGGTGCATCGGCCGGGACGCATTCGGCTTCGACCCGCGCGCCGATCTCCTTCAGCTTCTGCTGGCGCATCTGCTTCTGGCGCATGCCGTAGGCTTCGCGCAGGGACGCTTCTGCACACGCCGTGATCTGGTCGACCATCGCCTGATTCTTGGCAGGCGGCTGCCAGTCCCAAAGCGGCTTGCCGGCCGCTTCGACCAGCTCATGGATCAGGTTGATCACGGCCTGCTGCGAGTCGTGGCCGAAGACCACGGCGCCCAGCATCACATCCTCAGGAAGCTCCTGCGCTTCCGACTCGACCATCAGCACCGCGGCTTCGGTCCCGGCGACGATAAGATTCAACTGCGACTGGGTCAGTTCGGTCTTGCTCGGATTGAGTACGTACTGGCCATTCACGTAGCCCACACGCGCGCAGCCGATCGGACCGCTGAACGGCACGCCGGAGAGCATCAGCGCCGCCGAAGCGCCGATCATGGCCGGAACGTCGGGGTCTATCTCAGGATCGACGGACATGACGGTCGCGATGACCTGCACTTCGTTGTAGAAGCCGTCCGGGAAGAGCGGCCGGATCGGGCGGTCGATGAGGCGGGAGGTGAGCGTCTCTTTTTCGGAAGGACGACCTTCGCGCTTGAAGAAGCCGCCGGGGATCTTGCCCGCAGCATAGGTCTTCTCCTGGTAGTCGACGGTCAGGGGAAAGAAATCCTGGCCCGGTCGGGCGGATTTCGCGCTGACCGCCGTGACCAGCACGACGGTGTCGTCCAGGGATACCAGAACGGCACCGCCAGCCTGGCGGGCGATCTCCCCGGTCTCGAGCGTCAGCATGTGGCGCCCGTACGTAATCGATTTTTTAGTTGCGTTCACAGTGTCCTCAGAATCCAAAAAGGCAATGGCCGCGCTCCAGCGCGAAGCGCGGCCATTCCTGAATGCTTCAATTTCGCGCCAGGGAAGGCGTCGGTTCCAGCGCGGGCAGCGTCGTTGGGGTCGTCGTCATGCTCGCCACAGGAAGGATGAACACGGCCGCGGCGCGCGCGACCGATGCGCCCGCGCTTATTTGCGCAGCCCGAGCTTTTCGATGAGCGTACGATAGCTCTCGGCGTTGCGCGACTTGAGATAGTCCAGCAGCTTGCGGCGCCGGGACACCATGCGCAGCAGCCCGCGCCGCGAATGATGGTCCTTGACGTTGCTCTTGAAATGGTCGGTGAGACCGTTGATGCGCGCGGTGAGGAGGGCGACCTGCACTTCCGGTGAACCGGTGTCGCCGGTGGCGCGCTGGTGATCGGCGATTACCTTCGCCTTGTCTTGCACGGTGACTGCCATTTGCTGTCGTCCTGTCGCTCTTTGTCCGGGAAAGAGGGTAATTATAACCTGGAAAGTGCTTAGTTTTCAAGTTGCTGCCCCGGAGCCGCCCAAGGGCCGCGGCGCGGCTTTCACAGGACGGCGGTCCGCCCCGACGCCGCACTGCCGGCGCATCGGCGGACGCGCGAGCGGGCGCCACGATGGTTCGCAATCGCGGCCGCCGTCGCTTAGAATGACGCCTTCCCCAAAACGGCGCGACTTTCGGTCCGCACGACACGGTGTTCGCGTCGCGCGAAGGCAGCGGTGCCCCTCGCAGCCCTCCGATGGACCGGATGCAGACTGTCATGCGCCGTGCAATGGTTACAGCAGGAGTGCCGATGTACCTCCGTCGTATCCTCGTCGTCATCGTCCTCGGCGTCGGCCTGTTCGGGCTCGGCGGGGGGGTAGGCGGCTTCGCCACGGCTCCGGCATGGCGCATCGATCCCGAAGGTCTTCCCGGCTTCCCTCTCGCGCTGCTCTACATCGGACCGGACCTGCTGGTCCCGCTCACCTCGGCGCTGGGTGCGACCATCGGCGTGGTCCTCATGTTCTGGCAGCGGCTCGTGAACCTGGTATCCCGGGTCTGGCGCGTGCTCGCGCGCCGCCGGTCGCCCTAGGCCGCCAGCGCCATGGCGGACTGACGACGGTGCAGGCGGCTTGAGCTGGCCGATCGCGGTCGGGCTGGCCGTGCTGCTCGTCCTGGCAGTCCTTGGCTACGTCGGTCTGTACTTCGCCTGGGAGGCGCGGCACACGCGGGGCAAGGCCTATTTCGGCGCATCCGTAGCGGAGCGACGGGCCATCAAGCGCCGGATCGCCCGACTTTCCCTCCCGGCGCTACCCGTGGTCCGCTTGCTGTCCTGGCTACGCGGAGGCCGGGCGGCGATGCCCACGTTCCAATTTCGTGACGTCGCCGGGCCGCCGAACATCTGCAGCCCCGCCACGTTCGACGCGGCGTCTCGCTACGAGCCCGGTGATGGCGATGTGTTCATCGCCACCCAGATGCGCAGCGGAACCACCTGGATGCAGCAGACCGTCTACCAGATCGTGACTCGCGGTACTGGTGCCCTCGGCGACGGGCGCTTCCCGCACCTCTACATGATGAGTCCGTGGATCGAGGCTGAGGATGGTGTCGGGGTGAGCGACGCGCCGCGGGTCGGCGACCCGCCCGTGCGGATCATCAAGACGCATCTGCCGGCGGCCTTGTGTCCCTACGCCGAACGGGCCAGGTACATCTACGTCGCGCGCAATCCGTTGAGCTGCTTTGCCAGCATCGTCGATCTCGACCGGATGCTTGCAGGTCCCCTGCTGCCCTCGGTCGAGTCGATGGCGGAATGGTTCTGCAGCGACGCCATGCACTGGGGCTCGTGGCCGAATCACGTGCTCGGCTGGTGGGATCTCGCCGCCACCCACGAAAACGTACTGTTCGTCCACTTCGAGGAAATGACCCGGGACTTCAGCGCCGTTCGCGATCGGGTGGCGCGGTTCCTGGGCATTGCCCTGACCCCCGACCAGGCTTCACAGATCGACGCGCGCTGCGCATTCGAGTTCATGACCCTCCACGAGGAATTGTTCGAGATGGCACGGCCCACGATGTTTTCCGTGCGCGGCGGCCGGTTCCTGCGCACGGGCCGGGAAAGCCGCGATGCGGGATTGCCGGAACCGGTGCGTGCGCGCATCCGGGCATTCTGCCGGGAAGGGCTGCGGGGCGGGTCGTATCCCGTTGCGCGCTTCTATCCCGACCTCGCCGACTCCATGCCCGGGAGCCGCGCATCGTGAGAGGGCCGCGTGCGCATCCTGCCCGAGCGCTTGCAACCGGCGTACCGGGCAGGCGGGCGTCGGATGCGCCATGGCGTATCTACATCCTTCTCGGCCTGGTGCTCGGCCTCACCTACGGTTTCCTGGAGGCGATCGAGTTCTGCATCCTCAGTCTGGTACCCGGCGCACTTGCGTGGCGCAGTGGCAACACGGTTCGCATTCTCTGGGTCGCACCGCTGGTCTATGGCACGGCAGGCGCAGCGCTTGGCGTGTTGTTCCTGACGTTGTCCCGCACCGTCGGGCGCGTCGACTGGTTGCGTGCGCTGGTCTTCTCGGCCGTCGCCGGCGGGGTCTACCTCGGGGCGATGCTCCAGGGCCAGCTCTTTGCCGCGTGGGCGGCCGCACTGCTCGGTCTCGGAGTCGCCACGCAATCCGCGCGGCTCTTCACGGCGCATCGCGGACCCGCTCTCAGGATCGCCCGTCGTGGCCTGCCCGTATTGCTGGGTCTCGTCGGGCTCGCCGCCGTCCTGGAACTCGGCATTCCGCCCATCCTGGAGCGGCGCGCGACGGCGCGCCTGCCGGTGGCTGGTGCCCGTCCGAACGTCCTGGTGCTGGTCGCCGATACCTTGAGAGCCGACCACGTGGGGAGCTACGGCTACGTGCGACCCACCACGCCGCGGCTCGACGGGCTGGCTGCGGAAGGACGCCTGTACCTCCACGCTTACTCGGCTTCGTCATGGACGCTGCCGGCGCATGCCTCGCTCATGACCGGCCGTGCCCTGAACGAGCATCACGCCGGCGAGCATCGGCGCCCCTACCTCGACGGCAAATATCCGACCCTCGCCGAAGTTCTCGGGCAAGGGGGGTACGCAACCGGTGGTTTCGTCGCCAACGTGTTCTGGTGCGGACGACAGACCGGCTTGGCCCGCGGCTTCGTCCATTACGACGATCTCTACGCCAATGGCGGCGATGCGCTGGCCCGCACGGTGCTCGGTCGCCTGCTTGCGTATCACGTCCTGCCAAAGTTTGGATGGATCGACATTCCCGGCCGGCGCAGTGCCGCGGACGTGAATGGCCGGTTGCTGGATTGGATCGATACCGTCGGCGATCGGCCGTTCTTCGCCTTCGTCAATTACATGGACGTGCACGGGCCGTACTTGCCACCGGAAGGTTTCCAGGGCCGGTTCTCCGGGCGCACGGGTGGGCCACGCCCCACTCGCATCGAGCTCGGCGATATCGACGCCAGCACGACGGTGCGTGACCCCGCGATTCTCAAGGCCTGGATCGACCGCTACGACGAGGCGTTGCTCTATCTCGACACGGAGATCGGCGCGACGCTCGATGCGCTCGGCCGGCGAGGCCTCCTGGACAACACGATCGTTGTCTTTACCTCGGACCACGGCGAGAGCTGGGGCGAACACGGACTCATGTTCCACGGGCACAGCCTCTACCAGGAGCAGGTTCGCATTCCGTTGATCGTGCGCTACCCGTCGCGGGTGGCGCGCGATCGATCCGTCGACCCGACCTCACTCCAGGACGTGCCGGCGCTCATCGCCGATCTCGCCGGACTGGTCAGCGCACCGTTTCCGAAGCCGGCCGAGCTGGTCGGTCGCAACGTGACCGACGACGTGGTCGCGGAAGTCGGGCGCAGAACCGGCATGCCAGCATCGTGGCCCACCGCGCGCGGCAGCCTGCGCGCCATCCAGGACGCGCGCTGGCAGTTGATCGTTTCCGACGGCGCCGGCGAGGAGCTCTACGACCTCACTGTCGATCCGGCAGAGATGAACAACCTGGCCGACGATCCGCGCTACGTCGATGTGCTCGAAACGCTGCGTACGCGGCTGGCGAAAGCCCCCGCTCCGCCGAGGCGCGCGATCACTCCGCCGACGCGGTAGGCGTCGCTTCGCCTTGATCATGGATCGCGCCGGACGCAGCGTCGGTGCGCACGAGCCGTAGCGGATGATAGTGAGACTCGCGTGCTTCGACCACGCCTAGGAAAGTCCCACTGGCCGTGTAGGCGCGCATGCGGCCCGACCCCTCGGGCGGACAACCCACCGACCGTCCCTGCTGCAGGGCGATGCTGGCGGCGGCGTCTAGCGTCGCAGCGGGTAGGCCCAGAAGGGCGGCATCGATCGGCAGGAGCTGGCGCAGGCGCTCCTTGGGGTCAAGCACCTCCAGCTGCTGCAGTGTCAGGGCGCGCTCCAGGTGGAAGAAACCCGATCCGGTGCGGCGCAAAGCCGTCAGATGGGCGACGCTGCCGACCGCGGCGGCAAGGTCCTCGGCAAGGGTGCGGATGTAGGTCCCCTTCCCGCAGACGACGCGAAGCGTGGCCAACGGAGGGACGAAGTCGAGCACCTCCAGTCGCTCGATCTCGATCGCCCGCGGGACGCGCGGGATCTCGACTCCGGCCCGAGCGTAATCGTAGTAGTTGCGACCCTGGTACTTCAGTGCGGAATAGCGCGGCGGCACCTGCTGCGAGATGCCCAGAAAACGTTCAGCCGCAGCGGTGAGGTCGGCCAGCGCGAACTCGACCGGCGCTTCGGCAACGAGAGCGCCTTCCGCATCACCGGTGGTCGTCGCGATCCCGAACCGCACGGTCGCGAGATACTCCTTGCGAGCGTCGAGCAGATCCTGCGCGAACTTGGTGGCTTCACCGAAGCAGAGCGGCAGCAGGCCGCTCGCCAGCGGATCGAGCGTGCCGGTGTGCCCGGCCTTAGCCGCGTTGAAAAGGCGCTTGGCGTGCTGCAACGCCGCGTTCGAGGAAAGGCCGACCGGCTTGTCGAGCAACAGCACGCCGTCGACGCGATGCCGAACAACTCTTGCTTTGACCGGCGTCGCAACCCGTTCGCCCATGGCGTCCAATCCGTGCGCGGATGCCAAGCCGTCACCGGCTGCCGGCATACCGATCGCGTGCTACGGCTTCTCCGGATCGGATGGCGGCTCGGAATCCGCCGTGCCCGCGTTGCGCCGGTCCGACGCCACCGCCTGATCGATGAGCTGCGACAGGCGCATGCCCGATTCGATCGAGTCGTCGTAGACGAAGTGCAGTTGCGGCACCGAATAGAGCTGCAGGCGCTGCGACAACTCGTGACGCAGAAACCCCGCGGTGTGCTGCAGGGCCTCGACTGCATCCGCGGCCTTCTCGCTGCCAGCAAGGTGTGTGAAGAACACCTTGGCGTGCGACAGGTCCGTGCTGACCTCCACGCTCGTGACCGTGACGGACCCGACGCGCGGATCCTTGATCTCGTCGCGCAACAGCGGCGCGAGCTCGCGCTGGATCTGGTCGCCGACCCGCTGTGCCCTTTGCGAGTGTTTTTTCATGCCTGTGCGCGCGAAGCTGCGCAAGCTCCTTCTACAGGGTTCTACTCACCTCGACGATCTCGTAGCACTCGAGCTGGTCGCCCTTCTCGATGTCGTGGAAGTTCTTGATCGACAGGCCGCACTCGAAGCCCGACTTCACTTCGCGCACATCGTCCTTGAACCGCTTCAGGGAATCGAGCTCACCGTCGTGTAACACCACGCTGTCGCGCAGCAGCCGGATTCGCCCGCCACGCCGGATGACGCCTTCGAGCACGTAGCAGCCGGCGACCGTGCCGACCTTGGAGATCTTGTAGACCTCGCGCACCTCCACCAATCCGAGCTGCGACTCCTTGCGCTCCGGCGCGAGCATGCCCGACAGCGCAGCCTTCACCTCGTCGACCGCGTCGTAGATGATGTTGTAGAAGCGGATGTCCACGCCGCTGCTCTCGGCGAGCTTGCGCGCGGCAACGTCGGCACGCACGTTGAAGCCGATCACCACCGCCTTGGACGCGAGCGCCAGGTTGATGTCCGACTCGGTAATGCCGCCCACGGCGGCATGCACGATGTTCACCTTGACCTCGCCGGTGGAGAGCTTCGTGAGCGCCTGGGTCAGCGCTTCGTAGGAACCCTGCACGTCCGCCTTCACGATGAGCGACAAGGTCTTGATCGCGTCCTCGGCCATCTGGTCGAACATGTTCTCGAGCTTCGCGGCCTGCTGCTTGGCGAGCTTCACGTCGCGGAACTTGCCCTGGCGGAAGAGCGCGATCTCGCGGGCCTTGCGCTCGTCGCCGAGCACCATCACGTCCTCACCCGCCAGCGGCACGTCCGAGAGCCCCTGGATTTCCACCGGGATCGACGGACCCGCTGCAGTGACCGGCTTGCCGGTTTCGTCGGTCATCGCCCGAACCCTGCCGAACACCGCACCGGCCAGGACGATGTCGCCGCGCTTCAGCGTTCCCGAATGCACCAGGACAGTCGCCACCGGGCCTCGACCGCGGTCGAGGCGCGACTCGATGACGATGCCGCGCGCCGGAGCATCCCTCGGCGCCTTGAGCTCCAGCACCTCGGCCTGCAGCAGGATCGCGTCGAGCAGATTGTCGAGACCTTCTCCCGTTTTCGCTGAAACGGGCACGAACTGCGTTTCCCCGCCGTACTCTTCCGGAATCACGCCTTCGGCCACGAGCTCCTGCTTCACGCGGTCGGGATTCGCTTCGGGCTTGTCGATCTTGTTCATCGCCACGACCATGGGCACGTTGCCCGCCTTGGCGTGGGCGATGGCCTCGCGCGTTTGGGGCATGACGCCATCATCGGCCGCGACCACCAGCACGACGATGTCCGTCACCTTGGCGCCGCGCGCACGCATCGCCGTGAAGGCCTCGTGCCCCGGGGTGTCGAGGAACGTGATCACGCCCTTCTCGGTCTTCACGTGGTAGGCACCGATGTGCTGGGTGATACCGCCCGCTTCGCCGCTGGCCACCCGCGCGCGCCGGACGGTGTCGAGCAGCGAGGTCTTGCCGTGATCGACGTGGCCCATGACGGTGACCACCGGCGGACGCGGCTCGGCCTCGCCGATTTTGTGCGCATCGGTCGACTCCTCCAGCAGCGCGTCGAGGTCGTCGAGCTTGGCGGGGGTCGCCTTGTGCCCGAGTTCCTCGACCACGATCATCGCGGTTTCCTGGTCCAGCATCTGGTTGATGGTAACCATCTGTCCAAGCTTCATCAGCGCCTTGATGACTTCCACGGCCTTGACCGACATCTTGTGAGCGAGATCGGCGACGGTGATGGTTTCCGGCACCGAGACATCGCGCACGATCGGGCCGGCGGCTGCAGTCGCGCCCTCGCCACCCTCCTCGTCATGGCGGTGACGCCCCACCTTCGGCTGGCGCCAGCCGGCGTTCGCACCGCCGCTGGTGACGTCGCCGCGGAGCTTGAGAGCACGACGGCGCGCCGCTTCCTCCTGGAATGCCGATCCGGCCTTCTTGATCGGCTTCGGCTTCTCGCCGGGCTTGGCCGCGGGCCGGTGGAGAGTGGTGGTCGCCGGCGTCGCCGCCTTGACTTCCTTGGGCGGCCCCGCCTGGGCGGCGTTCATCGCCGCAGCTTCTGCCCGCGCGGCTTCCATGGCCGTCTTGCGCGCTTCCTCGCTCGACGCCGCGGCTGCTGCCGCGGTGGCAGCTGCAGCTGCAGCCTCCGCCTCGGCCGCGAGCTTCGCTGCCGCAGCCTCGTCGGCGTCACGCTCCTTCTTGGTCTTGCGGGTGGCCTGCTCGTGCTTGGCGGCAATCTCCTGCTGCTGCCGCGCGATCAGTTCCTGCGCCTTGCGTTCCTCCGCCTCGCGCGCCGCGATTTCCCCGGCGTTGAGCATCGGGATTACGATCTTCGGGGCCTCCTCGACCACGGGAGCTGCATCGCCCTCGTCGCGCTTCACGAACACGCGCTTCTTGCGCACTTCGATCTGGATGGTGCGGGGGCGACCGGTCGAGCCCGCCGCCTTGATCTCGGTGGTCTGCTTGCGGGTCAGGGTGATCTTCTTCTTGGGCTCGCCAGCGGAGCCATGCTGCTTGCGCAAGTACTCCAGCAACTTGGTCTTGTCCTGCTCGGACAGAGCGTCGCCCTCCTTCTTGCCGTCGACGCCGGCCCGGTCCAGCTGCTCGAGCAGCGCCCCGGTAGGCAGCTTGAGCTCGGTTGCGAATTGTTCAATGGTCGTCTGCGCCATGCGCTTCTCCTGCTTTCTTGCTTGATGCCCTGTCGGGTGGCGGTCAGCCCTGCTGACCTACTGCCGGCGTGGCCGAGGCAGCCTGCGCAATGGGAGCGGGGGTCTCCTCGAACCAGTGCGCCCGTGCCTTCATGATGAGTTCCTGTGCCCGCTCCTGCTCCATGGCGGTGAGCTCGATGAGCTCGTCCACTGCGAGGTCGGCAAGGGCGTCGCGGGTGATGATGCCGTTGCTCGCGAGCTTGCTCGCGATCTCGGTGTCCATGCCTTCCAGCGACAGCAGCGCCTCCTCGACGTTTTCGACGCTTTCCTCGCGCACGATAGCCTCGGTGAGCAGGGCGTTGCGTGCCCGGCTGCGCAGCTCGTTGACAGTGTCCTCGTCGAACGACTCGATCTCGAGCATCTCGTTGATCGGCACGTAGGCGACTTCCTCGAGCGAGGTGAAGCCTTCGCCGATCAGGATGTCGGCGACCTCCTCGTCGACGTCGAGCCGCGCCATGAACAACGAGCGTAGCTGGTCGCTCTCGGCCTCGTGCTTCTTCTGCGAATCCTCGACGCTCATGAGATTGAGCTCCCACCCGGTCAGCTCGGAAGCGAGGCGAACGTTCTGTCCCAGACGGCCGATGGCGATGGCGAGGTTTTCCTCGTCGACCACCACGTCCATGCTGTGCTTCTCCTCGTCGACCACGATCGA
>JBDTWB010000098.1:0-14427 GCA_040006895.1 Casimicrobiaceae bacterium | reverse complement strand
ATTCCTGGGTGAGGATGGCGTAGATCACCAGCGGCACCGACGGCGGGATCATGATACCCAGAGTGCCGCCCGCGGCCAGTGCGCCGGTGGCAAGCGACCCCGAATAGCCATAGCGGCGCAGCTCCGGAAGGGTGACATGGCCCATGGTCGCGGCGGTCGCCACCGAGCTGCCGCAGATCGCCCCGAAACCCGCGCACGCACCAATGGCCGCCATGGCGATGCCGCCCTTGCGATGCCCGAGGTAGGCGCCGACGAAACGGAACAGCGACCGGCTCAGGCCACCATGGGTCGCGAACTGCCCCATGAGCAGAAACAGCGGGATGACGACGAGGTCGTAGTTGGAAAGACGCGCGTAGGCGAGGTTCTTGAGGGAATTGAGGGGCACTGCGAGGCTGCCGCCGATGAGGTAGGTATACCCGCCCAGCCCGACCACGAACATCGCAATCCCGATCGGCACGCGCACCACCATCAGCACCAGCATGATGGCGAAGAGCAGCCCGCCGATCTCGATGCCGCTCACCAATGCCGCTCCGCACGAGGCGTTCCCACGGCAACGATGCACGTCCCGCCAGGCGAGCGCGGCGTGCCGCGTGACACCGCGCTCACGTCGCCTGCCGCCGGTACTGGAGGGCAGCGCCGACGAGATGCACGCACTGGTAGAACCCCGCGAGTGCCAGCAGGATGAAGCCCGGCACCATCAGCGCCTGGGCGATCCAGACGGGGACGCCGAGGATTGCCGAGGTTTCGCCTGCATCCTTGACGGCCATCGCTCCGGCGCCGGCGCGCCAGGCGATGAGCGCGCCGAACGATCCCACCAGGAGCGATCCGAAGGCATCGAGCAAGGCCACCCGATCCGCACGCAGGTTGTGGGTGAAGAAATCGACTTTCACGTCGCCACGCGCCATGTGGCAGTACGCGAAGAACGATGCCGCGGCGAACGACGCGCACATCTGCAGCAGCTCGACGTCGCCGGGCACCGGCCACAGGAAGAGCTTGCGTCCGACGATCGACACGATCTCCATCAGCACGATGCCGGTGAAGACCAGGGCACCGAAGATCGCGAGTACCTTGGTGGTCGCGAAGAGGCTGCGACCGACTCGCCCATACGGCGTGCTGAGCGGCTCCGCCGCGGGATCGGTCACGTCGTGCATGGCGCTTCCATCGTTCCTCCTCCTGGCGCGCGCCTTGGGTGGCACGTCGCGGCGTGGGTGCGATCCGCGGTCCGTAGCAGGGGACGTCGGGCGCGGGGGCTACCCGGGACTGCCCGGGTTAGCTCATGGGGGCACCGGCGCTAGCGCTCAAGGGTCGTGCGGACCGGTGGCGTCGAACAGGGCCCGCACGTCGTCGGGCGGCGGCACCGCCTGGATCCGCTTCGGGTCCTCCGGATGCCGGCGCGCGAATACCCGCACCTCGCGGCCCTCGACCAGCAGGACGTCGCCGCGGCGGATGAGGTGCTGCAGCACGATGCTCGTGCGGCGCCACTCGACGACGGTGGTTTCCACCTCGATCGCATCGCCGTAGGTCGAAGGTGCCACGAACCGAGCCTGGGCATCGACGAGCGGCATGCCGAGTACACCGTCGGCCGCCTCGCGTTCGTGCCAGTTGGGGACACCCGCGGCCCGGAAGCAATGCAGCGACGCCGCATCCATCCAGCGGAAGTAGTTGGGATAGAAGACGATGCCGGCAGGGTCGCAGTCGCCGAACTCGACAGTGAAGCGGGTGACGTGCGTGCGGCTCATGCGGAAGTGGTGGCGGCTGGCTTGTTCGAAGGTTTGCGCACGAAGCGGATCGGGTGGACGGTCACGGGACGCGGCGGCGCCCCCAGCCTCGCGAGCGTGGCATCGAGGGCCAGCCCGCCTTCGTCGGCCAGCGCCGCGTCGCGCGCCTCGCGAACGGCCACTGCCCGCATCGGCGCCGGGGCGTCCGTCGTCGCGAGGTGCGTCATGATATGCGAAAGATTGCGCTTGCCGCGCAGGTTGGTTTCGCCATAGCCCTTGACGAGGCGACCGCACAAGGCCAGCTCGTGGGCGAGATCCCAGTCCACCGCGGCGGCGCGCAGCACCGCGTCGTGCCAGCGCGCGATACCCGCCTGCTCGTCCGCGTAGCGTGCCCCGCGGCGGCGCCATGCGCGGAGGCTGGCCAGCATCCGCAGCAGCGCCAGCCCGAGGACGCCGTCGCTGCGCAGGTGCAGCGCGAAGGCGAGCGGTGTCCGACCCTTCGTCTGACGACGCCCCTCCCAGCGTACCAGCCCGGCCGCGAGGCGAGGTGGCAGCAGGCCGGCTAATTCCGGGATCCCCGGCTTGAAGTGATCGACGATGCGCACCACGTCGCCGGGCGCCGCGCCGACCTCGTGGTGCACCCGGGCGAACCGGCTCGCGCGAACCTTGAGCCCTGCCACCCGCACGATGTCGTCGAACGCCATCCACAACGCCAGGAAACGCGCGTACTCGCGCGTCAGGGCATGATCGTGACGCGCCTCGGGATCGGCCCGGCGCTCCGCGGCGAGGACCTCGGCCACGCGCTCGCGATAGAGGCCGGCGTAGCGTCGGTCCTGGTATTCCGAGAGTCGCGCTTCGCCGAGGGCCGCCATCGCGGCGACCGTCGCCGGCCATGCCATGCCGTCGGTACCTGCGGGCATGGGGTCCGCCGTGGCGTCCGGCACAGCGACTCCGGTCCCAGCGGCAGAAGCCGGTGCATCGGGCAGCCCGCCGGCTGCGTCGAGGGCCTCTTCGCGTACCGCCGCAACCCCCGCCGCAAAACCGCGCAGGCTCCCCTCGACACCGACGCCGCTGTTCCGGATCACCCCCTCGAAAACGGCCGGCCCGATGGGCAGGATGCCACTGCCCGCGATCGCGCCGAGCATGACCGCGCTCACCACCGTGCCTGCCTCGCGGGCGGTCGCGTCCATGTCGAAGGCGGTCAGTCGGCGGCTATGGGTACGCGCCACCTCCACCAGACGGTCGGAGGAAAAGCGACCGTCGCCGAGGGACATCTTCTCGGCGGTGGTGAGGGTTCGGCTGGTGGAGGTGACGAGATGGGTGCAATCGGCGCTGACCATGCCGGCCTGCAGCACGCGGCCCGCTTCCAGCAGCTCGGACGCCACCACGAGGTCGATGGCGCCTGGAACCGGATAGAGGCCGAGCACCGGCCGCCGGCCACCCAGGGCGTCGATCGCAATGGGGAAGACCTCGATGTAATACGTCGTCGCACCGGTGCGCTGCGCGACTCCGGGGATCGAGGTGCTCTGCGCGAACAATCCTGCCGCCGTGGCCGCATCGACCAGCCACTCCGCCAGCACGCCGCCGCCCTGACCGCCGAGCGCGGCCACCAGCACCCGCAACGCTCGCGCATCGTTTCCCATGGCGGGCGCGACCGGTCCGGAGCTCACGACGGCTGCACCAGGCGGGCAACGGCGGCGCGCATGCCGGCGGCCAGGCGATCGGCCCAGGTCGGGTTCTGGATCACTTCGGCGCGATAGAACGACGGGCACAGGGTCGCGGCATGCGCGTTCTCGCCGCACAGGCCGCATCCGACGCAACCTTCGAGTACGGTGGCGACCGGGTCGACCCGCAGCGGATCGCTGCTCGGCTTGACCGAAAGCGTCGGACATCCGGACAGCCGTATGCACGAGTGGTCCCCCGAGCACGTGTCTTCGTCGACACCGTACTTGACCCGCACCATGCGCTTGCCGCGCTTCAACCGTGCCGCCCGCCACGGCTTCACCCGGCGCTGCCGCTCGAGCTGGCATTCGCCCTCGG
Organism: Casimicrobiaceae bacterium; assembly: GCA_040006895.1. Classification (GTDB taxonomy): domain Bacteria; phylum Pseudomonadota; class Gammaproteobacteria; order Burkholderiales; family Casimicrobiaceae; genus CAIWHR01. The sequence continues at coordinate 10,669 of JBDTWB010000098.1, read as the reverse complement.
CCACGATCACCTTGAGGCCGGAGAAGTCGGTGGTGAGCGCCTCCTGCACGGTCTTGCGCATCGCGTCGACGCGATAGCTGTCCACCCGCCGCAACCACTGCACGCCCAGGCCCTCGAGGGTGCGCTCGATCACGTCGTTGCGTGCGACCAGGCTCTCGGTCTTGTCCGACGCCGCATCCTTCATGGCTTCGGTCGGGGTGGAGATGATTTCCTGGGTTCCCGTCGCCGAGGTGTAGCCGTTCTTGAAGATCAGCAGTACCGCGTCGTCGCCGTTGAACAGGGCCGATTGCACGCCGGACAGCACCCCGTTGTGCCAGAACCCGCCGTCGCCCATGATCGCCATGGTGCGCCGCTTCATGAACGGCGAGACCCCGGCGCGGCTCGCCAGGCTCATGCCGTAGCCCAGGATCGAATGGCCAAGCCCGAAGGGCTCGAAAGTCGCGAAGGCATGGCAGCCGATGTCGGCGGCGATGTGCACCCGCCCGACCTGCTGCTGGGCGAGCTTGATCGCCGCGAACACCGGGCGCTCGGGACAGCCGATGCAGAACTGTGGCGGACGCGCGGGTAACGGCGCCTCCAGCGCCGCCGCGACAGCGGCCCGCCGCGCGGCATTGCCGGCGAGCCACACCTGGCCGGCGCCGACGTCGAGATCCGCAGCGTGCCGCTCGACAAACGCCGCCAATCCCTGCGCCAGCACTTCGACCGTGTACTCGCCGCCCATCGGCAGCAGATCCTTGCCGTGGAGCGCGGTCTGTACGTCGAGGCGGCGCAAGGTCGCCCCGATCTCCTGCTCCATGAACTCCGGCTGGCCTTCCTCGATGACCAGCACGGCGCGCTTGCCGACGCAGAAGTCGCGCACCTCCTCCGGCACCAGCGGGTAGGTGACGTTGAGCACCAGCATGGGCAGCTCGCTGTCGCCGAAGGCGTCGGCGAGGCCGATGCGGCCGAGCGCGCCCACCACCGAGTTGTACAGGCCGCCCTGGACGATGATCCCGAGGTCCGCGCGCCTGCCGGGAAAGCGCTCGTTCAAAGCCCGCTCGACGATGAACCGCCGCGCGGCCGGGATGCGCTCAGCGAACTTGAGCTTCTCCTGGCGGTACGTGGCCGGGGGATGGGCGAGACGGGCGTAGTCGAAGCCCGCCGGCTCGTCGAGCAGATGCCGGGTGGAGATCGCCGGCGCGACGTTGTCGCGACAGGGAAACGTTCCGCGCACGTGACAGGCGCGGATGCGCAGCTGCAGGATCGCGGGCATGCTCGCCGCCTCGGACGCCGAGAACGCATACTCGACCATGTCGACCATGTGCGCGAGGTCGGGACGTGGATCGAACAGCAGCAGCGACGACTTGAGCGCATACGCGTAGGTGCGTTCCTGGATCACCGACGCGCCTTCGCCGTAGTCCTCACCGACGATGATCAACGCACCGCCCAGCACCCCCGGCGACGCCAGGTTCGACACGGCATCGGCCGCGACGTTGCTGCCGACGATGGACTTCCAGGTGACGGCGCCGCGCACCGGATAGGCGAGTGAAGCACCTAGCATCGCCGCCGCCGACGCTTCGTTGGCACAGGCCTCGACGTGGACGCCGAGCTCGGCGAGATAGTCCTTCGCCTGGACTAGCACGTCCATCAGATGCGACACCGGCGCCCCTTGGTAGCCGCCGACGTAGGCCACGCCGGACTGCAACAGCGCCTTGGTGATCGCGAGGATGCCCTCGCCGTGGAAGGTCTCGCCCGCACCCATGCGGAGCAACTCGACTTCCTTGCTGAAGGAGACTTCCATGAGCTGGGACGGGATTGAAGTTCGAGTTCGGCTAGAGGGGTTTGGCACCGGTTCGGCAGCGGTTGGAATCGCACCGCGATCCGGCCACGTTAAGCGCCGGCGCGATATTTGTCCATGGCATAATCGCCATAAAGATCATTCGCTAAATGAATACCGACGCTCTCGATCTCAATCTGCTCCAGACGTTCCATGCGATCCATGCATGTGGCAGCGTGAGCCGCGCCGCGGAGCGGCTCGGCGTCGCCCAGCCGACGGTGAGCCACGCCCTGCGCCGGCTGCGAACGATCTATCAGGATCCGCTGTTCGTGCGGAGCCAGCGCGGGATGGCACCCACAGCCCGGGCCGACCGTCTGGCAGGCGCCGTCCGCGAAGCCCTGCGGGTGCTGGAGCTCGCGATCCGCGAAGGCGAGCGGTACGACCCGGCGCAGTCGGAGCGTACGTTCCGGCTGCACATGAGCGACATCGGCGAGGCGATCTTCCTGCCACCGCTTTTACGCGCGCTCGCCGACGAAGCGCCAAGGCTGCGACTCGAGGTCTTCCAGCTCGACGACAGCGACATCCTGCCCGCGCTGGAGACCGGCCGCATCGATCTCGCCCTCGGGTACATTCCCGCGCTGACCCAGACGGAGCGGCGGTTCCTGCTCCACGAGCGTTACGTGGTGCTGCTACGCGCAGGGCATCCCGCCGCCCGCCGGAATGGCACGCGCAGCGTGCTCGACACGCTGGACTACGTGGTGGTGCGCTCGCATTCGGCCACCGCGCGCGTGCTACGCGAGCTCGGGCTCGACCAGCGCATCCGGCTCACCCTGCCGCATTTCATGGTGCTGCCGCGGATCATCGCCGCGACCGAGCTGGCGGTCATCATGCCGTCACGGCTGGCTGCGGTCTTCGGCGAGCTCGGCCGCTATGCCGTGCTGAAGCCTCGCATGGCGTTACCCGCCTTCGACGTGAGCGTGCATTGGTCGTGGCGGTTCGAAGGCGAGCCAGGCAACCGCTGGTTGCGCGAGCGGGTCGTCGCGCTGTTCGGCGAAGGCTGACACCGCGGGCCCGAGGCTTCCGCGAGAGCCGGTCGCGCTCAGACCGAAGTCGTCGCGGCCCGCCGGCGCCGACGGACCGCGGTGACCACCGCGAGCCCGAGTCCGACCAGGTAGAGGCTGCCCGGTATCGGGACCTGCCGCACGTTCAGGTTGAATGAGCCGTAATAGTCGACGCTGCCGCTTCCCGAGGCATAGGGCGCGTCGTTCGCCCAGTACGGCCAGACGACATCCCGCGTGCCGCCGGTGATCCACGAGAATGCGGTCAGGGTGATGAGCTGGTTGCCGATCATCGTGCTGAGCGTGCCCGCCTCGGCTGCGCCGGAGTTGCCGTAGATGTCGAGGCCGTTCGGATGGCCTGCCGGCTGGAGGTTGCTGTTGTCGAGGTTCTGCACACCCGAAATGGCGGGAGCGGCCTGCATGCCGCCAAAATAAAGATTCAGGACGAAGTGCTGGAGCGGATCGAACGTCGTGTTCACCCCCTCGCCGTAGATGGAATAGGTGTTGTCGCCGGGCACGAGGACGATCGCCACCCGGGTCGAGGGGGCGTTGTCGCTGTTGAGGAAGGTCGGCGACGTAACGCTCAGCGGATCGGGCGAGACGTAGAGGTTCCACCGTCCGGGCGGCACGGGCTCGGTGTCCTTGCCCTGCGTGTTCCAGATGAGGCCGTTCCAGTAGTTGCCCTCTTCATTGGTCGAGAAGACGGTGATGTCCGTCACCATCGCCGCCGACGCAGCGGTGCCCAGCAGGACTGCCGAGACGAATACGCCGATCAGGATACTGCGCATGCCGATCTCCCCGGGACCCATGTCCACAAAAGAAGAACGGCGTGAGCACCGTCCGTGCCACGCATCCATCTGCTTGATTCACTGGAGCGCGCAGCCGCCCGAGCTAGGCTTGAATAAGCTGTGCCGACAATCCCCCGGCCGGATGGCCACGGCCGGGCGCGCAGCGGTCGCGACCGCGCGTTCGCTGCGCGAGCCACTACGATGCCGCGCCGTCGGCCGGCAATCGCGTTGCCCCGTTGCCCCGTTGCCTCGGCAAACTGCAAGCCGCCGGCTACACCCGCTCGATCAGCAGCGCGATCCCCTGCCCCACCCCGATGCACATCGTGCACAGCGCGTAGCGCCCCTTGCGGCGCTCGAGTTGCAGCAACGCCGCCGTGGCCAGGCGCGCCCCCGAGGCGCCGAGCGGGTGGCCCAGCGCGATCGCGCCGCCGTTGGGATTGACGTGCGGCGCATCGTCGGCGACGCCCAGCTCGCGCAGCACCGCGAGCGCCTGTGCGGCAAAGGCCTCGTTGAGCTCGATGATGTCGAGGTCGCCGACGCCCAGCCCGACGCGCTGCAGCAGCTTCTGGGTGGCCGGCGCCGGCCCGACGCCCATGATCCGCGGGGGAACGCCCGCGGTGGTGGCCGCCACCACGCGCGCCCGCGGCGTCAGGCCGTGGCGACGCGCGCCTTCCTCGGTCGCCAGCAACAGTGCCGCGGCGCCATCGTTCACGCCGGAGGCATTGCCCGCCGTGATCGTGCCATCCGGTCGCACCACGGGCTTGAGCTTCGCCAGCGCGTCGAGCGAGGTCGCGCGGGGATGCTCGTCCTTGTCGACGACGATCGACTCGCCCTTCTTCTGGGGCACGTGCACCGGCACGATCTCCTCGGCGAGCGCCCCGTTCGCCTGCGCGGCGAGCGCGCGCTGTTGCGAGCGCAGCGCAAACGCATCCTGGTCGGCGCGCGTCACCTTGTAGTCGTCCGCCACGTTTTCGGCGGTCTGCGGCATCGAGTCGATCCCATACTTGGCCTTCATGAGGGGGTTGACGAAACGCCAGCCGATGGTGGTGTCCTCGATCTTCATGGTGCGCGAGAACGCCGCGTCGGCCTTGCCCATCACGAACGGCGCCCGACTCATGCTCTCCACGCCGCCGGCGATCACCAAGTCGGCTTCGCCGGTCTTCAGGGTGCGTGCGGCGATGGCAATCGCATCGAGGCTGGAACCGCAAAGACGGTTGATGGTGGTGCCGGGCACCGACGGCGGCAGGCCGGCGAGCAGCGCGGCCATGCGCGCCACGTTGCGATTGTCTTCGCCCGCCTGGTTGGCGCACCCATAGAAGACCTCGTCGAGCGCGGTCCAATCGACGTCCGGATGGCGATCCATCAGGGCCCGTATCGGGACCGCGGCGAGATCGTCGGCACGCACCGAGGACAACGATCCGCCGAAGCGGCCGAACGGGGTGCGGAGGGCGTCACAGATGAAGGCGTCTTTCATGTTCAATCCTTTGGTCGCTGGTCCAGAATGCGCTTGGCCTTGCCGAGGGAGCGTTCGACCGTCCCGGGCAGCGCGAGCTGCACCGTGCTGGTCACGCCGGCATAGGCCTTGATGGCGTGCTCGAGCTTGCGTGCCGATGCCTGCTGCGCATCGGGTCCGGTAGTGTCGAGCGCTTGCGCCATCTCGACGCGCACCGTCAGCTCGTCGAGTGCGGCGGGCCTCGTCACCTCGAGGATGTAATGCGGGGTGAGCTCGGGTTGCTTCAGGATGAGCTCTTCGATCTGGCTGGGGAAAAGGTTTACGCCACGGATGATGAGCATGTCGTCGCTGCGGCCGGTGATCTTGGCCATGCGCCGCATCGATCGCGCCGTGGGCGCCAGGAGGCGTGTCAGGTCGCGGGTGCGGTAGCGAATCATCGGCAGCGCCTCCTTGGTGAGGGAGGTGAAGACGAGCTCGCCCGGCTCGCCATCCGCCACCGGCTGGCTGGTCGCGGGATCGACGATCTCCGGGTAGAAATGGTCCTCCCAGATGGTGAGTCCGTCCTTGGTCTCGACGCACTCCTGGGCGACGCCGGGGCCGATGATCTCCGACAGTCCGTAGATGTCGATCGCGTCCAGGTCGAGCTTCTGCTCGATCGCCACCCGCATCGCCGCCGTCCACGGCTCGGCGCCGAAAATCCCGATCTTGAGCGACGACGCGCGCGGGTCGAAACCCTGGCGCTCCATCTCCTCGGCGATGGCGAGCATGTACGAGGGAGTCACCATGATGATGTCGGGGCGGAAGTCGTGAATGAGCTGCACCTGCCGCTCGGTCATGCCGCCGGACATCGGGATCACCGTCGCGCCGAGGCGCTCTGCCCCGTAATGCGCGCCCAGGCCACCGGTGAACAGGCCGTAGCCGTAGGCGACGTGGATGATGTCGCCGGCCCGTCCTCCGGCCGCTCGGATCGAGCGCGCCATGACCGTGCTCCAGGTGTCGATGTCGCGGGCGGTATAGCCCACCACCGTCGGCTTGCCGGTGGTGCCAGACGACGCGTGGATGCGCACCACCTGCTCGCGCGGCACCGCGAACATGCCGAAGGGATAGTTGTCGCGCAGGTCCTGCTTGGTGGTGAACGGAAAGCGCGCAAGATCCTCCAGGCGGCGCAGGTCATCGGGACGCACGCCCGCGGCGTCGAACTTGCGGCGGTAATGCGGCACATGGGTGTAGGCGTGGCGCAGCGACCAGCGCAAGCGCTCGAGCTGCAGGGCACGGAGCTCGTCGGCGCTCGCCCGCTCGATCGGTTCGAGCTCGGAGAGCATCGGCTGGCGTACGGGCATGGAATCTCCTCCGGCGGCGCGTCTCCTGCGTGCGACCGCCTGGGCCTTCAGGCGCCGTCCTCGACGACGTGGCCCTTGATGCGATAGCTCTTGCCGCGAAACAAGGCGATCTTCTCGCCACGCTGGTTCGAGACCTCGATGTCGTACACCCCGGTGCGGCCGCTGGTGCTCACCTCGTGGGCGCGCGCCGTGAGCCGGTCGCCGAGCCGCGCGGGTGCCACGAAATCGATGCTGCAACCCGACGCGACGGTGGTGAGATTGTAACTGTTGCATGCATACGCGAATGCGCTGTCCGCCAGGGTGAAAATGAAACCGCCATGGCAGATGGCGTGGCCATTGAGCATGTCCGGGCGCACCGGCATCGCGAGCTCGGCCCGACCCGGGGCGACGCCCACCAGCGCCATGCCCAGCCCTCGGGAGGCGTCGTCCCGGTCCCACATGGCCCGCGCGACGCGATCGGCGAGCACCTGCGCCGCAGGTCCGGTGTCAGCAGGGCCCGCAGGAATCGGCTCACCCATCGAGCGGCGTCCCGGTGCGCGCATGGCGCGCGACCAGCGGCGCGATCCGGTAGCGCGGGTCGCCGTAATGTTCGCCGATGTGCGCGAGCGCGTCCCGCACGGTCCCGACCCCGAGCTGGCGTGCCCACGCGAACGGTCCCTGCGGATAGTTGACGCCCTTGCGCATCGCAAGATCGATGGATTGCACGTCCGCGACACCCTGGTGGAGGGCGTCGGCGGCCTCGTTGACGAGCATGGCGACGGTGCGCAGGACGACCAGCCCGGGAGCATCATCGACGCGGGTCACGGCGATGCCGCACGCCTGCAACGCCCCCACGGCGAGTGCGTACCCGGCCGCCGAGCACGTGTCTGCACGCGCCACCGCAACCCGCTTGCACTGCCCGAGATCGAGCGCGTAATCGACCAGCACGCAATCCGCGACTCCGGTCGCCACCGCGCGGGCGGTAGCGGTACGACCATCGGTGAGCGCCAGGGTCGCGCTGCCGGCATGGCCTTTCGCGCCCCCGAGCCGCAGCACCCCGGTACCGAAACGCGAGTCCGCGGGACACGTGAAGACCTCGAGCCCGGCGGACGCCAAGCGCGCGACCAGCGGCGCGAGCGCACCCGCGTCGCCGTGGAGCGCGATCTGCGGCGGCGGCCCGGTCGCGGCTTCGGCATCGGCCACCGGGGGGGCCGCATCCTTGCCGTACACGTAGAAGCCGCGCCCGGACTTGCGCCCGAGGTAGCCGGCTGCCACGAGCTCGGCCTGGATTACGGACGGCGCGTAGCGCGGGTCGTTGAAGAAACCCTCCCACACGTTCTTGGTGACGGCCAGGTTCACGTCGAGGCCGATCAGATCCATCAGCTCGAACGGACCCATACGGAAGCCGCCGGCATCGCGCAGGATGGCATCGAGGCTCGCGGGGGTCGCGGCCCGCTCGTGCAGCAGCCGCAGCGCCTCGCCATAGAACGGCCGGGCACAGCGGTTGACCACGAACCCGGGCGTCGAGCGCGCATGCACGGGCGTCTTGCCCCAGGCCCGGGCCGTCTCGAAGACGGTGTCCGCGACTGCGAGGTCGGTCGCGAGGCCGTGTACCACCTCGACCAGCGGCATGACCGGCACCGGGTTGAAGAAATGCATGCCGATCACGCGCTGCGGATGGCGCAGCCCGGCGGCGAGCGCGGTGATCGACAGCGAGGACGTGTTCGAGGCGAGGATGCACGCGGGCGACACGATGTTCTCGAGACCGGCGAAGAGCTCCCGCTTCGCGTCCACGCTCTCCACGATCGCCTCCACCACCAGGCCCGCCACGCAAGCGTCCGGGCGGGTCACCACCGTGGTGATTCGCGCCAGCGCCGCGTCGGCATCGGCCTGGGTGAGCCTGTCCCTGGCCACGAGTTTGGCGAAGGCCTCGCGAATGGCCTCCCTCGCGGCGTCGCCCGCACCGAACCGGGCATCGTGCAACTGCACGGGATGACCGTGTAGCGCCGCGAGGTGGGCGATCCCGGCGCCCATTGTGCCGGCGCCGATGACCACGACGGGCGCGTTGCGCGGTAGCGCCGGCATGCCGCTTCCCCTCAGCGACCGGTGAACCGCGGCGGCCGCTTGGCGAGAAAGGCTGCGACCCCTTCGCGATAGTCGTCGCTGTTGCCGAGCTCGCGCTGCAGGTCGCGCTCGAGCTCGAGCTGCTGCTCCAGCGTGCTGCCGGCGGACGCCTGGAGGGCGCGCTTGATCGCCGCCAACCCGCGGGTGGGCGCCGCCGCGAGCTGGGCGACGATGCGATCGACTTCCGCGCCGAGGGCGGTATCGTCGACGCACTTCCAGATGAGGCCCCACTGCGCCGCATCCTCCGCGGACAGCTTGTCGCCGAGCAACGCCAGGCCCATCGCTCGCGCACTGCCGACCAGGCGCGGCAGGAAGTACGTGCCGCCGGAGTCCGGCACCAGGCCGATCCTGCAGAAGGCCTGGAGGAAACTCGCCGATCGGCCGGCGACCACGACGTCGCAGGCCAGCGCCACGTTCGCCCCCGCGCCCGCCGCGACGCCATGGACGGCGCACACCACGGGCACGGGCAGGTTGCGCAGGCCGAGAACCAGGGGCATGTAATTGCGCTCGATCGAAGCGCCGAGGTCCACCGGGGCGCTGCCCGGGGCGACGGCACGATCGCCCAAATCCTGCCCGGCGCAGAAACCCCGGCCGGCCCCGGCCAGGAGCAGCACCCGAGCGTCGCGATCCGCGCCGACCCGATCGAGGGCATCGCGAACTTCGGCGTGCATCGCGTCGGTGAAGCTGTTGAGGCGGTCGGGCCGGTTGAGCGTCAGGCGCGCTACCCCGGCTTCACGGGAAAACAGGATGTGTTCGTAGGTCATGTCGATGCCACGCGTGCGTTGACGGCCTCGCGACCGGTGGGCCAGCGCGCACGCATCACACGTGCAGCCGATGCTGGACCACGCGAAACCGCGAGGCGACGTACGCGGCGTCGGTCAGGGCCGCGTTGGCCGCCGGATTGGCGCCGGTGCCGTGGAAGTCGGAGAATGCCGCCGACTGGTTGACGAACACTCCGCCGGTCAGGTTGATGGAAAGCGCGACGCCACCGCGCTCGGCGACCTCGATCGCCTTGTCCACCACGTCGGCGCGGCGCGAGTACACCGAGAGCGTCAGTGCCCCGTGGCCCCGCACCGCCTCCGCGGCGATGGCGAGGCTTTCCTCCGTGGAGTCGGTGGCGACCAGGAACGCAATCGGTCCGAACCACTCGTGCAGGTACTGGTCGCGCTCGCTCGCCTCGAGGCGGACCAGCAGCGGCGTACGGACGACGGCGCCGGCGAACTGCGGGTGAGTGATGGCCCGGCTGTCGACCACGACGGTACCCAGGCGACGTGCCACTTCGATGCGCTCGAGCACGTCCGGATTGTGCACCGCCCCCAGGATCTCCACGGCCCGCGCCGGATCCCCGACGAGCTTCTGCACGGCGTCGCCGAGGGCCTGGGCGATGGCGTCGATCGACAGGTGGCCCTCCGGCGTGTCGATGCCGTCGCGCGGCACGTAGATGTTTTGCGGCGCCGTGCACATCTGGCCGGTGTAGAGCGCGAGCGAGAAGGCGACGTTGCGCGCCACGCCTTTGAGGTCGTCGACCGAATCGATGACGATCTGGTTGACGCCCGCCTTCTCGGTAAAGACCTGGGCCTGGCGCGCATGCTCCTCGAGCCAGACGCCGTTCGCCGGACTGCCGGTGAAGTCGATCAGCTTCACTTCCGGACGCAGTGCGAGCGAGCGCGCCGCCGAATCACCGTCCTCGTGCGCCACGAGGGTCACGACGTTGGGGTCGAAGCCCGCCTCGGCCAGGACTTCGCGCGCAATGCGTACGGTCAATGCAAGCGGCAGGATGGCGCGGGGGTGCGGCTTGACCACCACGGCGTTGCCGGTCGCGAGGTCGGCGAACAGCCCGGTGTAGCCATTCCAGGTCGGAAAGGTGGAGACGCCGATGACCAGTCCCACGCCACGCGGCACGATCCGGTAGCGCTTCTCCATCCGCAGCGGCTCCCCCTTGCCCTGGGGTTTCTCCCATAGCGCCTTGGCCGGAATCCGGCGCATCTCGTCCCAGGCGTAGGTCACCGCCTCGAGGCCCCGGTCCTGGGCATGCGGACCCCCTGCCTGGAACGCCATCATGTAGGCCTGGCCGGTGGTGTGCATCACCGCGTGGGCCATCAGCGGGCTCGCCTTGTTGATGCGCTCGAGGATTTCGAGTGCAACGCCGACCCACGCCTCCGGGCCCGCCT
>JBDTWB010000097.1:0-14461 GCA_040006895.1 Casimicrobiaceae bacterium | reverse complement strand
CGGCGATGCCGGCGAGCACCGTCGAGGCGGCGTAGCAGTACATCACGGCCCGGGTCACGTCCACGCCCATGAGACTCGCGGCCTGCGGGTTCTGCACGACCGCGAGCAACGCCTTGCCGTAGCGGGTGCGTTGCGCGAACGCATGCAGGCCGACGGCAACGGCGATCGCCACCACCAGGATCGCGACCTGCAGCGGCGACACGGCGAGCCCTCCCAGCGTGAACGCCTGGTTCGATACCGGCAGCACCAGCGACCGTGGCTCCTTGCCGAAGGTGAACATCACCGTCTGCTCGAGGATGATGCCGATCGCCACCGTCGACATGAGCCACGCGTTCGAGCCGTCCCGGGCGAATGGCCGCACGGCAACGCGTTCGACCACCATGCCCCAGACCGCACAGACCACGAGCGTGAGCAGGATGCTCGGCAGGATCGGCCAGTCCAGCGTGACCGAGAGCACGTAGCACACCACGGCGCCCAGCATCAGCGACGTGCCCTGGGAGAAGTTGACGGTCCGCGATACGGCGTAAGTGATGTGGAAGCCGAGGGCGAGCAGGCCATACATCGCGCCCATCGACACGCCGGAGACAATCGCCAGGGAGATCAAATGGATTTCCTGAGATGAAAGGGGGCTGCGCGGGCGTCGGCCGAGGCAGGGACGAGCCGTCAGTATGCCGCGACCACGCCGTCGGAGCGGGGATCGGTTGCGCCGGCGATGGTGCCATGACGGTCCCGGACCAGTGCGCCGGCGTGGCCGACCACATCCGAGAACGCGTCGACGACCTCGACGTCGTGGCCGGCTTCGCGCAGCGCTGCGATCAGTGCGGGGTCGAACCGGTTCTCGAGCTTCAGGCTGACGCTCATCTGGCCCCACGTCCGCCCGAGCAGCCAGCGCGGCGCGGTGATGGCATGCTGCAGGTCCTGTCCGAACATGGCATGACGACTGAACACGGCCGCCTGGGTCTGCGGCTGGCCGTCACCGCCCATGTTGCCGTAGACCATCGTGCGACCGTCGCCTAAGCGTGCGAGGGCGGGATTGAGGGTATGGAACGGCTTGCGGCCCGGCGCGATCACGAGGTGCGACGCGGGGTCCAGCGAAAAGCTGCTGCCGCGGTTCTGCCAGGTGATCCCGGTGTCCGCCAAGGTGACGCCCGAGCCGAACTCCCAATACACGCTCTGGATATAGCTGACCATGCGTCCGTCGTGGTCGGCCGCGCCCATCCAGACCGTGTCGCCGGTGATCGCAGGCTCGGGCCAGGGACGCGCCCGCAGCGGATCGATGGCGGCGAGGTGCTCGGCAAGCCGTGCGTCGGCGAGGAGCGCTGCGGGGTCGATCCGCATCGCAGCCGGATCGCAGATCTCGCGATTGCGCACCAGGAAGGCCTGCTTGGTCGCCTCGACCAGGCCGTGCACGTGCGCGAAGCTGTCGGCCTTGGCATCGCCGCGCAGCCGGTCGAAGATCGCGAGGATCAGGAGCGAGGCGAGACCTTGCGTCGGCGGCGGCAAATTGTAGAGGGTGCCGACGCGGAGCGCGGTCTGGAGCGGCGTGACCCGGGTTGCGGCATGGCGCTGCAAATCGGCGAGCCTTAACGGGCTGCCCAGCCGCTCGAGCTCGGCCGCCATCGCGCGGGCAATCTCCCCGCGGTAGAAGTCGTCCAATCCCCGCTCGGCCATCCGGGTGAGGGTTGCGGCCAGTGCCGGGAAACGTTGTGCTTCACCCGCCCGCGGCGCGGTGCCGTCGTGCAGATAGGTGTCGGCGAAGCCGGGTTGATCGGCGAGCTCGCCGAGGAACCTGGTCGTGTAGTTGACCTGGCTCTGGGTCACGGGCGTGCCGTCCTTCGCATAGGCGATCGCATCCTGCAGCAGCCGGGGCAGTGGCAGGCGGCTACCGGTGAGTTCCAGGGCGAGCTGCCATCCCGAGATGGCACCCGCCACCGTGTTGGCGGCCCGTGGGCCACGGGAAGGGATCGCCTGGTCGCCGTGGTCGGTGTAGAAGCCCGGCGAGGCGAGACTGGCGGCGCGGCCGCAGGCATCGATCCCGATCGGATCCTTGCCGGGCTCGCTGATCAGCCAGAAGCCGTCACCGCCGAGGCTGTTCATGTGCGGGTACACGACGGCGACGGTCGCCGCGGCGGCGACCATCGCCTCGACGGCCGTGCCGCCGTCGCGCAGCACGGCTGCGCCGGCCTGCGCCGCCAGGTGATGCGGGGCGGTCACCATGCCGCGCGGGGCAGTCAGCGCGCGCAGCATGTCAATGCACCCCCAGCCCGGCCGCCAGCGCCTGCACGGCCTGGGTAAAGCAAGCCATCGGGGCGCGCACGATGCCTGCTCCGATCTGGCCGATGCCGGCGTCCTTGTGGGCGATGCCCGTGGTCAGGACCGGACGGAGGCCGGTATCGACCACCTTGCGCACGTCGATGCCACAGGGCGCGCCGGCGAAATCGAGCATCGGCAGCGACAGGCCCGGATTGCGGGCGACCGTCACGTGGTGCATCTCCCGCGAGTAGCCGATTGCCTCCTGCACCGTGCCGCCGACGAGCTGGACGAGGGCCGGCGATGCGGCAAGGGAGAAGCCGCCGAAGCCGGCGGTTTCGCAGATCGCGCTGTCGCCGAGATCGGGGTTGGCGTCTTCCTGCCGGAAACCGGGGAAGAAGAGCCCGATGGGCATGTCGGACGGCGACTGGAACCACGCCTTGCCAAGGCCGCTGACCCGGATGGCCGTCGTCACGCCATTGCGTGCCATGGCCGTGACCACGCTGCAGTCGTCGATGCCGTGCGCCGCATCCATGGTGGCCTTCGAGGCAACCATCGACAGGTTGAGGAAGAATTGCGAGGTGGTCGCGATGAAGCGCAGGGTGTCGTGCATGGCGCGGCGATCGAGTTTGCTGGCGGCGAGCGGCGGTGCCACGGCGGCCAGGAACTGCAAGGTCGCGGCGGCGTTGCGACTGTGCACCTCGTCGCCCATCAGCAGTGCCTGGGCCTGGATTGCCTTCAGGTCGACGCCGTCCGCCAGCCGGACGGCCTCCTTGAGCGCGGGCGCGAGCACCGATTCGATCCAGCGCAGGCGCTCGATCACGTCGGGTCCGTGGGCGCCGAAGCGCAGGACCTTGCCGATGCCTTCGCTCATGTTGGTGTAAGCCATGTTGCCGTGGCTGGCGTTGCGCACCACGAAAAGCGGCATCGAGGGCGAGATGATCCCCGACATGGGTCCAACGGCGGCGGCGTCATGGCACTGACCGAGGCGAATGTCGCCGGCGCGCAGCATCGCCTCCGCCCGGGACGCCGAGTCGGCCCAGCCCTCGTAGAGCACCGCCCCGATCATCGAGCCGCGCATCGGGCCGCACATGTCATCCCAGTCGACCGGCGCACCGGCGTGGAGAAGGGCGCGATCCATGTCGGGCCAGATCTCGCGGGCGTGCAGGGCGACGTCGACCAGCACCGGCTGCGCGGCGCGGATGCGCTCGACGGCGAGGGCGTTGGCACGGTCGATGCGCGCACCGATGCCCTCCGGATCGTGCGGATCCGTGCTGATCTGGGCCAATGCCCAGGCGAGGCCCGGGTCCCCGTCGCCGGCCGGTCGCCAGTCGAGCTGCACGGTGGTGCCGCCGGCGTCGCGAACACTGCGATTGAAAGCGTCGAGTCCGACGTTGACCACGGCGAGCGGGTCGTCGGTGATGAGCGTGCTGGTCATGGTGGGTCCTCGATGGGCGCGGGAAGTGCGGTGACACTCCCGGTGATCCCGATGATGAGTCCGGCGAGCATTTCCCATCCTGAAGAATGCCCGATGGTCACGAGCCGTTGCGCTGCGGCGACGATCGTCGCGGCGTCGCGCTGTCCTGCGAGCGCATCCACCAGCCGGTGCAACGCGGCAAAACTGTCCCCGGCCACGAGGTCGGCGAACAGGGCCGCGCTGACCGGGTGGCTCCGGTCCGGCACGAGCTCGGCAAGCTCGGACGCCAAGCCGCGCCAGTGCGAGGCGGCTTCGGTCTCGTCACCGGCTGTCAGCCGTCCGAACAGCGCAGCGCCGACGAGATCGTCGCCCGCCGGGGTGAGTCCCGGTCCCAGGCCCAGCAGCGACTCGGCCGCCGCCCTGACTGCGCTCACGTCGTCCGTGCGAAAGCCACGCGCGAGCGCGTGGACATGCCGCCCGGCGTGCGCCAGGGGAAAGGCGGGCGTGGCGCCGGTCAGCATCACCGCAAAGCCGCGCGGCGTGCCGATCGCAGCCACGTCGTGTTGCAGGCGGCTGCAACCGCGGCGCAACGCCTGCGCCGTGGCATCCGTCCTCGCCAGCGCCGCAGCGCGCCACGGGGCACAACCCTCGGCCGACACCGCCGCGTGACCGGCCGTCGGGGGCGGCTGTGCAAGCACGATGGCTCGGGGATGCAAGGCGCCTTCGTCGGCACCGACCCACAGGATCTCGTCGGATACGCAGGCATACGACCCGCCCCCGACGCACGACCATGCGCGAAGCTGACCACCGCTCCCGGCGAGCGCGGCATGCGCCTTCCAGCCGATCGCACGCACGGCGAGTGCCGTGCTCATGGCACGATCCTCGTGCCGGCTTCGCCATGCAGCGCCGCGTAGGTACGATCGAGCGAGGTGATGACCACCTCCCTGCCACCGCCGGCCAGATAGCGGAGTGCGGCGGTGATCTTGGGTCCCATGCTGCCCGGCGGAAACTGCCCTGCCGCGAGGTGTGCCGCCGCCTCGGTTGCCGTGAGGCGCGTGAGCGGCCGCTCTGTGGACTGGCCGAAATCGAGGCACACGTGCTCCACGCCGGTCAGCATGACCAGCGTGTCGGCGCGAAGATTCGCGGCGAGGAGGGCGCTGGTGAGATCCTTGTCGATCACCGCCGAGACACCGTGCAGCCGGCCCGTAGGATCGCGTACCACCGGCACGCCGCCGCCGCCCGCAGCAATCGGAATCACGTCGGCGGCCAGCAGCGCCTCGATCGCCGGCAGGTCCAGTATCCGCAGCGGTGTCGGGGAGGCCACCACGCGGCGATGGCCACGACCGGAATCCTCGATGAACACCCACCCCTGTTCGGCTGCCATACGCGCCGCCTCCTGCTCGCTGAAGAACCGTCCGACCGGCTTGGTGGGTCGGCCGAAGGCGGGATCGTCGGCATCGACCTCCACCTGGGTGACGATCGAGCTCACCGTGGTCGCCACGCCATGCGCGCGCAGCACGTTGGTCAGGGTCTGTTGCAGCATGTAGCCCATGCCGCCCTGCGAGTGCGCCACACAGACGTCCATGGGCATGGGCGGCAGCTCGTGCGCGGTTCGGGCCATGCGAAAGAGGATGTTGCCGACCACCGGCCCGTTGCCGTGGGTGAGCACCAGTCGGTGTCCCGCCTCGATCAACCGCGCGAGATGCTCGCAGGCCGCTTCCATCAGCGCCAGCTGCTCTTCGGCGAGGCCCTTGATGGTCGGCGGATAGCTGGCGTTGCCACCGAAGGCGATGACCACCCGACCGAGGCCGGCGCGATCCGATGACGCGATCACCCGGTCACCACGACTACCGGCGCCGGCGCCGGCGACGGAGGCCGCGGAGGCGGGCGCGCTCACGCGGGACGGGCCGGTGCGGCGCCGCGAGGCGCGTCGGACCGACCGGTGACCGCAGCCAGGGCCTGGTGCGCCATCGCCGTGCTGCTGTCGACCACGATGGCACCCGCGGCGCGCAGCTTACCCTGCTGCACCGACAGCGGCTGTGGATCGGCCTCTGTGCCGCAGACGAAGCACAGCACCTCGAGCGACCGGCCGTCGGCGCGGGCGGTAGCGATCGCCGCGCCGATCGCGGGGGCGAGTGCGCCGCCCGGATCGTCGTGACTGCCATAGCCCAGCACGACGTCCAGTGCCACGACCGCGACTCCCGGGTCGCGCGCCGCGTGGCCGAGGGCGTCGATGCGGGTGCTCATGTCGATCATCGGGTGCGGACGGCCTACGGTGTATTCATCGGCGCCGAAGTCGATGGCGGCATCGCCTTTGCAATGGGCCAGCCCGACCGCGGGCTGGGTCGCATCGAGCGGAACGTTGGAGGCGACGCGCCGGCCCGCATTTCCCCAGATGAGCTGCGCCTCGAGACAGAACGTCCCGCCGGAATAGAGGCCGCGCACGTACCCCGCTGGCGATGCCTTCGGGGTCGCCGGCGAACCGCGATCGTCGGCAGCGGTGAAGGCGCGCCCCTCGGCAAGGGCCACCGTCGCACGCGCGGCGTCCTCGAGGGTCGACACGGTGACGATATTGCCGGCGGCGTCCGCGGATGCCGTGTGGTCGCCCAGGAACAGGACCACGCATGGCTTGCCGACGTGTCGGGCATGCGCGAGCACGGCTTCGGCAACTTTCGGCGACGGCGGCTTGGACACGATGCCGATCACGCGGGTGTCGCCGTCGTCCGCGAGGACGTCGAGTGCCTGGTGCATCGTGATCCCGCCGATCGCGTCGGTCGTGTCGCGTCCCCCCGTGCCGATCACGTGCGAAATCCCGTGCCCCAGGGCATGGATACCGCACGACACCGCCTGCAGGCCCGTTCCCGAGGCGCCCAGCAAGCCGATCGCGCCGCGTCGCACGGCATTGGCAAAGCCCAGCGGGACACCGCGGACGATGGCAGTGCCGCAGTCCGGTCCCATCACCAGGAGATTGCGGTCCCGGGCCAGGGTCTTGAGCGCTCGTTCCTGGACGACCGGCACGTTGTCGCTGAACAGGAATACGTGCAGGCCTTGCTTCAGCGCCTTGAGCGCTTCGGCGCCGGCATAGGCGCCCGGCACCGAGATCTGGGCGAGCGCGTACCGCCGCTCGTCGCCGACTGCCTGCACCAGCGAGCGCGGCAGGGCAGCGGTGTACCCGGCGCCACCCTCGTCCTGCGAACCTCCGCCGGCGAGTGCCCTTTCGATCTCGTCGTGCGCGGCATCGAGCACCGCGGGGTCGGCAGCCTCGACGACGATCATCAGGTCGTTGGGACGCGCCGGATCGAGCTCGACGCACCATAGGCCGGCCTCGCGCAACATCGTTTTGTTGGCAGGGGTCCCCATGAGCAAGGTGGCGCGCTCGACGCCGGGGCGTCCCAGCATGATCTGGGAAACGCGCATCAGCGCCACCGAGTCCTTGTACAGGTTGGGTTTCAATGCGGCGACGGTGGGCACGCTGCGCTCCTCTCTCGGACGCCCGCCTTGCGGGTCGGGCGACTCTACGAACCGGGCCATGGACTGTCCAGCGGCCGCGGACTATGTTAAAGATTCACCCCGTGAATACCATTGCGTCGCTCGACCTCAACCTGCTGGTGGTATTCGACGCCATCCTGCGCGAACGCAACATCACCCAGGCGGCGCTGCGGGTCGGTCTCAGTCAACCCGCCACGAGCAGCGCCCTGGGCCGGCTGCGCAAGGTCTTCAACGACCCGCTGTTCGTGCGCACCCGCAATGGCATGCAACCGACGCCCTACGCCCAGCTGCTCGCGTCGCCGATCCAGCGGGCATGCGAGTTGATTGCCGCAACCCTGCAGGTCGGCGCGGTGTTCGACCCCGCCACTTCGACCCGCACCTTCAACTTCTACATGACCGACATCGGCGAAGCGGTGTTCCTGCCGAAGCTTCTGGGCGCCATCGTCATCAGCGCGCCGCGGGTGAAGATCAAGGTCGCCCGCATGCCGGAGCGCGGTGCACGCGAGGCGCTGGCCGAAGGCGAGGTCGACATCGCCATCGGGTTGTTCCCGGACCTCAAGGCGGGCTTCTTCCAGCAGCGTCTCTATCGCGACGAATTCGTATGCATCGTCCGGGCCGATCGCGACGACATTCCACCGCATCTCGGTCTCAAGCAATTCGCCGCGATGCGCCATGCCGTGGTCGCGACCACCGGGACCGGTCACGAAGCCGCGGTGGAGCGCGCCTTTGCCAAGCAAAAGCTGCGTCGTCGCATCGATCTCGTCATCCCGCACTTCATGGCGCTCCCGATCATCGTCGCCCAGACGGATGTGATCGCGACCGTGCCGCGCCGCCTGGCGTTGGCCTTCGAGGGCTATCCCGACCTCAAGATCATCGCGCCGCCGATCCGGATCCCGACCATGGAGATCAAGCAGCATTGGCACGAGCGCTTCCATCACGCCGCGCCGAGCAAATGGATGCGCCGCACCCTGGCGGGGCTGCTCCTGGAGTAGCGACCGGCCGCGCCGTGGGTCGATTCGGCCAGGCTATCGAGGCGAGGCTTGCGGTCGGCGGGTACGACCCCGGCGACCCGCGATGCCCGGGCGGGGTGAGCGCCTGGAAGGCAGCCGCGCGAGTGGCCGGATCGAGGACGCATGGCGGCGGCTGCGGCCGCTACATCGTCGCGAGTCCCGCGCGTACCAGCAGGATCTCGGCGCTGTCGTTCCAGACATCCATGCGCACGATCTTGCCGTCGCGCACCACGAACCGGTCGACGTACCGGTTGCCTTCGAACGCCTCGCCGTCGGGCCACTCGCCGTAGAGCGTGCCGGTGTTGTACACGGTGATTGCGTCGCCGCCGTCGCCGGCGGCCACAACGACATCGGTCCGCTCGAACTTTTTCTTGACCCAGCGATAGCGCGCGGCATTGAACGCGGCGGTCCCGGAAGGGTCGTCGAACGGCCGTCCTCCCGTAAACGTGATCTTCACGTCTTGCGCCATGTAGGTGCGCGCGCGCACCGGATCAGGGACCATCGAGGCTTCCAGGAAGGCCTCGACGATCCGTTTGGCGTCGGCTTGGGCACGGTCACAGAGATTGTCCATGGGTTGCATTCCACACGAAGTTGGGCGTCGTGATCATCATAGCAACGTCACCCGCGCAAGGCGACGCGGGACCCACGGCCGACGCGGCACTCCGCGTGCTTGGCATGGCGCTTGCTGACCGCGCCTTACGGTCCACCGCCGCGGTGGCGATGCCGCTCCCGGCGCGGGCGCACTATCCATCCGCTGAATATCGCACATCGGCCCGCCGTCAGTGGACAGATCCGCCATGCCGGTCTATATCTGCAGCAGCTGTAGAGCCGACCCAGCGTGCGCCGGCGCCTTGCCGGTGTGCGGGCGAAGGCGACACGCTCACCGTGCCGTGGACTTGTGTCGCGGCACCTGCATCACCCAACACCCAACACCTGTGAGGAGAATGCCCATGTTCGGATCAATGCGCAGTGCACGGCTCGGTGCCATGGCCAGAACGGCGGTGGCGGGGTCGGTGGCGGCGGCGATGGGGCTATGCCTCAGCCTGGCGACGTCCCTGTCGGCCCTGGCTGCCGATCCCATCAAGATCGGCCTCGTCACCGCGCTGTCCGGTCAGTCGGCCAAGGCCGGTGAAGCGATCACCCGTGGCTTGACCATCGCCATCGAGGAGATCAACGCCAAGGGTGGCGTGCTTGGCGGTCGCAAGTTCGAGCTCGTCAGTCGCGACGACGAGGCCAACCCGGCCAAAGGTCAGATCGCCGCCCGCGAGCTGCTGTTCAAGGAAAAGGTCGCCGTGCTGTTCGGCGGTCTGGACACGCCGGTGTCCCTGGCGATCGTACCCATCGTCAATGCCGAGAAGGTGCCGTTCATGGGTCCCTGGGCGGCCGGTACGCCGATCACCCGCAATGGCGCGAACCCCAACTTCGTGTTCCGGGTTTCGGCGGTCGACGAGATCGTCGACAAGGCGATGCTCCAGTACGCGCAGAAGAACTACAACACCAAGTCGCCGGGTGTCATCGTGGTGAACAACCCCTGGGGCGAATCGAACCAGAAGGGGCTGCTCGCGGCGTTGAACGACAAGAACATGAAGGCTGCCGGCGTCGAGAAGTTCGAGCCCAACGATGTCGACGTCACGCCGCAGCTTTCGCGTCTGAAGGCAGCTGGCGCCGACACGCTGCTGCTGGTGGGCAACGTCGGTCCATCGGCCCAGGTGGTGAAATCGCTCGACCGGATGGGCTGGAAGGTGCCGATCGTTTCGCACTGGGGTCCCGCGGGAGGCCGCTTCACCGAGCTCGCCGGCCCCAATGCCAAGGACGTGGTGTTCGTCCAAACGTACAGCTTCTTCGGGCCGCAGACGCCTGTCGGCGAGCGCGTGCTCGCCGCGCTCAGGAAGAAATACCCGGACATCAAGGGCCCCGGTGACGTCACCCCGGCCGTCGGCGTCGCGAACACGTACGACGCCATGCATCTCGTGGCACTGGCCATCGAGAAGGCGGGTAGCACCAATGGCGATGCGATCCGGCAGGGTTTTTACAAGATCGATTCGTACGACGGCCTGATCAAGAAGTACGCGAAGCCCTTTTCTCCGGGTAACCACGACGCCATCGATGCCGACGACTATGTCTGGACGCGTTTCATTGGCAACGAGATCCTGCCGGTGAGCATGGCCAAGCAGTAGAGCAGGCCGCGATCGTCGGCCACAGCGCCGACGATCGCCACCGGCCCGAGGCAGGTCGGACGCTCCGCGGCGCACCGCGGCAACGTCGCGCCGCGCCGCAATTGCCGCACGCACCAACCTCGCGCCTCGGGGGGGGCGACGCCGATCAGTCTCGCCACGACGTCGTAGGGAAAGCGATGCCGGTCTTCGGCCGGGTGGAAGCGCGCGCTCGGGTGCGAGGCCGCAGCACAGACCTTTGCCTGCAGCGTCCGCGCTGCTTCCGACTGCCGCCGCCGGGAGGGTGCGCCGATCCCCGTCCCCGGGCGCCATAGCAGCAGCGCCATCCCGTCCACTGTCCGGATGTGCTTCCCGCGGCACCGTGCCGCAGGGGCTAGAATCAACGCGTGCGCCGTCCTTATCTTACCGTCGTCGGGGTTGCCGTTGCCACGCTCCTGGCATTGGTCATCGCGGCTGCGGTCGCCGTGTGGCGGCTCGATCCGGCGGTGCTGGTCGGACCGCTGGCCGAACGGGTGAAGGCAACTACCGGTCGCGAACTGACCGTTCGTGGCGGAGTCTCGCTCGAGCCTTCGCTCGAGCCCGGCATCAAGCTGCGGGACGTGAGCCTCGGTAATGGCCCGGGGGCTGCGGAGGGCGCATTACTGCAGGTGCAGGAAGTGGACGTCAAGGTGGCGCTGTGGCCGCTCCTGTCCCGGCGCGTCGAGATCCGCCACGTGATCCTCACCGCGCCGGTGCTGAAGCTCGAGCGCGGGCCCGATGGGCGCGGCAACTGGGAGATTGGGAGCGCCGGCGGCAATAAGCCCGCGGGCGCCGACGCCCCTGCGCCGGCTGACCTGGCGCTTGTCGTCCGCAGTGCGGAGATCAGGAAAGGTGTCGTCACCTACCGCGCGGCCACCGGCAAGGAGCCGACCCGGGTCGAGGTGGCCAACTTCACCCTCGAAGCCGGTGATCCGCAGGCGCCGATCAACTTCGCCTTTCGGGGCGCGGTCGATGGCGTGCCGGTCAGTCTCTCGGGCAACGGCGGGCCTCTCGCCGGGCTGCTGGCGCGGACCCCGGCGTATCCGCTCAAGGTCGATGCCGAATGGGCAGGCACGAAGGCGAGCCTCGACACGAAGGTCACACACGACGAGAAGGCGACCCGGCTCGAGCCGTTCTCGGCCGTGCTGGGGACGTCGCGGCTCACCGGCAACCTCGTGATCGAGCAGACCACGGGACGACCGCGGTTGCGTCTGTCCGTCACGGCCTCCCGTCTCGTGCTGGCCGATCTTGCCGGCGCGCTCGCCGCGATGTCGTCGGCGCAGTCGGCATCGGGTGGTCGCAGCCAACAGCAGGCTCGGCCAGGCACGCATCTCATCTCCGATGCGGCGCTACCGCTCGAAGCACTGAGCGCGCTGGACGCAGCGGGGGAGCTCACGATTGCGGAACTCGTCTGGGCCGACGGCCATGCGCAGCAGGTCCACGCGGACTTTGCGCTGCGCGACGGCACGCTCAAGGTGTCCGCGTTGCAGGCGACCGTGTTCGGCGGCAAGGCGGAGGGCCACGTCACCATCGACGCGGCCGCCGAGCCTCCGGGTCTCGATCTCGCGCTCACCGCGCGTGACATCGAACTCGGCAGCCTGCTGAGCGCCGTGGGCGCACCGCGCGAGGTTCGCGGTGGCAAGAGCGTGCTTCGCATGAACCTCACGGCGCGTGGCACCTCGCTGCAGGCGTGGGCGGCCTCGGTACGGGGTGAAGCCGATCTGGTGGTGGGCGCTGCCACGCTCACCAACGCCAAGGGTCAGGCGGCGTCGGCACTCGGGCGGCTCACCGCCGCCGTGAATCCTTTCGCGGGATCGGACCCGGTAACCCAGCTCAAATGCGTCGTGGTGCGCTTGCCGCTGGCCAATGGCCAGGCACGGTTCGACCGCACCGTGGCACTCGAGACCGACAAGCTCGGGGTGAGCGCGACCGGGGTGCTGGACTTGCGTAACGAGACCGTCGACGTCTCGATCGATCCGATCGTCCGCGAGGGCATTCCGATCAATGTCGCCCAGGTGGCGCAGCTTGTCCGGGTGAAGGGTCCATGGCGCGAGCCGCGCGTGGAAATCGACAAGGCGAAGTCGATCGCAACCGTTGCGCGGCTCGGAGCCATCGTCGCCACCGGCGGGCTGGCGGCGCTCGGCGGGCTGCTGGTCCTGGACGCGGCCACCGCGGAGGGACCATGCGCCGTCGCCAACGATCCGTCGAAGGCGCGCGCGACGCCGGCCAAGAGTCAAAACACCAGCCAGCCCGCGGCCAATCCCGCGGAGCAACTGCTGCAGGGTCTCGGCAAGCTGTTCCGCTGAGCCGCGGCCGCGGCCGGAGCGCGGACCCTCGAACGGTGGCGTTATAATCGATCGTCGCGGTCTGCATCCTGCACGGTCCGCCCGATCTGCCCTTCTGCCCTCCCACCAATCGGTCCATCGTCCCTGCCCATGAAGATCCTGGTTGCCGTCAAGCGTGTGGTCGATTACAACGTGAAGATCCGGGTAAAGCCCGATGGCAGCGGGGTGGACACCGCGAACGTCAAGATGTCGATGAACCCGTTCGACGAGATTGCCGTCGAGGAAGCGGTGCGGCTGAAGGAGAAGGGCATCGTCACCGAGATCGTGGTGGTTTCGTGCGGCAGCGCGTCGTCGCAGGAGACCTTGCGCACTGCGCTGGCCTTGGGGGCGGACCGGGCGATCCTGGTGGAGACCGGCGTCGAGCTGCAGCCGCTCGGCGTGGCCAAGCTCCTGAAGGCGCTGGTGGACAAGGAGTCGCCGCAGCTCGCGATTCTCGGCAAGCAGGCGATCGACGATGACGCCAACCAGACCGGGCAGATGCTGGCGGCGCTGCTCGGCTGGAGCCAGGCCACGTTCGCATCCAAGGTGGATATCGCCGACGGCCGTGCCACGGTCAAGCGCGAGATCGACGGCGGCAGTGAGACGCTGGAGATGGCATTACCCGCGGTCGTCACCACCGATCTGCGGCTCAACGAACCGCGCTATGCGACATTGCCGAATATCATGAAAGCGAAGAAGAAGCCGCTCGAGACCGTGACGCCGGAGGCACTCGGCGTCGATGTGACGCCGCGCCTCAAGACGTTGAAGGTGGTGGAGCCGCCGAAGCGCAAGGGCGGCGGCAAGGTGGCCGACGTGAAGGAGCTCGTCACCAAGCTTCGCAACGAGGCGAAAGTGATCGGTTAGACCGCAGCCGCGAGCCCACGCCTCCTCCGACCACACTTCGACTGCCACCGTCCACGCCATGAGCCTTCTCGTCCTTGCCGAGCACGACAACAACGCCGTCGATCCCGGGTTGCTGCACACCCTCGCCGCCGCGCGGAAGATCGGGGGCGACATCCACGTGCTGGTCGCCGGCGCCGGCGCAGCGGGCGTGGTCGCGGCGGTCGCCAAGATCGCGGGTGTGGCCAAGGTGCTGCACGCCGATGCCGCCCACCTCGATCCACCGACGGCGGAGAGCGTCGCGGCGACCGTGGTGAAGGTCGCCACGGAGGGCGGCTACACGCACGTGCTGTTGACCGCGACCGGCTTCGGCAAGAACATCGCCCCGCGGGTCGCGGCGCTGCTCGACGTTGCCCAGATCTCCGAGATCATTGTCGTCGAATCGACGGACACGTTCGTGCGGCCGATCTATGCCGGTAATGCATTCGCCACCGTGCAAAGCACCGATTCGATCAAGGTCATCACCGTGCGCGCGACCGGCTTCGACGCGGTCGCGGCAGACGGCGGCAACGCCCCCGTCGAGCGGGTGGAGTCTGGCGCCGATGCGGCCCTCACCAAGGTCGTGGACCGCGCCATCTCGAAGTCCGAGCGTCCCGATCTCGCCAGCGCGCGCGTGGTCATCTCCGGCGGCCGCGGCCTCGGCAACGCCGAGAACTTCCACATGCTCGAGGCCCTCGCCGACAAGCTCAATGCTGCGATCGGCGCATCACGGGCCGCCGTCGACGCCGGCTACGTACCCAATGAATACCAGGTGGGCCAGACCGGCAAGGTCGTCGCCCCCGACCTGTACATCGCCGTCGGGATCTCCGGCGCGATCCAGCACCTCGCCGGCATGAAGGACAGCAAGGTGATCGTCGCGATCAACAAGGACCCGGAAGC
>JBDTWB010000096.1:0-14489 GCA_040006895.1 Casimicrobiaceae bacterium | reverse complement strand
CGAACGTCGTGCGCCACACTCCACCGAACGTCGTGCGCCATACACCACCGGACGTCGTGCTCCGGTGCTGCCTATTTGCGCCCGAAGGTCGCCTGGATGCTCGCCTTGCCGATCTGGTTCGCATTGATCATGAACCCCAGCATCGCCCCGGACGCGTTCTCGTCGGCGCCGTCCAGCCGATCGACCTTGAGGGCGTACACGGTGAAGGTGTAGCGATGCGGCCGGTCGCCCTGCGGCGGACAAGGGCCGCCGTAGCCGGACTTGCCGAAGTCGGTGCGCGACTGAATGGCGCCCGCAGGGGCCTTGCCGGAGGCGGGATCACCGGCTCCGGCCGCGAGCGAGCGGGTGCTCGCCGGGATGTTGAACACGACCCAATGCCACCAGCCGCTACCGGTGGGCGCGTCCGGGTCGAACACGGTGATCGCAAAGCTTTTCGCACCGGCTGGTGGATTGCTCCACGCGAGCGACGGGGAAATGTTCGCGCCCTTGCAACCGAAACCGTCGTACACCTGCTGCTCGTTGAGATTGCCCTTGTGCTTCACCTCGGCGCTGGTGAGGGCGAAGGGTCCCGCGGCGTGCGCGGACGTGACGAGGATGGCAGCGGCGAGCACGGGAAAAAGGCATTTCATGGCGGCGTTTCCTCGTCGTTGTGCGGCAGGGATGCGGGCTTGGCCGCAGGCAGGTCGTGCAGGACGGGGATGCGGCGCGCGCAGCGCATGAGCGAGTAGCGGGCAGACCGCGGGACCATGATGCCCCGCCTCGGGCGATGCGGCCAGCGCCGGTAAAATCCGCCGATCCACCGCAACGCCGAGTTCAGTCGCTCAGGGTTGCAGGACCCACTTGCCGCCCTGGATCTGGGTCATGACCCGCGCCCGGGCATCGAGGCCGAGATGATCGGTCTTGGACATGTTGACCGCGCCATTGCTCACCTCGAGATTCCTGGTGCCCTCGATGGCATCGCGCAGCGCGCGGCGAAACTCTGCCGTGCCCGGCTTGCCCGACTTGAGCGCCGTGGGAATCGCATTGGCGAGGATGAGGCATGCGTCCCACGTGTACGAGCCGAATGCCGAGACCGTGCCGGTGCCTTGCGCCGACTCGTACAGGCGGGTGTATTCGATCGCCCGCTTCTTGGCGGGATGGCCGTCGGGTAGCTGGCTGGCAACGATCACCGGACTCGCCGGTACGAAGGCGCCTTCCACGTCCTTGCCGCCGACCCTCAGAAAATCGTTGTTGGCGACACCGTGGTTGAAGTAGAGCTTGCCCTTGAAGCCGTTCTGCGAAAGGGTGGCGGCCGGCAGCGCGGCCGGCGTTCCGGACGCGCCGATGATCACCGCATCGGGCTTGGCTGCAATCAGCTTGAGCGCCTGGCCGGTGACGCTGGTGTCCTTGGGCGCGAAGCGCTCGTTGGCGACCAGCGGAATGTTGCGCGCCTTGGCGGCCTTCTCGACCTCCGCGAAGAATGCCTCCCCGAGCGCATCGGAAAAGCCGACGTAGCCGAGCGATTTCACGCCATGCGCCGAAGCGTGCTCCAGGATCGCTGCGGCCATCATCACGTCGGTCTGCGGCGTCTTGAACGACCAGACCCGCTTGCCGTCGACCGGCTCGATGATCCGGACCGACGACGCGAGCGAGATCGCCGGCGTTTCCGCTTCGCCGAACACCTCGATCATGGCGAGGGAGTTGGGCGTGGTCGTGGAGCCGATCAGGGCGTCGACCTTGCTCTCGCTGATGAGCTTGCGGGT
The DNA here is from genome assembly GCA_040006895.1 of Casimicrobiaceae bacterium. GTDB lineage: Bacteria > Pseudomonadota > Gammaproteobacteria > Burkholderiales > Casimicrobiaceae > CAIWHR01. Next base: position 12,747 of record JBDTWB010000096.1, on the reverse strand, counting down.
GTTCTGCACCGCCGCGGTCGTGTCCGAGGCGTCATCGAGAACGAGGTACTCGATCGTCGTGTTGCCGGCGTTCTTGGGGCACAGCGGAATCGTGTTGCGCTCCGGAATGCCCAGCGACGCGGCGGGACCGGTCGCCGACACAGTGACGCCGATCTTCACCTGCGCGAGCACGGGCGCCGTCGCGGACACCAACACGGCCGCGAATGCAGCAGTCAGCAAACCCTTCATCGTCGTCCTCCTGGATCGTTGCATGGCGGGCGTTCGATTACGCCACCAGCGGCCGATTCTACGTCAGGGCGCGAGCTTGACGGGCAGGTGGGCAAAGCCGCGGAAACGGGCCCGTCCGCCACGCACCGGGGTTCCCGCAAGGGCATAGTCGGGAAAGCGTGCGAGCAGCGCGCCGAGGGCGATCCGGCCTTCCAGTCGCGCGAGGTTGAGTCCCGCACAGGTATGGATGCCGAAGCCGAAGGCGACGTGACGATTCGGCGTGCGGCCGAGGTCCAGCCGATCGGGATCGGGAAACTGTTGCGGATCGCGATTGGCGGCACCGATGCACAGGGTGATGCGGGCGTGGGCGGGCAGCTCGGTCGCACCGACCGTGACCGGACGGGTCGTGATGCGGTTGCCGAGCTGGTTGCTGCTTTCGAAGCGCAGGAACTCCTCGACGGCGGTTTCGATCAGCGTCGGTTGGGCGACGAGGCGGGTGCGCTCCCGTGGCCACTCGGTCAAGGCGTGCAAGGCGTTGCCGATGAGATTGGTGGTGGTCTCGTGTCCCGCGTTGAGCAGGAACACGCACTGGTGCAGGAGCTCGGTTTCGGATAGCGGTGGCTCGTCGGGATCGCCCTGGATGAGCCGGGTGAGCACGTCGGTGGCCGGATCGCCAGGTTGGGCGCGACGCGTCGCCACCAGCTCGCGCAGGTACGCCAGAAACTCGGTCACGGCGTGGTTGCCGGCGGCGGCGCGCTCCGGCGACACGACCGGCTCCAGTGCGCCCAGGATCGCGAGCGACCAGCCGCGCAGCGGGCGGCGATCTTCGTGCGGCACGCCAAGAAGATTGCCGATGATCTCCACCGGAATGGCGCCGGCGAAGCCATCGATCAAATCGACATGGTCATTCCCTTCGAGGTCGTCGAGCAGGCGGTTCACCAGCGTCACCAGTCCGGGCTCCATCGCGGCGATGTGGCGCTGGGAAAGCGCGCCGACGATAGAACGTCGCACGCGGGTGTGCAACGGGGGATCGTTGAACACCAGGCTGGTGGTGTGGTGCTCGAAAAGCGGCGTCGGCCCGTACTTCGGCCCGAACTCCAGCTTCTTGTCGGACGAGAACGTCTTCGGATCGCGATAGACGGGCAGGATGTCGTCGTAGCGCGTCAGGAACCACGAGCCGTCCGGCATGGGCTTCACCGGCGCGTGGGCGCGCAGGGCGTGATAGTAGGGATAGGGGTCGGCGTAGAAACCGGCCGGCAGATGCGCGAGGTCGAAGGTCGTCGCGATCTCGCGGGCGCGGTCGGGCGCGAAGGCAGTCGACGCGGTCATGCGGGCATGCGGGATTTGGGCCGGTGGGCGGGTTTTTGCGGCAGCAACGGTGCGACCCTCGGGATTTGAGCAACACCAGGGTCATGGTCGGCCCTACGGCGTTGCCCATACCCCCCTGTCGTGACGATCGCCTGGACTGTCGCGCATCCCGTGGTGCAGCTGTTCGCCTCGACGTTCACCGCTATCGTACCCGCAGCGTAGCCCGACGCGGCGACGGTGAGCGACACGTGGCTGGTAAGTCCGGCGCTCAACGGAACCTCGCGAATACCCGGGCCGGTCGCGCCAACCGGAAACCCGATGCCCGATGCGAACCGGGACCGCACCTGCAGGATCGGACCGCAACCTCCGATCCAATCGACTCGATCGTCGCCTTTCGCCGCTCCCTCGGCATGCGTCGAAGCCGTGTTTCGTGGCTGCTAGGGCAGCCGCGCGAAATCGCTGATGTCACGCGCCAGGTGCGCGAGCAGCGGCACGAGCGGCTCGGCGAGATCCCGGCGATGCGCCGTCACGTATTCGAGCGGCGGGAGGTGCGGTTCGACTTCGACGAGCTGCAGGCGTCCGGCGTCGAGGTCCGCGCGATGGTATTCGAGCGGCAGGTAGGCGATCCCCAGCCCGGCCAGCGTCAGTGTCGCGACCGTGGCGAGGCTGTTCACGATGTCCACCCGGCGTACGGTCACGCCCGCGCTTTCGAACCAGTCCAGCAGCATGGCATGCAGATTCGATTTCTCCGAGAGCAGGATCAACGGGAATCCCTGGAAGTCGGCGGGGCGCAAGGGCGAGGTCGGCACACCGAGGCTCGGGTTGGCCATCCATTCGAACTGGACACCGCCAAGCGAGTGCTCGACCAGGCCGGGGTCGTGCAGCGGTCCGGGCAGGAGCGCGAGATCGATGCGGCCGCTGGCGAGCTTGTCGCGCAGGTTCAGGGTGAGGTCCACGTCCATTTCCAGCACGACGCCGGGGTAGCGCTCGTTGGCCGCGGCGGCCCAGCGGGAGAGCCAGGCATGGGCGACGAATTCGGCGACGCCCACGCGGATGACACCCGACAGGGCGCGTGGGTTGCCCACCGTGCCGCGAATCTGGGTCACGAGGCCGAGCAGGCGTTCAGCCTGGGGCACGAGTTCGCGTCCTTTCGCCGTCAAGCGCGCGGCGTGGGACTCGCGATCGAACAGCCGGGTCCCCAGCGACTGCTCGAGTAGCTGGATCCGGGAGGAGATCGTCGACTGGGTCGCGTGCAACTTGCTGGCGGCTGCAGCGAACGTCCGTAGCCGGGTCACCCAGTAAAATGCCTCGAGTTGTTTAATGGTCATCGAGATAATCGATGAAGTTGATGCGAGAAATATCGCTTGAATCGATGGCAATAATTGCCGACCATCACGCGTTCGTCAACAGGAAGCGGCCCGACGCCGCTGGCTGCGACGTGGCGGGAGGCGAAACCGATGCAGCACTCTGCCCATCCAGGGGCTGGAATCACCGATGTGAACGGCTGGCGGGACCACCCGGCGCCATGGGAATCGCTGTACGCGTCGTTCCGTCTGGAGGTGCCGGCCCGCTTTAACCTGGCGGAAGCCACGGTGGGCCGCCATGCGCGGGGCGAGCGCCGCCATCAGGTCGCGCTGGTCGCCGAGCTGCCGGATGGCGATGCCGTCCGCTGGACGTATGCCGAGCTCTACGCGGAAGCCCTGCGTTTTGCGGGGTTCCTGCGCGGATTGGGGGTCGCGCGCGGCGACGTCGTGGCCTGCTACGCCCCGCAAGGGCGGCCGGCCGCGCTGACCCATCTGGCCGCCTACCTGCTCGGCGCGATCAGCGCGCCGCTGTCGCTGCTGTACGGCCGCGACACCGTGTTGCACGCGTTGCGGGACAGCGGTGCCACCGTCCTGGTCACCGAGCGCGATGCATGGTCGACGATCGCGGACATTCGCGCTGATCTCCCGGCGATCCGGCACGTTGTCGTGGCGGGTGGCGCCTCCGGGGCGGACGAGGCATTCGAAGACTACCTGAAGGCCGACCCGTTGCTCCGGGGCGAGGATACTGCTGCCGACGAGCCCGCCATCCTGCTGTACACGTCCGGCTCGACTGGTCTGCCCAAGGGCATCCTGCACGCCCACGGCCTGCTGCTTGGCTACCTTGCCTCGGTCTCGCTGTTCTACGAGCTCGAGATGGCCGACCCTGGCCAAGTCCTCTGGACGCCTTCGGATTGGTCGTGGATCGCTGGCATCGTCAACGTGCAGATGACTGGCTGGTGGTTCGGCCAGGTCGTCGTCGCCGGTCAGGGCCGGTTCACCCCGGAATGGGTCTTCGGGTTCCTGTCGCGGCATGGCGTGACCCACACGTTCCTGACGCCGACGGCGCTGAAGCGAATGGCCGAATCGCGGCATCTGCGCGAGCGCTGGCCGGGGCTGCGGTTGCGAGCGATCGGGACCGGCGGCGAGCCGTGCCCGGGCGCGGTGCTCGACTGGGCCGAGGCCGAGCTCGGTATCCCGGTCAACGAGTTCTATGGTCTTACCGAGGTCAACCACCTCGTCGGCAATTGCCGGCACCTGTTCCCGCCGCGGCCGGGATCGATGGGCCGGGCCTATCCTGGCCATCGCCTCGCGGTGCTCGATGCCGAGGGCCGCGTGCTACCCGATGGGGAGACGGGCGAGATTGCGGCCCATCGCACCGATCCCACCCTGTTCCTCGGTTACTGGCGCCAGCCGGAGCGCACCGCGGCGATGTTCTGCGACGAGTGGGTGCGTACCGGGGACTATGGCCATCGGGACCCGGAGGGATACTTCTGGTACGCCGGCCGGCAGGACGATCTCATCAAGAGCGCCGGCTATCGCATCGGCCCGGCGGAAGTCGAGGACACCCTGGTACGGCACCCTGCGGTCGCCGAAGCCGCGGTCGTCGGCGTGCCTGACGCCGAACGCGGCCAGGTGGTCAAGGCCTTCGTGCGCCTCGTCGCGGGAACCGATGCATCGGAGGCGCTCGCTGACGCGTTGCGCGAGCACGTCAAGCACAATCTCGCAGCTTACAAGTATCCGCGGCAGATCGAGTTCGTGCAGAGCTACCCGCTGACGAGCACCGGCAAGATCAGCCGCAAGGCGCTGCGCAGCATGCACGCGGGCCTCCCGCCCGCGCCCTGAAGCCACCCAAGGAGGAGTTCTCATGCAATTCACCAAACGCCGGACCATGCTCGCGGCAATCGCCCTCGCAGGTGCGCTGCTCGCCTCCGTGGCCGCAGCCAAGACCACCACCTTGAAGCTCAACTCGCAGTGGCCGGCGACGACCGCCGGGTCGAAGGTCGACCAGTGGTTCGCCGACGAGGTGAAGCGGCGCACCAACGGCGAGGTCGAGATCCGCATCTTCTGGTCCGAGGCGCTCGGCAAGGCCAACGAGAATCTCTCGCTGATGCAGAAGGGCGCGGTCGAGATGGGCGCGATGTCCCCGGCCTACTTCCCGACCCAGTTGCCGTTCCACACGGCGCCGAATTCCATTCCGATGGCGATGAGCTCGGTTGCTCAGGCGAACACGCTGATGAAGCGCCTGATGAAGGAAGTCCCGGCATTCGGCGAGGAAGCCAAGGCCAACGGCGTGCGCACGCTGTTCTTCCATCACCTGAACCCGTACCTGCTGGTATCGAAGGACCCGCTCCTTACGCTGGATGCGGTGAAAGGCAAGAAGATCCGCACCTGGGGCACCGACATGCCGCGCATGGCACAGGCGGCCGGCATGACGCCGGTGACCCTGTCGCTCCCGGAAATCTACGAGGGTCTGGGACGGGGCGTGATCGACGCGGCGCCGTTCTCGGTCGATCTGGTGATGAACTACAAGATCTACGAAGTGGCAAAGAACGTCAGCGAGGTGACGCTCTGGCTCGGGCCGAGCTGGGGTGTGTGGATCGCCGAGGGGGCCTGGCAGAAACTCACCCCGGAGCAGCAGAAAGTCATGCTCGAGGTGGCGGACGAGGCCAATGGCCGCGACATGCAGGCGACCATCGCAGCGGAAGGCGCGGCGCGGGAAGAACTCCAGAAGCGCGGCATGAAGTTCCACGCGTTCCCGGCAGCCGATGCCGCCAAGTGGAAGGCGGCGCTCCCCGATTTTTTCGCCGATTTCATCACGACGCAGGAAAAGGCCGGCAAGGGTGACGACGCGCGTCGCATGGTGAAGGTGTGGCAGGACGTGGTGCAGACCGGCAAATGATGGCTCAGGCGGCCGCGCCATTGCGCCCGACGCCGCTGCTGCGCCTCGAGCGCGCAGCGGCGCTCGTCGCTGCCCTTGCCGTGCTGGGCATGATGGCGGTGGGCACGCTCGATGTGCTGGGTACGGTGCTCCTGGGGCGCCCGCTGTCAGGGGCCTACGAGATCACCGAATCCCTGATGGTGGCGGCGGTGTTTCTGGCACTGGCACTGAGTCAGCGCGAGGGCCGGCAGATCCGGGTGACGCTGGTCGTCGAGCGCCTCGGTCCGAGGATGGTCGCCGTGCTCGACGCTCTAGCCGAGCTCGCGAGCCTCGGCGTGTACGCGGTGATCGCCTGGTATGGCTGGGGCGTCGCGATCGAGAGCCATGCGATCGGTGAGTTCAGTTCCGGGTTGTTGCGCTTTCCGGTGTGGCCCGCCAAGCTCGCGCTGGCGCTCGGGGCGACGCTGATGGTGGTGCAGTGCGCTGCGGGCAGCTGGCTGGCCCTGCGCGGCCGGGCCGTTCAGGCGCGATGAGTTCCGAAGCCGTCGGATACCTCTGCACGGCGTGCCTGTTCGTCGCGCTTGCGCTGGGCGTGCCCGTCGGCGTCGCGCTGGGTGCCGTCGGCATCGCCGGCATGGTGCTCGGCCCCGGCACCGCGTTCCTCGCCGGCCAACTCGGCAGCCTTCCCTACGCCGTGACCGCCAATTACGCCTACGCCGTTCTGCCCTTGTTCGTGCTCATGGGCGTGCTCGCCGAGCACTCGGGCATCACCGAGGAGGTGTTCCGCGCTGCCGACGTCTGGCTGCGACGCGTGAAGGGCGGTCTCTACCAGGCGGTGGTGTTGGGGTCGGCGATCTTCGCCGCGATCTCGGGCTCGACGATCGTCAATGCGGTGGTTTTCACGCGCCTCGCCTTTCCCGAGATGTTGCGCTACGGCTACTCGCGGAGCCTGTCGATCGGGTGCATCGCATCGGCGGGGAGCTTCGCGGCGATGATACCTCCGTCGATCACGATGGTGATCTACGCGATCATCACCGAGCAGTCGGTGGGGCAGCTGCTCGTCGCCGGCGTGATCCCGGGACTGCTCACGGCTGCGGTCTACATGGTGGGCATCGCCGCCATGGTGCGCATTCGTCCCTCGCTGGCTCCGAGAGTCGGTGATCCCGTGCCGATGCGCGAGCGGATTCGCGCCATCAAGTGGCTGTGGAGCGTCGTGGTGCTGGTCGCCCTGGTGCTGGGCGGCATCTATCTCGGCCTGTTCCCGCCGTCGGCGGCCGGGGCGATGGGAGCGTTCGGGGTGTTCGTGATCTTCATGCTGCGCCTGCGCGGACGCTTTCGCGGGCCGCTGATGGCCGCGCTGCTCGACACCGCGACGGTCAGCTGCATCGTCTTCGCAGTGCTGATCGGTGGTCTGATCTTCTCGCGGATGCTGGTGGTCCTCGGACTGATCGACGGCTTCGTCAATCTCATCACCGGCATTGCCGACACCCCGCTCCAGTTCCTGCTGCTGGCAAGCGCGTTCTACCTGGTGCTCGGCTGCTTCCTCGACACGACCTCGATGATGGTAGTCACGCTGCCGTTCGTATACCCGGTGACGCAGAAGCTCGGCATCGACCCGATCTGGTTCGGCATCCTGCTCGTCAAGCTGGTGGAAATTTCCGTGATCACGCCACCCGTGGGCATGAACCTTTTCGCCGTCATGAGCGCCGTGGATCGCGACACCCGGTTTTCGCACGTCGCCCGGGGCGTCATGCCGTTCATTGCGCTCGAGATGATGGTGCTCGGCCTGCTCATTGCCTACCCGGCCATCTCGCTATGGCTCCCGCAACAGATGCTCGCACGATGAGGACATCGTCGATGGACCACACGGAGTCGATGGCGCTCGATCGTGCCTATGCCGCAGCCGGGTTCGTGAAACGGGAAGGGCGCTGGGGGTTGTCGATTCCCGCACGCTTCAACATCGGGCTCGATACGGTCGCGCGGCATGCCGTCGGCCCGCGTGCAGGGCATCCCGCGCTGCTGTACGAGCGCGAGGACGGCAGCGTGGCCACGCTTTCGTTCGCCGAGCTCGACGCGCAGTCGAACCGTCTGGCATCGCGCCTCGCGGACCTCGGCGTCGTCGCCGGGCAGCCGGTCGGCGTGCATCTCGACCAGCGCCCGGAGACCGCGCTGGTCCATCTCGCGCTTTACAAGGTAGGCGCGATCGCCTGCACGATGTCGCAACTCTACGGGCCGGATACGTTGCGCCACGTCCTCGCCGATACGGGGCTCCGGCTGGTGTTCACGCGCACCCCGAACGACGCGCTGCAGGCTGCGGTGGCCGCGCTGGTCGCGGGCGGCGCGGACCCGCCGCGGCTGGTCCATTGCGGGGAGGAGTTCGACGCGATCCTGCGCGAGGGCGACGCCGCGTTCGTGCCCGCGGGAACGGCTGCGGACGATCCGGCGCTGCTCATGTACACCAGCGGCTCGACCGGGTTACCCAAGGGCATGTTGCACGCGCATCGCATCCTCGCGGCCTACCTGCCTACGGTCCGGCTGTTCTATGACCTCGCGATGGACGCGCCAGACGCGGTCTTCTGGACACCTGCGGATTGGGCCTGGGTCGGCGGGCTGCTCGACCTCGTGCTCCCCGCATGGGCGCATGGGCAGACGGTCCTCGCGTGGTCAGGCCGCTTCGATGCCAAGGCGGCGTTCGCGCTGATGGAGCGTCACCGCGTCACCCATTCGTTCATGACGCCGACCGCACTGAAGCGGCTGGCGGAAGTCCGCACGCCGCGCACGGCGTTTCCCGGCCTCAGGCTCGCCCATGTCTGCACCGGTGGCGAGGCCCTGCCGGGCGAGGTCGTGCGCTGGGCCGAGCAGGGGCTCGGTGCAGTGTGCAACGAGTTCTACGGCCTCACCGAGTTCAATCATCTCGTCGGCAATTGCCGCGCCGCATATCCGATCGTGCCGGGCTCGATGGGCCGCGCCTATCCGGGTCGGGACGTCCGGCTCGTCGACGAGAACGGCTCGGAGGTCGCCCCCGGCGAGATCGGCGAGATCGTCTCCACGCCCGACGATCCCACGCTGTTCCTGGGTTATTGGGGAGTGCCGGGCATCCCCGATTCGTTGCGTCTTGGCGAGCACCTCCGCACGCGTGACCTGGCGCGGCGCGACGCGCAGGGCTACATCTGGTACGAGGGGCGCAACGACGACCTCATCAAGAGTGCAGGCTACCGGATCGGCCCGGCCGAGATCGAGGACGCCCTGCTGAAGCATCCGGCGGTCGCCGAGGCGGCCGTGGTCGCGAGTCCGGACGCCGAGCGCGGGAGCGTCGTCAAGGCATTCGTTCGGCTTCGCGAGGGCCACAGCGGCAGCGCAGCCCTGGTGCGCGAGTTGCAGCAGATGGTCAAGCGCGACCTCGCCGCCTATAAGTACCCCCGCGAAATCGAATTCGTCGACGCGTTTCCGATGACCAGCTCGGGCAAGATCCGGCGCGGCGAATTGCGTCGCCGCGAGGCCGAGGCCAAGGCGGCGCTCGCGGGCAGGACCGCGGGGTGAGCCCGGGGGAGTCCGTCTACGTGGCCGGCGGCGCGCTGTCGCGCTTCGGACGCAGCCGCGATCGCAGCACGCCGCGCGACTGGGTGCGCGCGGTGGTCGCCGAGGCGCTCGCCGACGCCCGGATGGAACCGGCGGCGATCGACGCGCTGGTCTTCGCCTCGGAGACCGACTTCCTGACGCTCCAGCTGGTGCCCGCGCCCTGGCTCACGGACGAGCTCGGGCTCACGCCGCGGCCCGCGGTCCGGGTCGAGTCGGGCGGTGCCAGCGGCGGCCAGGCGGTACGCACTGGTGTGCTGCACGTGCGGGCGCGCGCGGCGCGCACCGTGCTCGTGGTCGGCTACGAGTTTGCGGCCAGCCATCTCGCGGGTGACGATGTCCGCACGCTGTACGGGCTCTCGTTCGACGCCGACCTGGAAGGCTTCGCCGGTGCCACGGCGACCGCCCTCTACGCCCTGTCGATCCAGGCGCACATGGCGGCGCACGGGACCACCGAGGCGCAGATGGCGGCGGTGTCGGTACGCAACCACCGCAACGCCATCGCCAATCCGCAGGCACACAAACCGATGCGCATCACCATCGACGACGTGCTCGCCTCGACGCCGGTCAGCACACCCTACAAGCTCCTGGACTGCAGCCTGATCAGCGATGGGGCCGCGGCGCTGTTGCTCACCGGCGATCGCCAGCTGGTGCGTCGTGATCGGCCGGCGGTGCGAATCTCCGGCACTGGTTGCGCTACGGACCACGTGCGGCTGGGCGATCGATCCGACGTGGGCGTGTTCGCCGGCAAGCGCGCCAGTGCCGCGCAGGCGTTCGCCGAAGCGGGCATCGTCGATGCGCGCCGCGATATCACGATCGCCGAGCTCTACGACGCCTATACCGGTGCCGAGCTCCAGGGACTCGAGGCACTCGGCCTCGCGAGGCCCGGTGAAGCAGGACCGGCGGCGCTGACCGGTGAGTTCGCGATCGGCGGCCGGATCACCGTGAATGCTTCCGGCGGCTTGATCGGCCAGGGCGGCCCCCCGGGAGCGACCGGTATCGCGCAGGTGGCGACGGTCGCCAAGCTTCTCGCCGGAACCTACCACCCGGCGTTGCAGCCTGCGCGGCCGGGACGCCACGGCGTCGCCGATTGCCACGCGGGCGTGGCGACGCTCAACGTGACCCACGTGCTCGAGCGACTGGATGACTGACGGACAGGTGCCGTCCGACGGCAACGTTGCGGTGCCTCTCGAGTTGCGCCTTCGTTACGATCATGCGCTGGGAGAGCTCTCGCCGTTCTTCCGCGGCCTCGAGGCCGGGCGCGCCGTGGCCACGCGCTGCGGTGATTGCGGCCGCACCTGGTTCGCGCCGCGGCTCGTCTGCGTCTGCGGATCGCGCGCGATGCACTGGGTGGAGCTGGCCGGGCTCGGCACCATCGAGGCGATCACCGTCGGTCGTTCGGTGCTGCCGTGTGCCGACGTGGCCGCAACGTTCGCCTTTGCGCTGATCCGCCTCGATGGCGCCGCCAACGCGTGCTTCGGACGAGTCGCCATGAACGACTCGAGCCTCGGGCGCGGCGACCGCGTGCGGTTGCGGCGTGCCGCGGGCACCTGGCCGCATCCAGTGCAGTGTGCGGAGTACGCTGCGGTGGAGTCGAGCCCGGTCAGCACGTCGGCATGACGCCGTCGTCGCGCGCGGTCGTCGCCGCGTCGCTGCAGAACCTCGCCAGCGGCGGCCTCTACGCCTACAGCGTGCTGCTGCCGGCGTTCGAGACGGGGTCCGGAATCGGCCGCGCCGATGCCAGCCTCATCTTCTCGCTGGCGACGGTCGCGTTCCTGGCCGGTGTGTGGGTCGCGGCGAGGATCGGTCGCCGGGCGAGTGCACGCGGGTTGTGCACGACGGGCTCCGCGGCGATGATCGTCGGGCTGGCCTGGTGCGCGTGGGCCCCGAGCTACGTCAACCTCCTGATCGGATACTCGGTGGTGTACGGCGTCGGCGTCGGCGTCGGCTATGCCGGAGCGTTGGCGATGGTGGCGCAGGCACCCCTGGAACGGCGCGGCTGGGCGTCCGGCATCGTGGTGGCGGCGTTCGCGCTCGGTTCGGTGGCATGGGCGCGGGCGTACGCTGCGTCGATCGTCGGCCTCGGCCTGGCAGCGACGCTGGTGCTCGCCGCGTTGGCGATCGTGGTCCTCGGCGCCCTTGCGTGGGCGATCGCGGGCCCACCGCGCCGGACGGAGGTGGCGGCGGCCAAGGCGACGTTTTCCACGTCGGCCGACGTCGGCGCACCGGTGCGACCGTGGGCCCGCAGTTCCCTGGTGACACTGTGGCTCGCCTTCTTCGCCGGCGCGTCGGGAGGGTTGGCGGTCATCAGCCAGGCGACCGCGCTTGCCGGTGCCACGGCGCCAGGTGATGCCGCGGGTACGTGGGCGGCCATGGCCGTCGGCTTGGGCAACGGGGCCGGCCGGCTTGCCGGTGGCGCCTCGGCGGATCATTGCGCGCCGCACCGCCTGCTGGCGGCGATTGCACTGACGATGGCGGTGGCACTGGGCGCGCTCGCCATCGGGTCAGGCGCCGCACCGGCCTGGCTGTGGCTGGCGTTGATCGCCATCGGTTACGGTGCGCTCAGCGCCGCGGTGCCGGCGGTGCTGATGCATGCGCTGCCGGTCCAGGCGTTCGCCGGCAGCTACGCGCGCACATTCACCGCCTGGGGTTGCGCGGGCTTGCTCGCGCCTTGGGCATTCGGTGGATGGTTCGCCGCCAGCGGGCGCTACACCGAAGCGCTGGTGCTGCTCGCGGTACTGAATGCAGCGATCGCGCTGGGGCTCCTCGCGCGTCGAAGACTCTAGCGGGGCGATGGCGGCAAGGACGCCAAGCACGACACCAAGTACGGGACGCGGGGCGTCCCATCGCATGCGCGCCGCGCGGACCTTCACCCGGCCCGTGGCATCGTGCGGCACCCCGCCGGTGGGTGCCGGCGCCGGCCCAGGCGCCGGCGAAGGTTGTCGAGCGCCGCTCGAAGCGCCGTCCGCGGCGGAACGGCGTGTCGCTACGCTTTCTGGTAGATCTCGGCGCCTTGCTTCACGAACTCGACGGCCTTCACCTCCATGCCTTTCTTCAGCGCCTCGTCGTCCGAAAGCCCCTGCTTGGCGGCGTAGTCGCGCACGTCCTGGGTGATCTTCATGGAACAGAAGTGCGGTCCGCACATTGAGCAGAAGTGGGCGAGCTTGGCGCCGTGCTGCGGCAGGGTCTCGTCGTGGAACTCGCGCGCCTTGTCCGGATCGAGGCCGAGGTTGAACTGGTCCTCCCAGCGAAACTCGAAGCGCGCCTTGGACAACGCGTTGTCGCGGATCTGCGCGCCCGGGTGGCCCTTGGCGAGGTCCGCCGCATGGGCGGCAATCTTGTACGCCATGATGCCGTCCTTGACGTCGGCCTTGTTCGGCAGCCCGAGGTGCTCCTTGGGCGTCACGTAGCAGAGCATGGCGGTGCCGTACCAGCCGATCATCGCCGCGCCGATCGCGCTGGTGATGTGGTCGT
>JBDTWB010000095.1:0-14690 GCA_040006895.1 Casimicrobiaceae bacterium | reverse complement strand
TGGTGAACGAGAACATGGCCTCCGAGCAGTCGGCGCGGATGGTGGCGATGAAGGCGGCTTCCGATAATGCCGAGGACATCATCGAAGAACTGCAGCTCATCTACAACAAGACGCGGCAGGCGGCGATCACCAAGGAACTCGCGGAGATCGTGGGTGGTGCGGCGGCGGTCTAGGCGTCGATCGCGACCGGAATGCGGCGATGGCGATTGCGGCAAACACCCGTAGCCTTCGGCGCCATGGCGCGCTACGCGGTCTGAGCCTTTATGGTTTCAAGTCTTGAGGGATCGATATGGATGCGACGGCACAGGCCCAAGGTAAGGTAGTTCAATGCATCGGCGCGGTGGTCGACGTGGAGTTTCCGCGCGACAACTTGCCGAGAGTCTATGACGCGCTGGTGCTCGAAGCCGACGCCGCCGACACCCTCGTCGAACAGGGGCTCACGTTCGAGGTGCAGCAGCAGCTCGGCGACGGCGTCGTGCGCACGATCGCAATGGGCTCGTCCGACGGCCTGAAGCGCGGCATGAAGGTGCGCAACACCGCCAACCCCATCAGCGTGCCGGTGGGGCCGGGTGTGCTCGGCCGGGTGATGGACGTGCTGGGGCGGCCGATCGACGAGCGCGGCCCGATCCAGGGCGACGAGCGCCGCTCGATCCACCAGTCCGCGCCCAAGTTCGACGAGCTCTCGCCCTCGGTCGAGCTCCTCGAGACCGGCATCAAGGTCATCGACCTCATCTGCCCGTTCGCCAAGGGCGGCAAGGTTGGCCTGTTCGGCGGCGCCGGCGTGGGCAAGACCGTGAACATGCTGGAGCTCATCAACAACATTGCCAAGCAGCATTCGGGACTCTCGGTGTTCGCCGGCGTCGGCGAGCGCACCCGCGAGGGCAACGACTTCTATCACGAGATGTCCGACGCCAAGGTCATCGTGCAGGAGGACCTTGCCCAGTCGAAGGTGGCGATGGTGTTCGGCCAGATGAACGAGCCGCCGGGCAACCGCCTCCGGGTCGCGCTGACGGGACTCACCATGGCCGAGCGCTTCCGCGACGAAGGCCGCGACATCCTGTTCTTCGTCGACAACATCTATCGCTTCACATTGGCCGGCACGGAAGTCTCCGCACTGCTCGGCCGGATGCCTTCGGCCGTGGGCTACCAGCCGACGCTGGCGGAGGAGATGGGCAAGCTGCAGGAGCGCATCACCTCGACCAAGACCGGCTCGATCACGTCGATCCAGGCGGTGTACGTGCCTGCGGACGACCTGACCGACCCGTCACCGGCGACAACCTTCGGCCACCTCGACGCCACCGTCGTGCTGTCGCGTGACATCGCCGCCCTGGGGATCTACCCCGCGGTCGATCCGCTCGACTCGACCTCCCGGCAGATCGATCCGAACGTGGTCGGCGAGGAGCACTACCAGTGCACGCGGAAGGTCCAGTCCACCCTGCAACGCTACAAGGAACTGCGCGACATCATCGCCATCCTGGGCATGGACGAGCTCTCGCCGGACGACAAGCTGGCCGTCGCCCGCGCCCGCAAGATCCAGCGTTTCCTTTCGCAGCCGTTCCACGTCGCCGAGGTGTTCACCGGCGCGCCAGGCAAGTACGTGTCGCTGAAGGACACGATCAAAGGCTTCAACATGATCGTGAACGGCGAGTGCGATCAGCTTCCGGAACAGGCGTTCTACATGGTCGGCTCGATCGAGGAAGCGTTCGAGAAGGCCAAGACGTTGCAGTAGGACGTAACGACCTAAACCGACGTGGTCCGGTGAAAGGTCGGATGGCTGCCAGCAGGAGTGGGGCGCTTGCGATGCGTCTGCGGCTGCCACCACATGAAACAACCTCGCCCCCCCAGGCGACCGCACCGCCAGCCTCAACACGCAGGACAGACCGCGGTCCGTCCGTGCCGAGGGCTGACACGCAAGTGGTGTAGCACGACCAAAGAGGCTGAACCGCCATGGCCAATACCATTCAAGTCGACGTCGTCAGTGCCGAGGAGCAGATCTATTCCGGCGAGGCGGAGTTCGTCGTCCTCCCCGGGGTTCTCGGCGAGCTCGGCATCTATCCCCGCCACACGCCACTGCTGACGGAGATCCGTCCGGGCGCCGTGCGGATCAAGCCCCCCGGCGGCGGCGCCGAGGAGCTGGTGTTCGTACAGGGCGGGTTCCTGGAGGTGCAGCCGCACGTCGTCACCGTGCTGGCGGACACGGCGATCCGCGCCAAGGACCTCGACGAGGCGAAGGCGCAGGAGGCGAAGCGCGCCGCGGAGGAAGCGATGCGCAACAAGACCTCCAAGGAAGAAATCGCCAAGGCCGAGGCCGAATTGTCGTCGGCTCTCGCCCAGCTCGAGGCCATCCGCAAGCTGCGTAACCGCGCCGGCTGACCGGCGATCGGGGCCCGCCGGACCCAAGGGCGCGCTCCGCTGCGGCGCGCGCGCTCTCCGCGCGTAGTGTCCGCCCGTGGCTTTGAGCGGGGCACCTCCCTCCACGCCGGCCGATTGTCACGTCCGTAAGCCCGACGCGGCGCAGGGTGCCCGCGCAGCGGCCAGCGAATGTGCGAGCGGCGAGCTCCGTCCCAGAGCGGCCAGCGAATGTGCGGGCGGCGAGCTCCGTCCCGAATCCGGGTGCCGTTGGGATGTGTTGCACTCACGACACAGCGGTGAGCGCGGGCGCGTGAGCCGACCGGCGGTTTTCTGCTTTACCCGCGCCCCGCGGCATGATGCCGCGAAGGCGCATCAGCCTCCGCAGGCATCACACCGGGCACGCGCCCGCGTTGGTTCCGAAGCGGTCATGTCCGCGCCTTTCCCGCTGTCGTACGTGACTTGTAGGTTTTGGCCTACAGGCGATGGCGATGCGGCGGGGCAAGATCCCGCAACATTCACCCTTGGCCGTGACCTCACCGGCGACCCCACATGACGACTCAAACGGTCTCGGCAATCAGCTCGGACAGGGACAGCAAGGCAGCGGCGCACGAGCTCGGCGCCGCGGTGCGGGCGGGCCTTCGCGACAAACCCGCCGACGCACTCATCGTCTTCGCCTCGACTACCCACAACCATCGCGACCTCCTCGCCACCCTGGCGGAGGAATGCGGCACCACCACCATCGCCGGCGCGTCGTCGGCAGGCGAATTCATCAACAGTCGGCGCGGCGAGGGCTACGTGTCGGTGCTGGCGCTGCGCTCCGACCAGATGCGATTCAAAGTCGGACTCGGCCGCGAGATCGGCCGCCATCCGGAAGCTGCGGCCCGAGCCGTGGCGGCGGACTTCCGCGGGCTGGCCAGCAACGAGATGCCCTACCGCGCGGCGCTGGTGATGACCGATGCACTGGCAGGCCACACCGATGCGCTCGTGGAGGAACTGACCGTTGCCACCGGTGGCAACTATCGCTTCTTCGGCGGCGGAGCCGGGGATGATGCCCGGTTCAGCAAGACGTACGTGTTCGCCGGCACCGAAGCGGTAAGCGATGCCGTGGTCGCGCTGGAGATCCTTTCGATGCAACCGGTCGGGATCGGCGTATCGCACGGCTGGGAGCCGGCGGGGCCGTCCCTGCGGGTCACCGAGGCCGAGGGCATGCGGCTCGTCGGCCTGAACGGCGCGCCGGCAATCGATGCCTTCCTCGAGCATGCGGAGCGCACGGGACAGCGGCTCGATACGACCGACCCCGTTCCCTTCTTCCTGCACAATATCCTCGGGATCGAAAACCAGGACCGCTACCGGTTGCGGGTTCCGCTCGGCGTAAACGCCGACGGATCGATCAATTGCGCGGCCGCGGTTCCGCGCGGTGCGCTGGTGCGGATCATGCGCACGTCGGCTTCGTCGGCGATCCACGCGGCACAGCAGGCCACGCGTGCGGCGATCGAATCGGTCGGCGGGGGCCGGGCGAGCGCGGCGCTGGTGTTCGATTGCGTGGCGACGCGCCTGCGCCTGGGCGAGGCGTTCGACAACGAGCTCGAAGCGTGCGCGGAACTCCTCGCGCCGGTCAGCTTCATGGGCTGCAACACCTATGGCCAGATCGCGCGGGCGGAGGGCCAGTTCGGTGGTTTCCACAACTGCACGGCCGTGGTCTGCGCGCTCCCCTCGTAGCATGTCGTCAACGCCGGCGCTGCTCGACGAGCTCGTTCGCCTCGCGGATGAGAACTCACGACCGGAGGCCGCTGCGACGCTCGCGGCCCGCCTGGGCGCCCAAGCCCTGATCATCTTTGTCCGCGATCCCGCGCTTGGCGTACTGGTTCCGGCGCCGGGCTTCGCCCAGACCGTGCGCGGTGGGCCGGGGTGGCGCAGGTTCCTGGGCTCGCTCGGCGTCGCCGGACGTCATGCGGCTGAGGTGGATCTACCGCCCGGCACGGCCCGGCCCGCAGTGGCGCTCGTCACCGATCGGCTCGCCGCCGTTCTGGTGGGCGGGACGCTCGACGCGGAACGCCTCGGCACCTTCGAGGCGGCACTGCCACTGCTCTGCGCAACCTTCGCGGCGGAGCAGCGCGCGGCGCTGGCCGAAGCCCACGCCGTCGAGGCGGACAAGTCGGCACGCCGCACCCAGGCCCTGGTGGACGCGCTGGAAACCGCACGCGCGGAAGCGTGGCGCCTGAACGCCCAGCTCACCGAGGAGCATCGGCAGCGGGACGACTTCCTGGCGATGCTGGCACACGAGTTGCGCAATCCGCTGGCGCCGCTGGTCACCGCGATCGCGCTTCTGCGCCGCGGCGGCCCCGCAGTCGTGGGCACGCAACTCGACCTCATGGATCGGCAGCTGCGGCAACTGTCGCGCATGGTCGACGACCTGCTCGACGTCTCCCGGGTCAAGCACGGCAAGATCGAATTGCGGCGCCAGGCTTTGGTGCTGCGCGATACTCTGCTCGGCGCCATCGACGGGATGCGACCAATGTTCGAGTCACGTGGCCACGCCCTCGAGATATCGCTTCCGGAGCAACCACTTACTCTCGATGCCGACGGCGTCCGATTGATGCAAGTGTTCTACAATCTGCTGCACAATGCGGCCAAGTACACCGATCCGGGAGGTCGTATCCGGGTCGAGGTGAAGCGCGAGGACGACCAGGCCGTCATCCGCATCGCCGACAACGGGGTGGGTATCGACCCCGAGACCCTGCCCCACGTCTTCCAGCTTTTCGTGCAGGCACCGGTCGCGCTCGATCGAGGCCAGGGTGGGCTGGGCATCGGCCTCACGCTGGTCCGATCGCTGGTCGAAATGCACGGCGGCACGGTATCGGCCAGCAGTCCGGGTCGCGGTGGCGGCAGCACCTTCGAAGTGCGACTGCCCCTATCCACCACGTTGGCGGCACAGGCCACGAGTCCCGACTCGACACCGCCGTGTGGCGAGTCGGCGGCGGCGCGGGTGCTGGTCGTCGACGACAACCGCGACCTCACCGAATCGCTCGCCCTGCTCCTGCGGATGATGGGACACAAGGTCGATGTCGCCCATAGCGGCTGGCACGCCTTGCAGATCGCCCAAGACGTCGACCCCGACCTCGTCCTCCTGGATATCGGCTTGCCTGATCTGGACGGCTACGAGGCCGGACGCCGCCTGCGCCGGATCCTTCGCGCCGATACACTGCTGATCGCCATGACCGGCTATGGCTCGAGTGAGGACCGGCGTCGATCGGCCGAGGCCGGGTTCGACGATCATCTGGTCAAGCCGGTCGAGCCGGAACGCCTGGAATCGATCCTGGCCAACCTCGTCAGCCGGGAGATCGCCTTCGCAACGCGGCGCTGAAGGCCCGGGCTGCGCGTCCCCTGCGGGCTAATGTCGAGCGCCGCAATCTACCCGGCGGCGCCCCGCGAAGCGGGTCGGCTCACCCGCTTTAGATCCGGCAGCAGGCTCCCCATGCCTGTCCGGCGCAGGCGCGGGCAGGATTTTCATCCGCCTCGTCCGACGTGCGAACATGAGAGCGCCAGGCGCGGCGGCACCCCGCGCGCGTCCCTTGTCGTGCAGGCCGGCGAGGGCTAACGGCGGACAGGCACCCCGATTCTTCATCTCTGATCGGCCGTGATCCGGGCTCCATCAGGTTCAACGGCAGTGCCCTCGGCACGTCGCTGGATCCCGGCGTTCGCCGCAGCAACTACATGGTCCGTGTAGAATTGCTGCATTGCACAATCAGAGATGTTGCCATGGCAGACCTGAATCTCACCATCGACCGCGCCAGCCAGATCTCGCGCTGGGTCGGATCGACCCTCGACCGTCGCGTGCGCGCCGCGCGGGAGCGCTATGCGCGGCAGGTGCGGGACGCCCACACCGCGTTCCACGGTGCCGAGCCGAGGCCCGTCACGCCTCTGGACTGGTGGCGAGACGCGCGCGAATACGCCACGGACGCAGCGCAACGCTCGCTGCTCTTCTGGGACACCCTGCGGCAACGCGGCAACAACTATCTCGCCCATGAGGCGGCCGGCAAGCCGCCCCTCCTGCACTATCCTTGGGAGACGGTCGCGGACGGGCGCAGCTACGCGCGTCCGGTGAACCATGCCCTGGTGCGGGTCATTCCGCCGCCCGATCTTCCGGTGGACGACGCGCTGCGGCCCTTCGTGGTCATCGATCCCCGGGCCGGACACGGGCCGGGGATCGGCGGCTTCAAGAAAGACTCCGCGGTCGGCGTGGCCATGAAAGCGGGCCACCCGGTGTACTTCGTGATTTTCTTTCCCGAGCCCGAGCCCGGCCAGACCGTCGCCGACATCTGCGACGCGGAGGCCGAGTTCGTCCGCGTGGTCGCGGCCCGCCATCCGGACAGCCCGAAGCCCGTGCTGGTGGGCAACTGCCAGGGCGGCTGGGCGGTCATGATGCTGGCCGCATCCCGGCCGGACATCGCCGGACCGGTGGTCATCAACGGCGCACCGATGTCGTACTGGTCGGGCAACGACGGCGAGAATCCGATGCGCTATGCCGGCGGACTGTCCGGCGGCTCGTGGGTGAGCATGCTCGCGAGCGACCTCGGCGGCGGCAGGTTCGATGGCGCGCATCTGGTGTCGAACTTCGAGAACCTCAATCCGGCCAACACCTACTGGGAGAAGTATTACCACCTGTATGCCAACGTCGACCGCGAGGCCCCGCGCTTCCTGGAATTCGAGCGCTGGTGGGGCGGGTTCTACCTCTACAACGACGAGGAGATCCGCTGGATCGTCAACAACCTGTTCGTCGGCAACAAGCTCTCGGTGGGCGAGGCCAAGCTCGGGCCGGGGCGGTTCTTCGACCTCAAGGCCATCAAGTCGCCGATCATCGTGTTCGCCTCGATGGGCGACAACATCACGCCGCCCCAGCAGGCCTTCAACTGGATCAGCGACGTCTACTCATCGACCGACGAGATCAAGGCCAACGGCCAGACGATCGTCGGACTGCTTCACGAGGACGTCGGCCACCTCGGCATTTTCGTTTCCGGCAAGGTCGCGAAAAAGGAGCACGCCCAGATCGTCGAGCTGCTGAAGTACATCCAGCAGCTGCCGCCGGGGCTCTATGGCATGCAGATCCGCGAGACGACCGTGGGGCGCGACGGCGAGATCGAGTACGAGGTCACCCTGCACGAGCGCAACCTCGAGGACCTGCGCAAGTTGCAGAAATTCGATCGCACCGACGAGAAGCCGTTCGAGGCGGTCGCTGCGCTGTCCGAGCTCAACGAGCGCGCCTACGAGTTGCTGGTGCGGCCGCTCGTGCGCCAGCTGGTCCCCGAATGGGCCGGCAAGATCGGTCGCGACCTGCATCCCCTGCGGATGCAGCGCTGGATGTTCTCCGACCGCAATCCGTGGCTCGCCGCGCTGCCTGGATGGGCGGCGATGGCCGCATCGTCGCGCCAACCGCGGCGGGCGGACAACAGCTTCGTCAAGGCCGAGAAGCTCGCATCGGCGGGGGTTGTCGCGACCCTGGACCTCTACCGCGACCTGCGCGATGCCGCGGCCGAGGCCGCGTTCTTCCAGATCTACGGCAGCATGATGTCCCTCAACATGGCGGATCAGCAGCGGGCGATCCGCCGCGCCGCCAAGTTCGATCCGCGCGGCATCCCGGCGGTACGCCAGGTGCTCGACACCATCGAGGCGGGCAGCCCGATCGAAGGCATCATGCGCATCGGGCTGCTCATCACCAAGGCGGGCGGAGGGAAGCGTAAGCTCGCCCAGATGGAGCGGGTGCGGGAGCTCCTGGCGCCCAGCCACATGCTCGACGGCGTGACCGAGGACGAGTTGCGTCGCCTGCTGCACGAGGAGACCATCGTGGTGGAGTTCGAGCCCGATCGCGCCAAGCGCGCCCTGCCGAAGCTGCTGCGCACCCGCGCCGATCGCCGTGCCGCACATGCCCTGCTGGATGCGATCGAGACGCTGCCATTGGAAGCTCGGCAGCGCGCGCTGGTCACCGACCTGCGCCAGATGCTGCCCCTGCCGCCGGCGAGCCGTAGCCGTGCAGTGCGGCAAGCGCCCAAGGCCGCGCGCAAGCTCGCCGTCCGCGCCACGGACTAGCGTCGGATGCGTACCGCCTGCGGCTGACCATGCAAGACGCCGCCGTCCTCGTTCTCAACGCCGGCTCGTCGAGCCTCAAGTTCTCGCTGTTCGGCGTGGAGGCCGGTACGCCGCAGCTGGCGCTATCCGGTCAGGTCGAGGGCCTCTACACCGCAGCGCACTTTGTGGCGCGCGATGCCAAAGGCACGACCGTGGACGAGCGGCGCTGGCCGGACGGGACCGCGCTCGGACACGAAGGGGCGACGGGCCATCTGCTCGACTATCTGCGTACCGCCCTCGACCGGGTACGGCTGGTCGCGGCGGGACATCGGGTGGTGCACGGCGGCACGCTGTATGACGCGCCCGTGCGCATCGACGCCCGGGTCGTCGAGCGGCTGACGGCCCTCGTGCCGCTGGCGCCGCTGCATCAACCCCACAACCTGACCCCGATCCGGGCACTGCTCGCCGCCCGTCCTGATCTGCCGCAGGTGGCGTGCTTCGACACGGCGTTCCATCGCGGCATGCCCGAGGTCGCCCAGGCCTTCGCCCTGCCGGCGGCGATCACCGACCGCGGCGTGCGGCGCTACGGCTTTCACGGACTTTCCTACGAATACATCGCGTCGGTGCTGCCCAGCTACGACGCCAAGGCGGCGCACGGTCGCACCGTGATCGCCCACCTCGGCAACGGCGCCAGCATGTGCGCGGTGCGCGGCGGGCGCAGCCTGGCGACGACCATGGGGCTTACCGCCCTGGACGGGTTGCCGATGGGCACGCGCAGCGGCTCGCTCGATCCGGGCGTGCTGCTCTACCTCATGAACGATCTCGGCATGGATGCGGTCGCCATCGGCAGGCTGCTCTACCACGAGTCGGGACTGCTCGGCGTGTCCGGTGTGTCGAGCGACATGCGTACCCTCCTCGCGAGCGACGATGCACGCGCCAAGCTGGCGATCGATCTCTTCGTCTATCGCATCGTGCGCGAGCTCGGCTCACTCGCCGCCGCCCTCGGCGGCATCGACGCCTTGGTGTTCACCGCCGGCATCGGCGAGCATGCCGCGCCGGTGCGGGAGCGCGTGCTGGCGCAGTCGGCCTGGCTGGGATTCACCGTGGATCCGGTGGCAAATGCCCGCCACGCCTCGCGCATCTCGGTCGCCGACAAGCGTCCGACCGCGTGGATGATTCCGACGGACGAGGAAATCATGATCGCCCGCCATACCCTGGCGTTGATCGGGCCGCAGGACGCCGGCCGCCAGGCGGCGCCAGACTCCTAGCCTCGCGCCAACGGGTGAGGCAGTCCCGCGGCGGCCTGCGCAGCGCCGGACTGCCGGGAGCCTCCGGTGCGGCTCGTCGCGGTGACGCTGCGCCTGACCCGGCGCGCGCCCCCGTCCGTTTCGCGCCGCGCACCGGTCGACACGGACGACCGACCATCGACGCCGACCCCTATGGAAATGGGCGTCGGGGCGGGCGCCCCCGTCCGTTTCGCGCCGCGCGGTCCACACGGACGTCCGACCATCGACGTCGACCCCTATGGAAATGGGCGTCGGGGCGGGCGCCCCGTCAGGCGACGCGTCGCACCGACTGCTGCGCGAGCTGCTCCTCGGCCAGCGCCACCCAGTAGCTCGCGCCGATGGCGAGCGCCTCGTCGTTGAAGTCGAAGTGCGGGCTGTGCAGCCCCGGACAATCGTCGCCGCTGCCGGTGCCGAGCCAGACATAACAGCCTGGCCGGTGCTGCAGCATGAAGGCGAAGTCCTCGCTGCCCATGTTGGGCATCGGATTGGTATCGACGTTGTCCGGTCCCACCACCAGGCCGGCGGCGCTGATGGCGTGCTGCGTCTCCCGCGGCGAATTGACGGTGGCGGGGTAGCGGCGCTCGTAGTGCACCGTGGCCGACATGTCGAACATCGCCGCTGCGCCGTTGACGATGGTGCGCATGCGCGCCTCCATCAAGTCCTGCACGGCGGACTTGAACGAACGGACGGTGCCGCGCAGCACCACTTCCTCCGGGATCACGTTCCAGGTGTCGCCGCCGTGCACCTGGGTCACGCTCACCACGCCGGCATCGAGGGGGTGCAGGTTGCGGGCGACGATGGTTTGCAGGGCGTTGATGGCATGCGCCGCGAAGAGCATCGGATCCTTGCCCTCGTTGGGCATCGCGGCATGCGCGCCCTTGCCGGTGGCGACGATCTCGAACACGTCGTAAGCGCCCATCAGCGCACCTTCACGCATGGCCATCTTGCCCAGCGGCAGGCGCGGCCAGTTGTGCATGCCGTAGACCGCGCGCATCGGGAAGCGGTCGAAGAGTCCCTCTTCCACCATCACCCGGCCGCCGCCTTCGTTCTCCTCGGCCGGCTGGAAGATGAAATACACAGTGCCCGCGAGCTTCTGTCGCCGCTTGAGCGCCGCCGCGGCGCCGAGCAGCATCGTAGTGTGGCCGTCGTGGCCGCAGGCGTGCATCTTGCCGCGCACCTGCGAGGCGTGCGCCGCGCCCGTGCGCTCCTCGATATGCAGGGCGTCGAGATCGGCGCGCAAGCCGATCGCCGGTACGTCACCGCGATCACCGGAGGCACGCAGCACCCCGACCACGCCGGTCTTCGCAATGCCGGTGTGCACCTCGAGGCCCATCGCGGCAAGGCGCTCGGCGACGAAGGCGCTGGTGTGCTGCTCCTCGAAGGCGGTCTCCGGATGGGCGTGGATGTGATGGCGCCAGGCCTTCATCTCCGGCAGTTGCAGCATCACTTCGGGGGCTAGCTTCATGGCACTCTCCGGTCGGCGGTACAACGATGGTAGCGCATCGCTGCGGTAAAATGCGCCGCCCCGTCCGCGCCATGCCGACCGCCACCACCCCTGCCATTGCCACTATCGCGCCTGCCCATGATCTCCTGATCGTCGGTGCGGGCATCAATGGTGCAGGGATCGCGCGCGACGCCGCCGGCCGCGGGCTCAAGGTGCTCGTCGTGGAGCAGGACGACATTGCCTCCGCGACCTCGTCCTGGAGCACCAAGCTCGTCCACGGCGGGCTGCGCTACCTCGAGCATTACGAGTTCAGGCTGGTGCGCGAGTCCCTGGCCGAGCGCGAGGTGCTGCTGCATGCCGCGCCGCACCTCGTCCGGCCGCTGTCGTTCGTCCTGCCACACGAGCCGCATTTGCGTCCGGCGTGGATGATCCGCGCCGGGCTCTTCCTGTATGACCATCTGGGCCGTCGAGAAAAGCTGCCCGCGTCCTTTGCCGTCGATCTGCAGCACAGCGAATGGGGCGCCGGCCTCAAGCCCCGGTTCGCACGCGGCTTCGTCTACGCCGACGCCAGGGTCGACGATGCGCGCCTGGTGGTGGTGAACCTGCTTTCGGCGCGCGAACTCGGCGCCGACGTGCGCACCCATACCCGCTTCGAGGGCGCGCAGCGACGGGACGGGCTGTGGCACGCCACCCTCGTCCCGCGCGAGGGTGGCCCCGTCGAGGTCCAGGCGCGGGCGATCGTCAACGCCGGCGGGCCGTGGGTGAAGCGCGTGCGCGACACCATCACCGCAGCGCCTTCGCGGGAGAACGTCCGCCACGTGCAGGGCAGCCACATCGTGGTGCCACGGGTGCACGCCGAGGATCACGCCTATATCCTGCAGAATGCCGACCAGCGGATCGTGTTCGTGATTCCGTATCACGACAACTATTCCCTCATCGGCACCACCGATCTCCCGGTGGACGAATACGAGCACCCCCGGATCTCGGACGGCGAAGTCGACTACCTGCTGGAAATCGCCAACGCCTATCTCGCGAAACCGCTCACGCGCGCTGAGATCGTGTGGAGCTACGCGGGCGTGCGGCCGCTCTACGACGACGGGGCCGACGATCCATCGGCCATCACCCGCGACTACGTGCTGCGCCTGGACGTCGCGCCCGGCGCGCGGTCGACGCCGTCGCTGTCGATCTTCGGCGGCAAGCTCACCACCTACCGCAAGCTCGCCGAGCACGCCCTGGCCGAGCTCGCGCCGTTCTTTCCGCACATGAAGAAATCCTGGACGGCGACGGCAACCCTCCCCGGCGGCGATATTCCCGGCGGCGATCTCGCGGCGTTCGCGAAGAAGACGGCCGTGCAGTTCGCCCACCTCCCCGGCGAGGTCGTGCGCGGCATGGTCCGGCGCCATGGCACCCGTGCCCTGGCCCTGCTGGAGCCGATCACGCAGGCGCGCGAGCTGGGTCGGCGGTTCGGCGCCGGTCTCACCGCGCTGGAGATCGACTACCTGATGCGCGAGGAATGGGCCCTGTCCGCGGAGGATGTGCTGTGGCGGCGAACCAAGGCCGGGCTCGGCATGGAAGCGGTCGAGCGCAACGCCGTGGCCGCCTACGTCGAACGCACCCTCGCCCCGGGCAAGCTCGCGTGATGCCCCGATGCGCCAGGTGCGGCGGCGGGTGCGCGGGCGTAGTGCCCCGTGGCGCCAGCCGAGCTCGCTTGTGATGCCATGATGCCGAATGCGCGGCATTCAGGTGCGCGGGCGCAGCGCACCGCGGCGGCGGCCGAGCTCGCGTGTTGCCACGATGCGGAATGCCCGGCGGCAGGTGCGCGGGCGTCGTGCACCCCGGCGCAGATGATTGAGGACCGATGACTGAAAAGCTCGCGCCGCTTTCGACCATGCCGGATGCCGCGCGGGAGGGATTGCGGGGTGTCCTGACCGACATCGACGACACCCTCACCACCCATGGCCGGCTCACGGCCGCGGCCTACGCCGCGCTCGAGCGCCTGCGCGCCGCGGGGCTCCTCGTGATCCCGGTCACCGGTCGGCCGGCGGGCTGGTGCGACCACATCGCCCGGATGTGGCCCGTCGATGCCGTGATCGGCGAGAATGGCGCATTGGCCATGCGCTACGACCAGAACACCCGGCGACTCGAACGCCGCTTCCTGGTCGACGACGCGACGCGCCAGTCGCAGCGCACCCGCCTGGACGCCATCGCGCAACGCATCGTGGCCGCGGTGCCGGGTTGTGCGCTTGCCTCCGACCAGCGCTACCGCGAGGCCGACATCGCCATCGATTACTGCGAGGACGTGCCGGCGCTGCCGCGCGACGCCGTCGATCGCATCGTGGCACTGCTGGAGTCCGAAGGCCTCACCGCGCGGGTGAGTTCGATCCACGTGAACGCATGGTTCGGAAACTACGACAAGCTCGCCATGGCGCGGCTGCTGCTCGCCGATGTGTTCGGCGTCGACCTCGATCGCGAGCGTGACCGGTTCGCCTATGTCGGGGACTCCCCCAACGACGCGCCGATGTTCGCCTACTTCCCCCTCGCTGTCGGGGTCGCCAACGTGCGCGCCTTCGTCGATCGCATCGCCACCCTGCCGGCGTATGTGACCGTGGCCGAGGCTGGCGCGGGCTTCGCCGAGTTCAGCGACTTCGTGCTCGGAGGAACCGGCACGGCCTGAATGGCTCCAACGGGATCATCACCAGGAGCCCGCATGCCCACTTCGCGCGTATTGATCGTCTGCACGTCCCACGCTTCTCTCGGTACGACCGGAGAACGCACCGGCCTCTGGCTCGAGGAGCTGGCGGCGCCGTTCTGGGTCTTCCGGGATGCGGGATTCACGGTCGACGTGGTGTCGATGGCCGGTGGTGAAGTGCCGCTCGACCCGCGCAGCCTCGAGGAGAAGGATCGTCCCGCGCCCACGCAGCGGTTCCTCGACGACGCCGCGACCATGACCATGATCAGGCAGACCCGCGCCCTGGCCGACGTCGCGACCGAGGACTACGACGCGGTTTTCCTGCCCGGTGGCCACGGGACGATGTGGGACTTCGCAGCCGATCCCGACCTCGCGGAGACGGTGGCCGCGACCTACGACGCGGGGCGCGTAGTCGCTGCCGTGTGTCACGGCCCGGCCGGGCTGGTGGGTGCGGTGCGCGCCGACGGCAAGGCCCTGGTGGCGGGCCGGCGGATCACCGGCTTCACCAACGCCGAGGAAGCGGCCGTCGGGCTCACCGACAAGGTGCCATTCCTGCTCGAGAGCCGGCTGCGTGAGCTGGGCGGGATTTTCGACGCCGGCGCGGATTTCAAGTCCCACGTGGTGCGCGACGGGAACCTGGTCACAGGCCAGAACCCGCAGTCGTCCGCCGCAGTGGCCCAGGCCATCGTCGAGGCGCTGGGAGAGGCGCGGGAAGATCCCGCCACGGCCGCGCACCAGGCGGGCTCGAGCGCCAAACCGGAAGCGCGTCCCCCGCGCGCGTGACCCGGACCGCGCACGAGGGATTGCAGGTCAACCCGGCGGCGCGTCCGTCGCGCGCCTGATCCGACCCGCGCAC
>JBDTWB010000094.1:0-14791 GCA_040006895.1 Casimicrobiaceae bacterium | reverse complement strand
GCAGAGCTTCCCTAGGTGCGAATCTCCCCGGTCCCGAACACCACCCACTTGCGGCTGGTGAGACCTTCGAGGCCAACCGGTCCGCGGGCGTGTAGCTTGTTGGTCGAAATGCCGATCTCGGCGCCGAGGCCATACTCGAAGCCGTCGGCGAAGCGGGTCGAGGCGTTCACCATCACCGAGCTCGAGTCGACCTCGCGCACGAACCGCATGGCATTGGCGTGATCGCTGGTCACGATGGCATCGGTGTGCTGCGAGCCATAGCGGGCGATGTGATCCATCGCGGCATCGAGGCCGTCGACCACGCGCACTGCGAGGATCGGCGCCAGGTACTCGGTGTACCAGTCGTCTTCGGTCGCGACATGCATCTCCGGCACCCATTCGCGTGCGCGGTCGTCGCCCCGCAGTTCGACGCCCTTCCCGAGGTAGATGCGGGCGAGCGGGGGCAGGACGCGCGCGGCGATCGCCGCATGGACGAGCAGGGTCTCCATCGTGTTGCACGGTGAATAGCGCTGGGTCTTGGCGTTATCGGCGATGCGTATCGCCATCTCCGGGTCGGCGCTCGCATCGATGAAGACGTGGCACACACCATCGAGGTGCTTCAGCACCGGCACCTTCGCTTCACGCGTTACGCGCTCGATCAGGCTCTTGCCGCCGCGCGGGACGATCACGTCGACGTGCTTTTCCATCGCGACGAGATGTCCGACTGCCGCGCGATCAGTGGTGGCGATGAGCTGCACCGCCGCATCCGGCAGTCCCGCGCTGCGCAGGCCAGAATGGATGCAGACGGCGATTGCATGGTTGCTGCGGATTGCCTCGGAACCCCCGCGCAAGATGGTTGCGTTTCCCGACTTGAGGCATAAGCCCGCGGCATCCGCCGTCACGTTGGGGCGCGACTCGTAGATGATGCCGACCACGCCAAGGGGCACGCGCATCAGCCCGACCTGGATGCCCGAGGGACGGTAGCGGAGGTCGGTGATCTCGCCGACCGGATCGGGCAGGGCGGCGATCTCCTGCAGCCCCTGCGCCATCGCGGCGATGGCCTTGGCGTCGATTCGCAGGCGATCCACGAAGGCTGCATCGTGACCGGCGGCCTCGGCCGCCTGCACGTCCTCCGCGTTGGCGGCGAGCAGCTTCTCGGCGTCGTCCCGAATGGCTGCGGCCATCGCTTCCAACGCCGTGTTCTTCTGCGCGGTGCTTGCGCGGGCGAGCGCCCGGGCGGCGGCACGGGCGGCTTCGCCCACCCCTTCCAGGTAGGCAACGATGTCCACGGGCTGGTTCATGCCGCCATTATGCCGGGCCGCAGGCCAGGCGAGCGCGAACCAGCAACACCGCGGTGCCCCTGGTTCCTGAGGCGGACCGGTCGCGCCCGAACGTCACGCGACTGCGCAGTCGCGCGGGACGCCAAGGCCTTGAAACCCCGTGCTCCCCTCCGCAAGTGCATCCACCACCGGTCGTCGGGAGCAGCGCGGGCGGCGACCCGGGTCCTCTATCGTTGCGATGGCGTGCGGGCGGGCGGTCGCATCGTTTGCACGCCGTCGGCATCGCCGACCAGGACGACGTCGGCACCACGCCGTGCGAACAGCCCGACGGTCACCACGCCGGTGATCTGGTTGATGCGGGCCTCGAGTGCCGCCGGGTCCTCGATGGCAAGATCGTGCACGTCGAGGATCACGTTGCCGTTGTCGGTGGTAAAGCCCATCCGCCACTCCGGATGCCCGCCGAGCAGCACGAGCTCCCGCGCGACATAACTGCGCGCCATCGGAATCACCTCGACCGGCAGCGGGAAGGCGCCGAGCCGGGCAACGATCTTGGAAACATCGACGATGCACACGAACGTACGCGCGACCGCGGCGACGATCTTTTCGCGGGTAAGCGCCCCGCCACCCCCCTTGGTCATCGCACCCTGGGCCGTCACTTCGTCGGCGCCGTCGATATAAACGGGCAGGTCGGCGACGTTGTTGAGCTCCTCGACCAGGATGCCATGCGCCTTGAGACGCTCGGCGGTCTTGACCGAGCTCGCGACCGCGCCACGCAGGCGCGACTTGATGGTCGCCAGCTCGTCGATGAAAAAATTGACCGTCGAGCCGCTGCCGACCCCGATCACGGCGTCGTACTCGACGTGCTTGAGCGCTTCGCGGGCGACCGCCCGCTTCAGCTGGTCTTGATCGTGGGCCATGGCGTCGAAAATCGGTAGGAAAGGTCGGACAGTATCGCACCGGCCCGCCGTCCATTCTCCCCGGCAGAACGCCACACAGGCCGTCTCCGGCCCATCGCAGGCTGGTGCATCCCATCGCCTGGTCGGTAATATGTCCCCGCCGGTCTGACCGCAGTCGCCCGCGCCAGCCGGGCGGGTCCACCGAGCCCTTGCCGAAGGCGCAGCTCATGAGTGCCGATCCATCCGTCGTTGCCATCGAGGACATCCTTCAAGCTGCCCGGGAAGGCGGGAGCGGCGGGAGCGCGGCGTTGTTCACGGCGCTCTACCGCGAGCTGCACCGCCTCGCCGCGAGCCAACTGCGCCGCAATCCCGGGTCGAGTCTCGGCGCCACCACGCTCCTGCACGAGCTCTACATGGGCATTTCGGCGCGGCGGCCCGAATTTCCCGACCGGGCGCGATTCTTCGCCTATGCGGCGCGCGCGATGCGCGGCTTGGTGATCGACTACGTCCGCGAGCGCCACGCCTTGAAGCGCGGTGGCGAATACCATCTCACGGGGCTCGATACCCACCTCGTCGGCGCGGGCGCCGGCCCCGGAGATCTGGATGAGCTCGGCGACGCGCTTGCCGAGCTGGAGCGGCTCGATCCGCCGCTCGCCGCACTGGTCGACCTGAAGTTCTTCTGCGGCTTCACGTTTGCCGAGATTGCCGCGCAGCGCGGAGTATCGGAGCGCACGGTGCAGCGGGACTGGCAGAAGGCGCGTCTCATCCTACGCCACGCTCTGGTCGACGATTGAGTCACGACCACATCCGATCGATTCCCGGCTCGGCGCGGCGCGGCCGAGCGTTCGGCAGGTGGAGTCGCAAGCAACGGAGGGAGCGGTGAAACGCATCGATCCGGCCATGTGGAGTGCATTAAGTCCGCTGCTCGACGAACTTCTCGAGATGGAGGAATCGCAGTGCCAGGCACGGTTGGCGAAAATCGGCCGGGAGCGGCCGGACCTCGCCGAGGCACTCAGGGCGTTACTCCACCAATCCAGGATGGCGGAGGGCGAGCAGTTCCTCGCCGGAACCGCAATCGCGACCACGGCCGACGCCTCATTGGATGGGCAACGCATTGGCGCCTATACCCTGCAGCGCTGCATCGGCGAAGGGGGAATGGGCAGCGTATGGCTCGCGCAGCGCAGCGACGGCCGGTTCGAGGGCGCCGTCGCGGTAAAGCTGCTGAACCTGGCGCTGGTCGGGCGCGGCGGCGCAGAGCGGTTCGCGCGCGAAGGCCGCATCCTCGGCCGGCTATCGCACCCCAATATCGCGCGCCTGGTCGACGCGGGCGTCACCGGTGGCGGTCAACCGTACCTCGTGCTCGAGTATGTCGAAGGCCGGGCGCTCGATAGCCATTGCAATACCGCCCGGCTGGACACGCGCGCCCGAATCGCCCTGTTGCTTGGCGTCATAGATGCCGTGTCGCATGCGCACCGCAATCTGGTCCTGCACCGCGATCTCAAGCCCTCGAACATCCTGGTGAACACCGAAGGCGAGGTCAAGCTTCTCGACTTCGGTATTGCCAAGCTCCTGCAGGATGCCGACACACCGGGCGAGGTCACCGAGATCACGCGACTGGCCGGTCGGGCGTTCACGCCCGAATACGCCGCGCCCGAGCAGGTGCAGGGCGGACACGTCACGACGGCGACCGATGTCTATGCACTCGGCGTGCTGCTTTACTCCCTGCTCGGGGGGCGCCATCCGACCACCCAGGACACCGACTCACCGGTCGATCGACTGCGGGGGATCGCGGAGCGCGTGCCCGCACGGCTGTCAACGGTGGCGGCGAAAGGCGATTCGCTGGTGGCGCTGCAGCGGTCCACCACCCCTGCACATCTCGCCCGGGAACTTCGTGGGGATCTCGAAACCATCGTCGGCAAGGCACTGAAAAAAGATCCCGGCGAGCGATATGCGACGGTGGATGCCTTCGCGCTCGATCTGCGCCGTTACTTGCAGGGCGAGACGGTATCGGCGCGGCCGGACAGCATTCGCTACCGCGCGTCCAAGTTCGTCGCCCGCAATCGCGCCGCGGTCGCGCTCGTGGCCTTCGCGCTCGTCGCCTTGCTCGGCGGGCTGTTCGGCACAATCACCCAGGCGCAGCGCGCCACCCGCGCGGCAGAAGTCGCGCAGGCTCACAGCGTGCGTGCCGACCACGAAGCCCAGCAAGCCGCGGCGCAGCGGGATTTTGCGCTGCGCCAGGTCGCACGCCTCGATGCGGTCAACGATCTCAATGCCCTGCTTCTCACAGATGCCGTGCATGCCGGCAAGCCGCTGCGCGTGGGCGATCTGCTGGCGCGCGCCGAGGCGCTCATCGCTCACCAGCCCGGTCCGATCGACCCGGGCCGGATCGACATGCTGGTCGCCATCGGCTTGCAGTACAAATTCATGGATCAGGACGACAAGGCGCGTGTCCTGCTCGAGCGCGCCTACCGGGCCTCGCGGAGCATGCGCGACGTATCGGCACGGGTTTCGGCAGGCTGTGCGTACGGCGTGGCAATCCGCGGTTATGACGATGCCCGGGGCGCCGTGCTGGTTCGCGCGTCGCTAGCCGAGCTGCCCGACGATCGCGCGTTCGACATCGAGCGGCTGTCCTGCCTGACGAGCCTCGGCGAGATTGCGCGCAACAACGACGATGCGGCGGTGGCCATCGAATCCGCCGATGCCGCGGTCAGTCTGGTGGAGCGACTGCCGTTCCTCTCGCCGAGCTGGCGGGTGCGAGTCCTGATGGACCGGGCCGAGTCGTATCGCATTGCCGAGCGGCACGGCAGGGCGATCGCAGATTTTCAGACGGCGGAGCAACAATTGATCGCGCTGGGCCGCGAGGCGACCGAGCGAGCGACTACGCTGTACAACAACTGGGCGCTAACCCTGGATGCCACGGGCCGTCCACTGGAAGCCGAAGGTCTGTTTCGGCGTGCGATTCGCAACAGCGGTGGCGACGGGTCGACGGACGTTTCGCCGATGTTGCTGGTCAACTATGCGCGCGTTCTGGATCGCCTCGGCCGCTACGCGGAGGCAAGCCGGCTCGCCGCCCTGGCGTACGCTCGCGCGCAAGCCGCCGGCGACGGCATCATCGTGAACCACTCGCTTCTGGTCCGGGCCGCCGCCGCGCGGCATCTCGGCGCGTTCGGCACGAGCGCGGCGTTGCTCGCGGAAGCGGAGATCCGTTTCGGGAGGACGCTCCCGGAGGGACATCGCGGCAAGGCGTCGCTGGCATCGCAATGGTCGCTGCTGGCCGAGTCCCGCGCCGATTTCATCACGGCTCTGGCGAAGGCAAACGAGGCCCTGCGACTCGCGGGCGGCGAACAGGTGAATAGGCTCCATGTCGCGCTGTTGCTGCGCCGGTGCGCAGAGGTCGAGATCGCGATGCAGCGCAGCTCCGAGGCCTATGAGCATGCCGGCCAGGCCTTGGCGAAGATGAAGGCATCGAGCGAGTCTGCCGGACCCTCGGCCGATCTGGGGATGGCCTACGCCACGATCGGTCGGGCGGCACACTTGCAGGGCAATGTCCGGGAAGCGCGGGAATCGTGGACATCGGCACTCGCCGAGTTGCGCCCGACGCTTGGTGCCGACCACCCCCAGGTCCGGGCCGCTGACCGGGCGCTGGCCGCGCTCCCTCCCTAGATCGGCTCGAGTTTCACCCCGGCCCGCGCCACGTGCCGACCGTTCGGCGGACGGCCTCGCCGGCGTGTCGGCTTGAGCTGCCCGATTCCGATCTAGGGTCAGGCAGCCGAATGCGACGTGGTCGTCGCCCGGGGCCGGGGAGACGACTCATGAAACGATCGCATAACGCAATCACCCGATGCATGGTCCTCGCGGCCACGCTCGCCTCCGTCCAGGTCCTGGCCGACGAGGACGACCGCGCCGGCGAGATGCTGACCTTCCGCAATGCCTTCGGCAAAGTGGGTACGTTCAGCACCAACGGCGCCATCGACCTGCGCAATCCATTCTTCCAGAAGCTGGGGACCAACGGGCGAAGCTGCGATACCTGCCATCGTCCGGCGCAAGGCTGGTCGATCACACCGGAAAGCGTGCGGCAGCGCTTCGTGGCGACCGGTGGCCGGGACCCGATCTTCCGACTGAACGATGGCGCGAATTCTCCGGTCGCCGACGTGTCCACCGTCGGCACGCGGCGCAAGGCGTACCGCATGCTGCTCGACAAGGGGCTCATACGCGTAGGCATCGGCATCCCGCCGGATGCGGAATTCGAGCTGGTCGAGGCAGATGATCCCTACGGCTACGCATCGGCCGCGGAGCTTTCGCTCTTTCGTCGGCCTCTCCCGTCGGCCAATCTGCGTTATCTCAACGCGGTAATGTGGGACGGGCGAGAAACCTTTACCGACAGCGCCTCCACCGACTGCATCCGTGGGACCTCGACGTGCTTCGCGCCATTGCCGAGCAACCTTGCCGGCCAGGCCAACAGTGCCACGACGGGCCATGCGCAGGGGGTACCGTTGACGCCGGCGCAGCGCCAGGCGGTCGTCGATTTCGAGATGGGCCTGTTCGTCGCCCAGGTGTTCGACGACGACGCCAAGCAACTGACCGGCCAGCGCGCGAACGGCGGGCCGCGGCAACTCCCGACTGCTCCCGCGTACTTCGGTATCAACGACGTCGTATCCGGCGACTATCGCAGCGGCATGCCGTTCAACTCCGTCGTCTTCGACCTCTACGACGCGTGGTCCACATCACCCACCGCGCGTGGTGTCGATGGCAAGACCTTCGATGCCCGCAAGGCGGTCGCTCGTGGCCAGGCGCTCTTCAACACCAAGCCAATCAGCATCAGCGGCGTCAAGGGCCTGAACGACGATCTAGGTGTCCCGGTGCTGAGCGGTACGTGCACGACCTGCCACGACTCGCCGATGGCGGGCAACCACTCGATTCCCGCTCCACTGGACATCGGCATCGCCGATGCAGCGCGCGCCACCGAGGACATGCCGCTTTATGTCTTGCGCAACAAAGCCACAGGCGACACGATCGCCACCACGGATCCCGGGCGGGCGCTGATCTCCGGTCGATGGAAGGACATCGGGCGTTTCAAGGGACCGGTGCTGCGTGCTCTTGCTTCGCGGCCACCGTATTTTCATAACGGCTCGGCGCCGGACCTCGGCGCGGCCGTCGATTTCTACAATACGCGATTCGGCATCGGTCTCACCGAGCAGGAGCGCGCCGACCTGGTGGCGTTCCTGCGGACGCTCTGAGTGGTTCGAAGGGTCCGGAGTGATGAGTCGCGCTGGTGCGACCGTCGCCCGAGGAGGTTGAATGCAACACGCGCGTCCAACACCGGCATCGTGCTCGTCAGCCCAACGTAGGATTTCGGTCGAAAGTCATCGACCCGTCCGGGTCGACCCGTCTATCATGCGCTTCCCCAACACTGCGCCGGAGAGGCTTGTGCTCAAGACCTGTGTCACGTTGTGCGCGTTGTCCGCCCTCCTCGGCTGCACCACCATGTCAACGTCTCCAGCACCCCCCGGCAGTGCGGTGATCGGCGAACGCGTCCGGCAGTTGACACGTGGCGTGCAATGGCGTCCGGTAGCGGCGATCCCCATCAACTTCAACACCCACCACCCGCAGGGCATGGTGAAGATCGGCAACGATTTTTTCGTGACCGCGGTGGAGATCCGCACGCCGACCAAGCGCTTTGCGCAACCGCAGGGCGGATACGATCGCGATACCGGCGAGGGCCAGGGGCATCTGTTCAGGTTCGATGCCAACGGCAATCTGATTACTGACCTGCTGGTCGGCGAGGGTTCCGTGTATCACCCCGGCGGCATCGACTACGACGGCCGGTCCATCTGGGTGCCGGTGGCCGAATACCGTCCCAACAGCCGTTCCATCGTCTATCGGGTCGATCCGGCGACCATGAAGGCGCAGGAAGTCTTTCGCTATCCGGACCACGTGGGCGGCATCGTCCACAACACCGACGACGACACGCTGCACGGCGTCACCTGGGGCTCACGCCGCTTCTACCGATGGACGCTCGACGGTCAGGGTCGGGTCACCAATGCCGACGTGTCGTCGGAAGCGCTGCGCAAGCTGAATCGCTCGCACTACATCGACTACCAGGACTGCAAGTACCTCGGCCGAGGCGAGATGCTGTGTTCGGGGCTCAACAACTACCAGATGAAAAAGGATGCGCCACGATTTCCCCTGGGGGGGTTCGAAGTGGTCGATCTCGGCACCAGTCAGGCGATCTTCCAGGTGCCGGTCGAGCTATGGACCGAATCCGGCCTGCCCATGACCCAGAATCCGTTTTGGGTCGAGCCGATCGCGGGCGGTTTGCGCGCCTACTTCATGCCCGAGGACGAGAAGTCGACGCTGTACGTCTACGAGGCGGATCTCAGGTAACACCCGGCTGCGCCGCCCTGGGCAACGCCGTGCGGAGCGCCACACGGCGGATAACGTCGCCGGAGCGCCCCGCGGGGATCCGCGATCGGCCTCCGCAAAACTCGGCGGAGGCGAGGCAGGACGGC
The DNA here is from genome assembly GCA_040006895.1 of Casimicrobiaceae bacterium. Taxonomy (GTDB): domain Bacteria; phylum Pseudomonadota; class Gammaproteobacteria; order Burkholderiales; family Casimicrobiaceae; genus CAIWHR01. Next base: position 6,127 of record JBDTWB010000094.1, on the reverse strand, counting down.
TATTTCTTCCGCGGCGGCGGCAGGTCGGTGCACACGCCTTCGAAAGCCTCGGCGGCGAGGCCGACCGATTCGGACAGCGTCGGATGGGGATGGATGGTGCGGCCGATGTCCACGGCGTCGGCGCCCATCTCGACGGCCAGCGCGACCTCGCTGATGAGGTCGCCGGCATGGGTGCCGACGATGCCCCCGCCGACGATGCGATGGGTTTCGGCGTCGAACAGCAGCTTCGTGAACCCCTCGTCGCGACCGTTGGCGATGGCCCGGCCCGAGGCGGCCCAGGGAAAGAGTCCCTTTTCCACCTTCCTGCCCTGCGCCTTGGCCTCGTCCTCGGTGACCCCGACCCAGGCGATCTCCGGATCGGTGTAGGCCACTGAGGGAATGACTCGCGCATCGAAGAACGCCTTCTCGCCCGACGCCGCCTCGGCGGCGACGTGGCCCTCGTGCACGGCCTTGTGGGCGAGCATCGGCTGGCCGACGATGTCGCCGATGGCGAAGATGTGGCGCACGTTGGTGCGCATCTGGTCGTCGACGTCGATGAAGCCGCGCTCGGTCACCGTCACGCCGGCCTTGTCGGCGCCGATCTTCCTGCCGTTGGGCGATCGGCCGACGGCCACCAGCACGAGATCGTAGAGCTGCGCCTCGGACGGTGCCTGCTCGCCCTCGAAGCGGACCTCGATGCCCTTCTTCTTCACGTCGGCGCCGACGGTCTTGGTCTTCAGCATGACCTTGTCGAAGCGGGGACGGTTCATCTTGTCCCAGACTTTCACGAGGTCGCGGTCGGCACCGAGCATCAGGCCGTCGAGCATCTCGACCACGTCGAGGCGCGCACCGAGCGCGGAATAGACCGTTGCCATCTCGAGGCCGATGATGCCGCCACCGACGACCAGCATCCGCTTCGGACGCGAGGCGAGCAGCAATGCACCCGTCGAGTCGACGATGCGCGGATCCTCGGGAAAGAAGGGCAGTCGCATCGCCTGGGAGCCGGCGGCGATGATCGCCTGGTCGAAGCGCACGATCTTCTTCTCGCCGGTCTTCTGCTGCGCGTCGCCCGACGTCAATTCCACCTCGACATGGTGCGGATCGAGGAAGGTGCCGACGCCGCGGACGACCTCGACCTTGCGCGCCTTGGCCATCCCGGCGAGGCCGCCAGTGAGCTTGCCCACCACCTTGTCCTTCCAGCCGCGCAGCTTGTCGAGATCGACCTCGGGCTCGCCGAAGGTGATGCCGTGCGCGGCAAAGGTCTTCGCCTCGTCCATCACCCCGGCGACATGAAGCAGCGCCTTCGAGGGAATGCAGCCGACGTTGAGGCACACGCCGCCGAGCGTCGCGTAGCGCTCGATCAGCACCGTCTTCATCCCGAGGTCGGCGGCGCGGAACGCGGCGCTGTAGCCACCGGGGCCGGCACCAAGCACGAGCATGGTGCACTCGACGTCGGCCTTGCCGTTGAACGTCGCCGCGGACGGGGCTGTCGTCGCCGGACTCGCCCTGGACGGTGCAGCGGCGGCGGCCGCTGGCGCAACATCCTTGGCCGGCGCGAGGGCCGGCGTCGGTGCCGCTGCCTTCGCGTGGCGTGATCCATCCTGTCCGGAGGCCGCCCTGTCCCCTGCGTCTGCGCCGCCCTGCGCCGGTGCTGCCGCGCCTTCGGCCGCGTCGAGCACGAGCAGCAGCCCGCCCTCGGATACCTTGTCGCCCACCTTGACCTTGAGCTCGCGCACCGTGCCGGCCGCCGGCGCGGGCACGTCCATCGTGGCCTTGTCCGACTCCAGGGTGACGAGCGAATCCTCCTGCTGCACCACGTCACCGGGCTTTACCAGGATCTCGATGATCGGCACATCCTGGAAGTCGCCGATGTCGGGGACTTTGACGTCGATGGCTTGGGTCACGATGACAGTCTCGCTCGCGGGTTGCGTGGACTCGAACGTTCGAGGGCGATGGGTCGAAGCACGCGGTCAGCGGCGCCCGCGGGCGGGATGGGGGCGGGCGCAGGACAACGCATCCGCTTCACAGCAGCGCCCGCCGCATGTCGCCCAGCAGCTGCGCAAGATGGGTGGTGAATCGGGCTGCCGATGCCCCATCGATGACCCGGTGGTCGTAGGACAGCGACAGCGGCAGCATGAGGCGCGGTGCGAACGCCTTACCGTCCCATACGGGCTTCATGGCGCCGCGCGAGACGCCGAGGATCGCCACTTCCGGTGCATTGATGATCGGCGTGAACGCCGTGCCGCCGATTCCGCCCAGGCTGGAGATCGAGAACGTCCCACCCTGCATGTCGGCCGGGCCGAGCTTGCCCTCGCGCGCCTTGGTCGACAGCTCGCCCATCTCCTTGGCGATGGCCAGGACGCCCTTGTGGTCGGCATCGCGGATCACCGGGACGACCAGGCCGTTGGGCGTGTCCGCCGCGAAACCGATGTGGAAGTACTTGCGATAGACCAGGTTGTCACCGGACAGGGCCGAGTTGAAGTCGGGGAAGCGCTGCAGCGCCGCGACGCTCGCCTTGATCAGGAAGGCGAGCATGGTGACCTTGATGCCCTTCTTCTCGTTCTCCTTGTTGAGCGCGACCCGCAATGCCTCGAGGTCGGTGGTGTCGGCTTCGTCGAACTGGGTGACGTGCGGAATCATCACCCAGTTGCGGGCGAGGTTCGCGCCCGAGATCTTCTTGATCCGGGACAGCGGCTTTTCCTCGATCGGTCCGAACTTGGCGAAATCGACCTTCGGCCACGGCAGCAATGCAAGGCCTGCGCCTGCCGTCGTACCGGCACCCGCCGCAGGCTGGGCCTTCGCGGCGTCGAGCGCGCCTTTCACGTACTTCTGCACGTCCTCCTGCAGGATCCTGTCCTTGGGGCCCGAACCGTTGACCCGCCCGAGGTCGACCCCGAGTTCGCGGGCGAACTTGCGCACCGACGGCGACGCATGCGCGGCCTTGAATCCCTCCGGGCGCACCGGCGCGGTCGCTGCCGCCGCGGCGGACGGGTCTGCGGACCCGGCGGTGCCGGACGCGCTGCGTGCCGCATCGGCCGCGTGCGCGGCAGGAGGTTGTGCGGATCCGGCACTGGCGCCCGCGGCTGCGTTCGCGGGGCCTTTATCGGCGGACTCGGCGCGCCGTTCCGGTTGCGGCGCGGCACCTCCGCCGGTCTCCAGGATCAGGATGACCGAGCCTTTGCCCACCTTGTCGCCGACCTTCGCCTTCAGCTCGCGTATGCGGCCCGAGGCGGGCGATGGCACGTCCATCGTGGCCTTGTCCGATTCGAGGGTGACGAGCGAATCCTCCGCATTGACCAGGTCGCCCGCCTTGACCAGCACCTCAATGATCGGCACCTCGTCGAAGTCGCCGATATCGGGCACGCGCACCTCGAGGCTCTCACCTCCCGCCGCCGCAGCTTCCGGGTCGGGAGCCGGTGCGGGGACCGCGTGCTCATGCGGGGCCGCGGCCGCCGGCGGCTTGCCGCCCGAGGGCGGTGCGGCTGCCTGCACCCTGGATTGGTCACCCGAGGCGGAACCGGCCTGCTTGGCCGCCGCCTGCGGGGGCGCCTCCTCGGCATCCTCGGACGTATCGAGAAGCAGGATGAGCGTCCCTTCGCCGACCTTGTCGCCGACCTTGACCTTGAGCTCGCGCACCGTGCCGGCCGCGGGGGCGGGCACGTCCATGGTGGCCTTGTCGGATTCCAGGGTCACGAGCGAGTCCTCCGCGGCGACCCGGTCACCGGGCTTTACCAGGACCTCGATGACCGGCACGTCCGCGTAATCGCCGATGTCGGGAACCTTGACCTCAAGTGCGCTCATGCGAGTTCTTCTCCATAGTGGACCTGGCTGCAACGGCTGCCGTCGCGGCGCCCTAGCTGCGACGCATGCGCCGGCATGCCGGGCTGCGGCGCGACATTCCCGCCGGTGCGCGGCGCTCCGATGCCTCGCGCAGACGATTGCCTAGATCGCGGTCAAAGCTTCCACGGGGCCGGGCGAGACCCATCGATTTTGTACTTGCGGATCGCCTCGGCGACCTTGGCCTTGGGCACGGTGCCCTCCTGGGCCAGGGCGTGCAACGCCGCGGTGGCGATGAAATTCCGGTCGACCTCGAAGAAGCGACGCAACTGCTCGCGCGTATCGGACCGCCCGAACCCGTCGGTCCCGAGCACCACGTACCGGCGCGGTACGTAGGCGCGGATCTGCTCCGCGAACGTACGCACATAGTCGGTTGCGGCGATGATCGGGCCCTGGGTGCCGCCGAGGCATGACTCGACATGCGATTGCCTGGGCGCGGCGTCCGGATTCAGCCGGTTGTGTCGTTCGGCAGCCATGCCGTCGCGGGCGAGCTCAGTGAAGCTCGGGCAGGACCAGAGGTCGGCCTCCACGCCCCAGTCGCTCTTCAGCAGGTCGGCGGCGGCGATGACCTCGCGGAAGATGGTGCCGGAGCCGAGAAGCTGCACGCGCGGCGCCTTCGTCTTGCCCTTCTCGCCGGCGCGGAACCGGTACATGCCCTTGATGATGTCCACGGCCGCGTTCTCGGGCATGGAGGGATGGACGTAATTCTCGTTCATCACCGTGATGTAGTAGTAGACGTCCTCCTGCTCGGCGTACATGCGCCGCATGCCGTCCTGCAGGACCACCGCGACCTCGTAGGCGAAGGTGGGATCGTACGACACGCAATTGGGGATCACCGACGAGAACACGTGCGAGTGGCCATCCTCGTGCTGCAGGCCCTCGCCATTGAGGGTCGTGCGTCCTGCCGTGCCGCCGAGCAGGAAACCGCGCGAGCGCATGTCGGCGGCGGCCCAGGCAAGATCGCCGACCCGCTGGAAGCCGAACATGGAGTAGAAGATGTAGAACGGGATCATCGGCACGCCGTGGGTCGAATACGAGGTCGCCGCCGCGATCCAGTCGCAGATCGCACCGGGCTCGTTGATCCCTTCCTGCAGGATCTGGCCGTGCTTGTCCTCCTTGTAGAACATGAGCTGGTCGGCGTCCTGGGGCGTGTACAGCTGGCCGAACTGGTTCCAGATGCCGAGCTGGCGGAACATGCCTTCCATGCCGAAGGTGCGCGACTCGTCGGGAACGATCGGCACCACCCGCTTGCCGATGTTCTTGTCGCGCAGCAGCACCTGCAGCATCTGCACGAAGGCCATCGTGGTCGAGATCTCGCGGTCGTCGGTGCTCTTCAGGAACCGCTCGAACGCGCTCAGCGCCGGGACGATCAGGGATTCCGCCTTCGCCCGTCGCGCCGGCAGGTATCCGCCCAGGCTCATGCGCCGCTCGCGCATGTACTCCAGCTCCTTGGAACCTTCCTCGAACCGCAGGTAAGGAACCTTCTCGAGCGAGTCGTCCGGCACCGGCAGGCTGAAGCGATCGCGCATCGCCCGGATCGAGTCCACCGACATCTTCTTCTGCTGATGGGTAATGTTCTGCGCTTCTCCCGACAGTCCCATGCCGAAGCCCTTGATGGTCTTCGCCAGGATCACCGTTGGCTGACCGGTATGGTTCACCGCGGCCTGGTAGCCGGCGAAGACCTTGTGCGGATCGAGCCCGCCACGGTTGAGCTGCCAGATGTCGTCGTCGGACCAGTCGGCGACCATGGCCTTCAACTCGGGGGTGTTGAAGAAGTATTCGCGGACGTACGCCCCGTCCTTGCTCTTGAACGTCTGGTACTCGCCGTCGACGCACTCCATCATCCGGCGCATCAGGATGCCCTGCTTGTCACGCGCGAGGAGGGTGTCCCAGCGCGTGCCCCAGATCACCTTGATCACGTTCCAGCCGGCGCCGCGGAAGGTGCTCTCGAGTTCCTGGATGATCTTGCCGTTGCCGCGCACCGGTCCGTCGAGGCGCTGCAGGTTGCAGTTGACCACGAAAATCAGGTTGTCGAGCGCTTCCCGCCCGGCCATGCCGATCGCTCCCATCGACTCCGGCTCGTCCATCTCGCCGTCGCCCATGAAGGCCCACACCTTGCGGCCGTCGGTCTGGGCGAAGCCGCGATCGCGCAGGTACTTCATGAACCGCGCCTGGTAGATCGCCATCAATGGGCCGAGGCCCATCGACACGGTGGGGAACTGCCAGAAGTCGGGCATCAGCCAGGGATGCGGATACGACGAGATGCCCTTGCCGTCGACCTCCTGGCGGAAGTTGTCGAGCTGCTCCTCGG
>JBDTWB010000093.1:0-14941 GCA_040006895.1 Casimicrobiaceae bacterium | reverse complement strand
CGTTGTAGAGCTGGATCATCAGCGTCCCGCCGTGATAGCTGATGATGTCCTCGGTTTTCTTCCAGTGGAAATGGAAAGGCAGGCGCTGGCCTGGCTGCAGTACGAAGATCTTCTCCCCGTAGGGCGTGCCTTCCTCCGGATGATCGACGTTGCCGTTGCGCACGTCGAACATCGTGATGCCGATACTGTCGAAATCGCCCTGGCCGAAATCGGTCACCGCCCAGCCAAGGCCATTGCGGGTCACGCGGCCGTATTCGGCGCCCGCGGACTGCCAGTCCCGGGGACTCCAGTAGGCGTACGCGGGCAGCCGGACGTCGTGCGCGCGCAGGGCGTCCTGGGCGCGCGCGATGGCGGCATTGATCTGCGATCGTTTCATCGGCAGTCTCCTGAGCGGGGCGAAGGATTTTCGGTGAGGCATTTCGGGATTGCGCAGGCCGACGTCGGCCGCTGGCGCGCCAGGCGTCCGGGATCGATACGCGGATTGGCGGCGAGCGTGTTGGTCGCGAAAATCGCTTCCCTCTCTGCCGCCGAAAGTCCGCCGCTTGCGAGGCAATCGACCACGGCGTCCACCCAGTCGCCATAGCTTGCGAAGCGCAGCATCATCGGCCAGTCGGAGGCGAAGAGCAGGCGCTCGGGGCCGAGGATGTCGAGCGCCTCCACCATCAGTTCCCCAGCCGCTTGCTCGCGCCACCGGGCGCCGTAGAGAAAGGGCAGTCCGGAGAGCTGCACGTACGCCTGCGGCCTGGCAGCGAACGCGTGCATCAGGGCGCGCCATTCGGCGCGATCCACGCCGGGGAATGGGAGCCCCAGATGGTTGAGGGTGACCGGGCCATCGGGCAAGCGGGGCAGGGTATCGATCACGTGGCCGTAGTGGCGCGCCTCGGCGAGGAGGGTCACGTTCAGACCTGCATCCATCGCCGTCGCGAGATTGGCGACGACGTGTGGCCGGGCCAGGAAGGCACTATCGGCGATGCGCCGGAGTTGTGCCCGCAGGCCCACGACCAAGGGTTGGTCCACGAGGGATGACAGGTCCGCGCCGGGGACGTCGAGGTCCACCCAGGCGGTGACGCCGAGTACCCGCGGCGCACCTGCTGCGAGATCGAGCAGCCAGTCGGTCTCCGCCACCTGGGGACACGTCTGCACCAGGATGACGCCGTCGATCTTCCCGGCATCGAGAGCCGGCTGCACGTCTCCAGGCAGAAAATCGCGCCGATAGGCCTGGTGGTCGGCGATTGGACGATTGTCGAACCCGCACGCCGGGCGCCAGAAATGAAGGTGGGCATCAAGACGCATGGCGGGATCAGGCGGTCGATGCCTCGCCGTGCTTGAGCCGCGGGGAGCCGCGCGCCATGGCACCGGCCGCTTCGAGGTCGTCCCACAGTGCGTCGGGTATGCGCAGGGTGGCGGCGGCAAGATTGGCCTCCAGCTCGGCGACCGTGCGCGGCCCGAGCAGCACCGTCGTGACCGCGGGGTTGCCGAGCACGAACTGCAGTGCGGCAGCCCCGAGTGGAACGCCGTGACGCGCGCAGATCTGTCCGATTTCGGCGGTCCGTTCCACCACCGGCGCCGGCGCGGGCGCATAGCCGAAGGTGGGTGCCGGTTGCGGCCAGCTGGCCAGCACGCCGGAATTGAATACCCCGCCGGCGACGACCCGGATGCCGCGCGCCGACCCGCCCTCGATCAACGTTCGACCCGACTGATCGAGCAGCGTGTAGCACCCGGCCAGCAGGAAGGTGGAGAATGGCGCCCGCCCGAGAAGCGTCGCGATGGGAGCGATCAGGTTGGCGCCGATGCCGATGCCGCCGACCATGCCTTCGTCGTGCAGGCTCGAGAGCTCGGCGTGGGCCTCGAGGCACGTGCCGAGATGCGCCTCGGGATCATGGAGATGGACGACATCGATTCGGTCCGTGCGCAGGCGATCGAGGCTGCGCAGCACCGATGTCCGGGTGGCGCGAGCGCTGTAGTCCCAGCGGTCGAATTCGCGGCGCCGCATGGCACCGGGAGGCATCGCCGTCTGGGCGTACGGCCGCGTCACGCCGGTCTTGGTGCACAGCACGTACGCGTCGCGGGGCAGGCGCGCGAGCGCACGGCCCAGTCGTTCCTCGGCGACGCCGCCCCCATACAGCGGCGCGACGTCGAAGAACCGGATACCGGCATCGATGGCGGCTTCGATCACCGCCTCCGCGGCAGCGTCGGCAAGCGCCGGCGCCGGCGTGCCGAGCGTTGCACAGCCGAGGCCCAGTCTCGGCCATCGCGTGGACACGTTGCTCAACTCTGCACCGTGTCCAGGCGATTGTGCTCGGGCAGGAGATGCCAGCGATACGCGTCCGGCGGGCCTATATGCCGTGCCCAGGCGTCGAGGATCTCCTTGTCGCGGCGCCGCTCGCGAATGCGCATCGCGACCGTTTCCGGGTCCCATCCCTCGAGCACCCGTGCCGTCAGCCGCTCGCGTACCGCGGCGTACCGATCGTTGCCGGCGAGATCGATGCGTTCATGCGGATCGGTCGCGAGGTCGAACAGCTGCACGGGATGCCGGTGGGTGTAGATGAGCTTCCACGCACCGCTGCGAACCATGCGCTGTTCAGTGGCGCGCCCCCCGGTCCACGCCGGCACACGGTCGGTGCAGTGCTCCGAGAAGACTTCGTCTTGCCACGCCGCCTGCGGATCCAATACGATGGGCAGCAGGGACCGGCCGTGACTGTGGGGGAGGGCTGGGCCGCCGATCGCGTCGACCATGGTTGCGGCGACATCGAGTAGATCGGCGACCTGCGCCCGACGCTCGCCGCACGGGAGACGGCCCGGCCAGCGCATGATGAGCGGCACGCGCACCGAATCCTCGTACAGCGTGTGCTTCCACCACAGTCCCCGCTCGCCGAGCTGGTCGCCGTGGTCCGTGGAGTACACCACCAGCGTGTCGTCGGCGAGGCCCTCGCTGGCAAGACAGGTCAGCACGGCTTCGATCATGGCATCGAGGCGATGAACCAGTGCGTAGTAGGCGGTGCGGGCGCGATGCATGGTGTCGTCGTCCACATCGGCGATGCCCCGGTTCTCGCGCCACCACGCTTCCCATGGATGCACGACCGAAGGTGGGGTCGGATGGGCGGGGCGCGGGACGCGTCCGTCGAAGCGCGCGTAGTCCTCGCGCCAGGCCACGTACGGCGGATGCGGCAGCAGGAATCCCACGGTCAGACAGAACGGACCGGCCTGGCCTTCGCGACGCGCGCGCCCGACCTCGCGCAGGTGATCGCAGGCCGACGCCACGGTGTCCGCGTCCTTCACCTGGTAGGCCGACTGCCCGGTCCCCGATCGGTCGAGGCTCTCGCGCCAGGGATCGTTGGCCTTGTCGAGCACGCCCAGATCGTGCCGGGGAACGCCGCCCCAGTTGGGGCTGTGATCACCCACGCGGCGCTCGGCGTAGCCATGGAGCTGGTCCGGACCCATCGCGTGCAAGCGACCGGCGAGCACCGGTCGGTACCCTGCCGCCCCCGCCGCGTGCAGCCATGTCGGTGCGTCGGTGCGCAGGTGGTCGTCGTTGGTCCAGCATTCCTGCTCGAACGGATGGCGGCCCGTCAGCATCGACATCCTGCTGGGCACGCACAGCGGCGACGGGCAGTAAACGTTGTCGAATACCACGCCCTCTGCGGCGAGGCGATCGAGCGCCGGCGTCGGCCGCGCCGGATCGCCATAGCAGCCGGCCACGCGTCTTGCGTGCTGGTCCGAAAACAGGAACAGCAGGTTCGGCTGGCTCATCGTAGGTGGCAACGGAGGTCGGAGAAGGCGGCGTTCTCCGCACCGGCGCTCAGCGCCACACGCGTTCCCGCAAGTGCGCAAGCGCCGACGCTAGCAGGCACGGGGGGACCGAAATCGGTGCGACGAAGCGCTTCAGAAAGCACATGGCCATCCCTTCGGTTGCAAGAGCTTCTGGGGTACTGGTAAGATCTTAGTCGTATGCTAGCAGCGCATTCAAGGGTCCGCAATACGGGGCGTCCGAGTGATCGCCGGGGTGCGCCTCCGGCGCGCCATCCCCCCCTGAGAGACGCACGATGAAGCGCTCGCGGCAAAAGGCTCCGCTGCGCGAGCTTGCCTACGAGCGCTTCAAGAGCCAACTCTTCAAGCGCAACTTGGCGCCCGGCCAGTTCGTGTCTCAAGGGGAACTTTGCGATCTGCTCGACGTACCGCTCGCCGCGACGCGGGAAGCGCTGAAGCGGCTCGAGGCGGAGAATCTCGTCCGGCTCATCCCGCAGCGTGGCATCCAGATCGCGGACATCGGCGTCACTCTTATCCGCGAAGCATTCCAGTTCCGGACCATCATGGAGGTTGCAGCGATCCGGTCGTTCACGGCCGAGGCCGATGGCGCGACCCTCGACCGCCTCGAACGCGACACCCGTCTGATGCTCGCGCGGCTCGCCTCCGGGAAGGAAGTCGATGTCCGGTTGCTCGACGCCGCTCTGGCGGTCGACTGGGGCATGCACAACCTCATCGTCGAGGCCATGGGCAATCACATTCTGATGGCTGCCCACCAGCAGAACTTCGACAAGATCCGCATGATCCGGTTGCACGGGCGCTCGCCGCACTACCTCCCGCTCGCGATGGAAGAGCACCTCGCGGTCATCGAGGCGATGCGCCGGCGCGATCCGGACGCTGCCGCTGGCGCCCTCGAGCGACATCTCGCCGCCGCACAGCGCCGCGCCCTGGGACTATGAGTACGCTCACTGCCAAGCGCATGGATCGAGGGGTCCTCGGCGGTGGCGCGCCTCCCGATCGCTGTGGGTCTTTGCCCACCCTCCGGTTCGGCATCGGCACGGTGCGGTGATGCTTGGTGGTGGCAACCACGATCTTCTTGCCGACACCATCATCCTGGGGGTGATCGGCATCCTCTGGGTCCTCATGGACCGGTTTATTTTCACCGTGATCGAGCGTCGCACCGTTGCCCGCTGGGGCCTGCTGCAACGCTGATGCGCCGACAATGAAAGGGATTGCAATGAAACGCCTACTCGTCCTCGCGGCTGTCACACTGGGCCCGCTCGCCATGATGTCTGCCGAGGCCCAGCCGGCGTGGCCTACGCGTCCGATCAAGCTGGTGGTGCCGTTCCCGGCAGGAGGGCAGCTCGACGTCGTCGCCCGGGTCGTCGCCGAACGGATCGCGCCGGTGCTGGGGCAGCCGATCGTCGTCGACGCGCGGCCCGGCGCCGCCGGCAACATCGGCACCGAGCTCGTCGCCAAGAGTCCGCCCGACGGCTATACCTGGCTCGCCGTGAGCCCGCCGACCACCATCCAGCCGAGCGTGCGCCCGCAGACCCTGCGTTACGATCCGCTGCGGGATTTCGAGCCGGTCGGCCTGATCGGCACCAGTCCCTTCCTGTTCGTGGTCCCTGCCAACCTCCCGGTCAGTACGATCGGCGAGTTCGTGGCCTACGCCAAGGCGCGGCCCGGGGAGCTCTCTTACGCCGGTTCGGCCCGCGGGACAGTGGTGCATCTCGCCACCGAGATGTTCATGCACAACGCCGGGGTCCGCATGGAGATGATCGGCTATCAAGGCCAGCCGAGCGCCATTCCCGACCTCATCACGGGACGGGTGCAGTTCATGACCCTGGGCTTGATCCTGGCCGAGCCGCAGCTGAAAGGCGGCAAGCTCAAGGCACTCGCCATCCTTGACCGGCACCGGTACGCGGGACTCCCCGACGTCCCGGCGGTGACCGAGCTCGGCCAACCCGAGCTCGTGATGCCCACGTGGTTCGGGATCGCCATGCCGGCGAAGACGCCGCGCGCGATCGTCGAGCGCGTCAACGCCGAGGTCATGAAGGTGCTCGCGAGCCCGGAAGTGATCGCGAAGTTCCAGACGATCGGCGTCGACGTTGCGAAGCCCAACTCGCCGGCGGAGTTCGGTACGTTCATGAAGGAGGACGTTGCGAAATGGAAGACGGTCGTGAAGCAGGCCAACATTGCGGTCGACTGACGCCGTGACCGCGCCTCCTTCGAATGCCGGACCCGGGCCCGGGCCCGGATCCGCCGATCGCGGCGACGGCTTTCGCGGCTTGATCGGCCGCACGCTGGGCGAGTCGCAACCCTGGTGGCCGCCGCGCCGCGCGCCGCCGGCAGGGGCGCCGGACATCGTCGTCGTGCTGCTCGACGACCTCGGCTTCTCGGACCTCGGATGCTTCGGCGCAGAGATTCGCACGCCCGCCATCGATCGCCTGGCATCCCGCGGCCTGCGATTCGCGAACTACACCACCGTCCCGATGTGCACGCCGGCGCGTGCCGCGCTCCTCACCGGCAAGAACCCGCACGCCGTCGGGTGCGGCTGGCTGACGTTCAACGATCCCGGCTATCCGGGATACCGCGCCGGCGAGATTGCGCAGGACGCGCCGACCTTGGCCGAGCTGTTGCGCGCGACGGGCTATTCCACCTACGCCGTCGGCAAATGGCACAACACCGCCGAGCACAACGTGCTGCCGTCCGGCGATCGCGGGTCATGGCCACTCGCGCGCGGTTTCGACCGCTTCTACGGCTTTCTCGGGGGCGAGACGCACTACTTCGCGCCGGCGCAGCTCGTCGAGGACAACACGTTCCTCGATCACGATGTCTATCGCGACGGCTACTATTGCACCGACGACTGGACGGACCGCGCCGTCGGCTGGTTGCGGGCCCACACCGCCGCGACGCCCGGCAAGCCCCTCTTCCTGTACGTCGCCCACAACGCGCCCCACGCACCGCTGCATGCGAAGGCCGAGGATCTCGCCCGCTACGCGGGAATGTACGACGCGGGTTGGGACGCGATACGCGCGGCCCGGCTGGAGCGGCAGTGCGCGCAGGGACTGTTCGCGCAGCGCCCGGTACTGCCGGAGCGCAGCCCGGGAGTGCCGCCCTGGACCGACATCGACCCCGGGCGACGGCGCCTCTTCGTCCGCTACATGGAGCTCTACGCCGCGATCGTCGACAACATCGACCAGAACATCGGGCGCCTCGCGGACGAGCTTGCGACCCTCGGTCGGCTCGACAACACCCTATTCCTCATAACCTCTGACAACGGCGCCAACGGCATCGGCGGCATCGAAGGGGCCGCCAACAATCTCTCGAAGCGGCTGGTGCAGGCCGAGGACCCGCAATGGGTGCGGGACATGCTCGAGCGCGGTCGGCTGGGCGGCAGCGCGTCGTGGCCGGCCTATCCCCTCGGCTGGACCGACGTCTCCTCCGCACCGTTCCGGCTCTACAAGACCACCACGATGAACGGTGGCATCCGGGTGCCGCTGATCGCCCACTGGCCGGACCGGCTGCGCGACGCGGGAGAGGTGCGACCGCAATGGGTGCATGTGACCGACATCGTGCCCACGGTTCTCGACTGGCTCGGGATCGACTATCCCGCGCAGTTCAACGGCCTGCACACCCGCGGCCTCGACGGTGTGAGCTTCCGTGCGGCGCTCGAGGACCCGGCGAGGCCACCTGCGCGCCGCGCCCAGCACTACGAGCTCGCCGGCAACCGTGGCTACGTGTGCGATGGCTGGAAGATCGTCTCGCTCCAGCCGCCGGGCACCGCGATGGATCTCGACAACTGGATGCTCTTCGACCTTACCGCCGACCCCACCGAGACCCGCGACCTCGCCGCGAAGCGACGCGACAAGTTGCACGAGCTCGTCGCCGCTTTCGAGGAGGATGCGTATGCGAACGGCGTCTACCCGCTCGACAATCGCGGGGTGCGGCGGTCGCTCACCGTACCCCCCTACCTCGAGGCTGCGCTGCAGGAGCCGCGAACCTTCCTCCCCGGGGCCGGGACGGCGGCCCTGGCGGCCGTCGCCCCGCTCGTCGCCGACCGCGACTATGCCCTGAGTTGCGCGTTCACCTGGTCACCTTCGGACCACGGGGTGGTGTTCGCGCTCGGCGATCCGATTGCCGGCATGGCGCTGTTCGTGCGCGATGGCGTGGTGTCATTCGCCTACCACGGTGGCCAGGGCAAGCTCGCCACGAGTGACCACCTGCCGGCCGTGGATGGCGACAACCGCTTCGAGTTGCAGCATCGCGCCTTGGGGGGCCGCAAGGGGCTGGGGACGCTGCGGATGAACGACGCGGTAGTCGCCAACCTCGACATGTCGCCTACCACCATTCTGGGTCTCGGCGTGGGCGAAGGTCTCGACGTCGGCCGTGACCGGCGGCTGCACGTGACCGACCGCTACGGCGGCGAGGGTGCATGCGTCTACACGGGACACGTGATGGAAGTGCGCATCGTCCCTGGTCCGCAAGCGCCCGACAGTTACGCGAATCGTCCCGAGCGGCTCGCGCAGCGGGACTGATCCCTCGCGGACGCCGGGCACCGACGACAAGGTCACCTGGCTCATCGCCGGACGTGCAGGTTGTAGATGATCAGCGAGGAGCCTGAATCCGACTTGGGTGGAATGGCTGCAAGGCTTTGCCGCCGAATTGGACGGAAGACGCGGGCCAGTTAGCCGCTGGTCACGTGCGACGCTGGTCGATTGCGCCTCCTCCGGGGATCGCCAAGCTTCCCATCGAGCCGCCCCGCTGACGGCGCTGGAGCGTGCGTGGGGCCCCGTGCCATCAGTCGCCCTCAGTTGCCCTTGGTTGCGCTCAGTCCGTGGGATCCGGCTCGCGTCGTGGACCGCCATCGACCGCCGCGTCCCCCGCGGTCCACACGGTGGCCAACGCATCGATGGCGACGATCCGATTGCCGTCGTAGTGGAAGGTGTAATGCCCGGACTGCCGGCAATTGCGCAGCACCGCGGGCCGCAGCACCGCCGCGCACGTTCCGCCGGGGTGACGGACGCTGCGATACAGGATGCCGTCCCTGCCGGCGCGGCGCGAGTCCGCACCCAGCGCTCGGCTACCCGCGTTATCGTCCGGGCGATGACACTCCGGCTGGTGGCGGACATCCACCAGCCGGGCGTCCAGGTCGGCCAGGTACAGCCGAAGATCGAGCCGCATCGGCCCCTCGCGGGTGCGGCGCATGAAGATTTCCCGGTGATACCGGACTTCGGCGAGCGCGGTATCGAGCTCGTGGGCGCAGTAGTAAACCCCGAAGCTGCCGTCGGAAAATCGGCTTCCCTCCGGGTTGAGATGGGTGAACGCGGCCATGATCGGGGACGTGCCCGGTCCCGTGATGCGTTCGGAGGGTGGCACCAGCCGCAGATCCCCGGCCTCCTCGCGCAGGCGGTCGTTGGTCATCGCCTCGAGGGCGAAGACGGCGTCGAGATCGGCGGGGTCGGCCACGCGATCGAAAAGGCCCGTCGGTGGGAAGCGGCTCGGGACGAGGCGATGACTCGGTCGCCAGGTCGTGCGCCGCGTTCGCAGGCGCTCAGCCGCCGCGCTGGGCATCGAGGTACTGGCGGATCACGTAGAGGTCCGCCACGTTCCCGGAGCGCATCCGCTCCAACGCCGACTGGCCGTTGAGCAACGGCGCGTCGTTCGGTTTGCGGACCCACGCGTCGGCGGCCTCCTCCTGGGGCAACAGGATCTGCAGGGCCTTGTAGATGCCGAGCACATACGAAATGCGCTCCAGCGTGTCGCGTCCCAGCTGGCCTTCGCCGGTCTGCTTCCAGTGGAAGAAGGTCGATCGCGGCGGGTCGCCGAGCAGGCGCCGGGCGTCATCGGTGGATAGCTTCCAGGCGGCCGCGATCCGGAAGAAGGCGCGTAGCGCCGGGCCGGAGAGTGCACCGACGCCGAGGGCGGGCGCCGTCCGATTGGCTGGTGACGATTGTCGGCGAGCGATGACCATGGGACCGTGCAGGTGGTTCGTAGTCCGGGAATAGACTATTTTGCAATAATAGTCCAGATGTGGTCGCAATCAAAGGACCATTCGCCCCGGAGCGGACGGTCGGGACTGAAGGCCGGGGCGGCTGCGTCCAGCAGCGGGGATCGGGCGCCACAAGGTGAGTCGTCAGGTTGGACAAGGACGCGTTGGACTTGTACCCGGGGCGCGCCGTGTCTACGATGGTCGAACCCCCAACGACGTCGTCCCCACCGATGTCGCAGACGAAACGCCTCTGGATCGTGTCCGTAGCGATCGCGTTGCTCGCGGCCGCGCTCGCGATCCTGCTCCGCGCAGCGCTCACCCCGCTGTGGGGGGAGCGGTTCATCTTCACCTTCTCGTTCCCGGCCGTGGTGGTCGCCGCCTGGTACGGCCGCCAGGCCGCAGGTCTCCTGACGACCGCGGTGCTGACCGTGGCCGGCGCCTACTACGGGTACCCGCTCGGCAGCCTTGCCGTGAACGGCGTCGACGATGTCCTCGCCCTCAGCCTGTTCGCGGTATTCGGCGTGCTCATTTCCGGGATCGTCAACCGCTTGCATGTCGAGATCGAGCGCTCGCAAGCCCTGGTCGACGCGGCGCGCGAAGCCGACATGCAGCGCAGCGCCGTGCTGGAGAGTATTCCGGACGGCTTCATGGTCCTGGATCGCACGTTCCGGCTGGTATTCGTGAACGCCCAGGCCGAACGCATGCTCGGGGCCGAGCCCGGGACTCTCGGCGGCCAGTCGCTGGCGGAGTCGTTTCCGGCCGCGGTGGGCACCCCGTTGGAAGCCGCCTTGCGCCGGGTCGCGACGACCGCCACGGCCGAGCACCTCGAGCACTTCTTTCCCCCGCTCGACAGATGGCTGCAGGCGCGGATGTACCCGGCCGGAGAGCGCGGCGTGTCGGTCCTGTTCGAGGATGTCACGGCCGCCAAACGGATGCTGGATCGCCTGCGCGAGTCGAGCTCGACGCTCGAGGCGATCGTCGAGGGCACGGACGATTTCATCTACGGCAAGGACCTGCAGGGCCGCTTCACGTTGGCAAACCGCGCCGTCCTCGAGCTCCTGGGAAAGGAACGCGACGCCGTTATCGGTTGCACCGTGAAGGACGTGCTCACCGACCCGGCCGCGGCGGCGAGTATCACCGAATCGGACCGGCGGGTGTTGGAGCAGGGCCGTACCGAAACCGTCGAGGAATCGGTGGTGACCCGCTTCGGGACCACTGTCTACCTCGCCACCAAGTCGCCACGGTTCGACGAGAACGGCCGGGTGATCGGCCTCATCGGCATCGCCACCGACATCACGGCCAGGAAGCGTGTCGAATCGGAGTTGCGGACCGCGCACGATTCGCTCGCGCAGGAGGTGGGCGAGCGCACCGCGGAGCTGGTCGAGCTTTCCCATCACCTCATGCAGGTCACCGAGGGCGAGAAGGCGCGGCTCGCTGCCGAGTTGCACGATGCGCTCGGTGGCTCGCTCACCACCCTGGTGATCGGGCTCGCCCGCCTCAAGAGTCGCTTGGAGCCCGTCGATGGGGAGCAGGGCGCCGCGTTCGCCCGGATCGAGGCTACCCTCCAGGACGTAGTCAACATGGCCCGGCGCATCATCGGCGACCTGCGCCCGGTGACGCTCGATACCCTCGGACTCGCTGCGACGCTGCGCGATCATGCCGACAAGTGGTCCCGCCAGACCGGCGTGGACGTGCGCATGACCATGCCGTCGTCGCTGCCGGCATGCACCGCCGACGTGGCCCTGACGGTATTCCGGATTGTGCAGGAGACGCTCACCAACGTCGCCAAACATGCCTATGCGAGCGTGGTCGAGATCACCATTGCACCGGTGCGGGACGGCCTCGAGGTCGTCATCGAGGACAACGGCGTCGGCATCAAGCGCCAAGGCGCCCGCCGCGCCGGCGCCCACGGATTGCTCGGCATGCGCGAGCGCGCCTCGGGTTGCGGCGGCTCGCTGCGGTTCGACCAGGGTGCAGCGGGACGGGGCACGCGGGTCGAATTGCGGGTTCCGGCGGCCGTTCCGCCGCCAACCGGTCGCGCGGCAGCCCAGGAAGGCTAGCGGTGTGTTGCGGAGCCGCCTCCCACGGCGTCCGTCACGCGCCGGTCTCCGCCCGGAAAAGGCGGATCGCCGCCGATGCGCGACATCCACCGCTGTTGCGTCGTGCCGCCGCGCCACCCGGCGCTGCGCAGTTTGCCGCTGCGCACGGACTCCGCCGCCCTGCCGGGTGCCGTCGACCCCAAGGCCCCGAGCTCCCAAGGCGCCTACGCCACCGACGCCTACGACACCCAAGCCGCTGTCCTACAGCGCGGGTGCGGTGCCACAGGCATCATCCGGTCTCGCCCCACACTTGGGGCGTCACCTGGAGAACCGGATGCTCGACCCCATGCAGTGGACCCGTCTTGCCATGCGTTATGGCGCCATGGCACTCGCCTCGCAACGGGTCATCGACCATCGTCTGGCTCGCGCTGCCGCCTCGACTCCCGGCGCAATGAGCAGCCGCGACCAGGCTGAATTCACGGGGATGTTCACGGAAAAGATTTTCGCGGCCGCGGAGGCGATGCAGGCAAGTGGTCTCGCCGTCGCCTCGTTCCAGACGCGGCTCGCCTCCGCCTGGGTGCGGTCCATGATGCGTCCGTGGTTCGCGGTCGCGCCCGGCGGGGCGGGCTTCGTGCCCACTGCGCATGCCCTGCGTGCCGCGCGGACCACGACGTCGATGTTCACCGCCGCGCTCCCGGGGGTGATGGCGGCCGGTCTCGCCCCTGTGGCGCGTCGGGCACACGCGAACGACCGACGCCTCGGGCGGCGTCGCGGCGCGTAAGCCGAGCCCAAAGCACCCACATCATCGCGAGCCAACCGGTCCCGCCCGACGGCGCAACCGGGTTTTGAAGTCGTGCGGGTGCCGCCCGCGGTCGGGCCCGGACCATGGGGAGATCGAGCCGGCCGGTAGAATGCGCGTCTTTGCCCGGCGCGTGCCCGCGCCATCCGGCGCATGCCTGCTCCGCAACGCATCCTCACCCTCTCCTGCAGCGACCAGCCGGGCATCGTCGGCGCCGTCGGCACCTTTCTCGCCGTGCAGCGCTGCAACATCATCGACAGCGCCCAGTTCGGCGACCTCGATACCGGCCGGTTCATGATGCGCGTGCTGTTCGAGGCCCTCGACCCGTCCGCCGAAGGCGATGGCCTCGCCGATGGATTCGAGGCCGTCGCCCTCCGCTTCGGCATGCAATGGCAGATGCACGACGCGAGTCACCGCCCGCGGGTGCTCATCATGGTCTCGAAGCTCGACCACTGTCTCAACGATCTCCTGTATCGGTACAAGATCGGCGCCTTGCCAATGGACCCGGTCGGGATCGTGTCCAACCACCGCGACACGTACCAGCTGGCCGCCTCCTACAACGTGCCGTTCTTCCACCTGCCCGTGACCGCGGCGACCAAGGCTGCGCAGGAAGCCAAGCTGCTGGGGATCGTCCAGGAAAGCCAGGCGGAGCTGGTGGTTCTGGCGCGCTACATGCAGATCCTGTCCGACCAACTGTGCCGGACGCTGCAGGGCCGGGCGATCAACATCCACCACTCGTTCCTGCCGAGCTTCAAGGGCGCCAAGCCGTATCACCAGGCGTACGTGCGCGGGGTGAAGCTGATCGGCGCGACGGCGCATTACGTCACGGCCGACCTCGACGAAGGGCCGATCATCGAGCAGGACGTGGCGCGCGTCGACTACAAGATGGGTGCCGAGGACCTGGTGGCGCTCGGCCGGGACGTCGAATGCCTGGTGCTCGCCCGGGCGGTCAAGTACCACCTCGAACATCGCGTCTTCCTCAACGGCGCGAAGACGGTGGTGTTTCGCTGAGCGTGCCACGACGCGGTGTGGTCCAGCGCGCGCCGTAGACATTGACCAGCAGGCCCGCGAGCACCAGCAGGGCGCCGACGGTCTGCGCCAGCGCCACGGTCTCGCCCAGAAACAGCACGCCGCTGGCGAGGCCCGTGACGGGAACGAGCAGCGCGAAGGGCGAGATGAGCCCGGTGGGATAGCGATGCAGCAGCCGGTTCCACGTGCCGAAGCCGAACAGCGTTGCGGCGTACGCCATGGCGAGCACGCAGACCCAGGCCGTCGCACTCATCGTGCGCACGGCGTGCCAGGCGGTGGCGCCGCCTTCCAGCGCATACGACATCGCGGCGAGCGGGAGCACCGGCGCCAGGCTGGACCACACCACCAGCGCGAACATGTCCGCAGCGTGGTTGCCGGCCGCGCGCTTGGCGATGACGTTGCCGATCGCCCAGCCCACCGCCGCCACCAGGACGATCAGGAATCCGGCGAAGGTGGTGGTGGCACCTGATGCGACCTTGTACGCGCCGAGGACCACGACCCCGACCGCGGCGATCACCGAGCCGATGATGTTGTGCCGCGCCAGTCGATCGTGCAGCACCAGCGCGGCGAGGCCCATGGTGAAAAATACCTGCACCTGGACGACCAGTGACGAGATGCCCGCCGGCATGCCGAGCTTCATGCCGAGGAACAGCAGCCCGAATTGCATCACCCCGATGGCGAGGCCGTAGCCGATCACACCCCAGGCCGGCATGGCCGGGGGCCGCACGACGAGGCAGACCGGAATCGCCGCGAACAGGAAGCGCAGGGCGGCCAGGGCGAAGGGCGGGACTTCCCGGAGGGCCACCTTGATCAGGACGAACGAATAGCCCCAGAGTGCGACGACCGCGAGAATGAGTACAAGATCTCGCCCGGAGAGCCGCGCCTGCATCGTGCCATTCTACGCAGGGCGAAAACGGCCCACATCCGGCGCGACCGCCGGCGACTGCGGGCGAGCGACGCGAGCCAGTCACACGGGCGGATGGGAGGAAGGATGGGCGGAAGATGAACGCAAGGATGAACGAGAAAATGCGGTGTGCGGCTCGATCCCTGGCCGCCAGGCTTGTCCGGGCTCGCCCGCCTCTGCCACAATCGCTGCCCGGATCCCATCACCGCCACGATGCATAACACCACGCGCTTTGCTGCCGGCCGCCCGCTCGACGTCATCTGCCTCGGTCGGTTCGCCGTCGATTTTTATGCCCAGCAGATCGGCGCCCGGCTCGAGGATGTCACGAGCTTCTCGAAATACCTGGGCGGATCCTCCGCGAACACGGCGTTCGGCTGCGCCCGCCTGGGCCTATCCGCCGCGCTGATCTCCCGCGTCGGCGACGACGCGCT
>JBDTWB010000092.1:0-15172 GCA_040006895.1 Casimicrobiaceae bacterium | reverse complement strand
CGAACCCCAGCGCAGGAGCGTCGACGGGAAGCTGCGTCCGGGCGAGCAGCCGGGTGAGGCGCGCGCAATCCTCGGAGGAGAGGTCGCCGCGTTGCACCGAAAGGCTCGCCGCCAGCACCATGCCCGCCGCGACCGCTTCGCCATGCAGCCACCCCGCATAGCCAGTGCCGGTCTCGATGGCGTGTCCGAAGGTGTGCCCGAAGTTGAGTAGCGCGCGATCACCGGTTTCGCGCTCGTCGCGGGCGACGATCTCCGCCTTGAGGCGGCAGCTCTCCGCGATGGCGTAAGCGAGCGCGTCCGGCGCGCGCTCGACCAGGCGATCGACATTCGTCTCGAGCCACGCGAAAAAGGCCACGTCGCAGATGGCGCCATACTTGATCACCTCGGCCATCCCCGCCGCGAACTCGCGCGCCGGCAACGTGGCGAGGCATTCGGTATCGATGATCACCACCTCCGGCTGGTGGAACGCGCCGATCATGTTCTTGCCGAGCGGATGATTGACGGCGGTCTTGCCGCCCACCGACGAATCGACCTGCGCCAGGAGCGTGGTCGGGATCTGCACGAAGGGAATGCCGCGCTGGTAGACCGCGGCAGCGAACCCAGCCAGGTCGCCGACGACCCCACCCCCCAGGGCAACGAGCCAGGTCGACCGGTCGACCTTCAGCTCGAGGAGCCGCGTGAGCACGTCCTCCAGCGTCGCGAGGCTCTTGTGAGTCTCGCCGTCCGGAATGAGGATGGTGTCGGCCTGGATGCCGGCGCCGGCAAGTGCTGCGCGCAGCGGGGTGAGCCATCGAGCCCCGACCACGGCATTGGTGACGATCACGACCCAGTCGCCCGCGCCGCGGTCGCGCAGGATCGAGCCCGCCTCGTGCAGACCGCCGGCGCCGATGTGGATGCGATAGCTGCGTGCCCCCAGGGCGACGTCGACGTGCCGGGCGATGCTGCGATCCGCGTCGCGGGACTCGGCGTGGTCCATCAGGCGCCGAGCACGTTGCGCTGCTCTTGCGCGAGCGAAGCCGCGAACCGTGCAAGCTGCTCGCGCTCGGATTCGATCACCTCGTCGGCGACTCCGCGGTAGAGCGGGTCTCGCGCGGCATACAGCTCCTCCAGCCGGGCGAGCGGATCGCCGGTGTTGAGCAGCGGACGATGGCGGTTGTGCCGCACGCGGTGCCAGAGCATCTGGGGCGTGGCATGCAGATAGAGCACGCTGCCCTGGTCGGCGAGCCGGGCGCGGTTGCCTTCGCGCAGGACTGCGCCGCCACCGGTGGCGAGGACAATCCCGGTGCGCCCGACCAGATCGGCAATGACCGCTTCCTCGCGATCGCGAAACACCGCCTCACCCTCGATTTCGAAGATGGTCGGTATGGACACGCCCAGGCGCGCTTCCAGTTCGGTGTCGGCATCGACAAAAACCTTGCCGAAACGACGCGCGAGCGCACGCCCGAACGTGCTCTTGCCGGCGCCCGGCAGTCCGACCAGGAAAAGATTGCCCCTGTGCAGTTGCATCGCGGCATTTTAGCCGAAGGGTGTGCGCTTCATGGCCGCGGCCCGGCGGCCAGGCCGCGGCCGCCCGCCGGCTCCCTGATCCGTGGTCGGGGCAGCGCGACGGGTCACCCGGCACGAGGCGGGGACGGCCAAGGCTCAATGCTGCCGGGCCGCGCGATCACGACGATGCCGCGGCAGTCTCCCGCCGTGGCGCGCCCCCCCTATTTGACGGCGTTGACCGTATCCTTGAGGACCCGGGGGGTCAGGAATATGAGGAGCTCGGTCTTGTTGCTCTTGCGATCGGTCGACTTGAAGGCGTTGCCGATCACCGGCAGATCACCGAGGAATGGGACCTTGGTGACGTCGCTGCGCACTTCTTCCTCGTAGATCCCGCCGATCACCGCTGTCTCGCCGTTGTTGACCGAGATCTGGGTGGTGATGTTCTTGGTGTCGATCGACGGCACGCTGCCGCCGCCCTGGACCGGCACGAATGCCCCGACCGAATCCTTGCGGATCTCGATCGTCATGATGATGCGGCTGTCGGGCGTGATCTGCGGGGTTACGTCGAGGCGCATCACCGCTTTCTTGAATTGCACCGTCGGTGGCGAGTTACCCGAGCCCGGCGTCACGTACGGAATCTCGGTGCCTTGCTCGATCGAGGCCTTCTGGTTGTCGGCGGTCACCACCCGCGGGCTCGATACCACCTTGCCTCGGTTCTCTGCTTCCAGCGCCGAGAGCTCGAGATTGATCAGGTTGCCGCTGCCGAGGTTGATCAGGGTCAGGGCCAGCTGTCCTGCAGGATTGCCGATCGGCAGGTTGACGTTGAGCTGCGGCGAGTCCGAGTAGCCCGCACTGGCGAGGCCGGAGCCGAGCTCGTATGGCGTCTGCGTGCGGGTCTCGCGGATGAGCTTGTCACCCTGCAGCGAGACCACCGGCTGGGTGTTGAGGCTGCCACCCTGGCCGACCGCAAAGCGTTGGCCGATGGTGAACCCGGTTTGCGCCCCGAACCGCGCGCCCAGCTGGCGTCCCCATTTGTCATCGGCAATCACGATGCGGGCCTCGATCACGACCTGGCGGACCGTGATGTCGATCTGCCGGATGAGCCGACGGATTTCCTCCAGGCGCAGGGCGGTGTCCTGCACGAACAGGATGTTGGTGCGTGGATCCACCACCGCACTGCCGCGCTTGGACAGGAACTTCTGCTTCTCGTCGGAGATGAGCTTCTGGATGTCCGCGGCCTTCTGGTAGTTGAGCTGGAACATCTCCGTCTGCAGCGGCTCGAGGTCGCTGATCTGCTGTTGGGACTCGAGCGCCTGCTTTTCCTTCAAGGCCAGCTCCTCGCGCGGGGCGATGAGCACGACATTGCCGTTCTTGCGCATGTCGAGGCCCTTGGTCTGCATGATGATGTCGAGCGCCTGGTCCCACGGGATGTCCTTGAGGCGCAGCGTGAGGCTGCCTTGCACGGTGTCGCTGGTGATGATGTTGAGACCGGTGAAATCGGCGATCACCTGGAGCACCGAGCGGACCTCGACGTTCTGGAAGTTGAGCGACAGCTTCTCGCCCTTGTAGCCCTGGCGCGTGCCTTGGGTGAGTTTGTTAGGGTCCTCCTGGATGGCCTTCACTTCCAGGATGAAGCGGTTGTCGGCCTGATACGCGGAATGCTCCCAGAGGCCCTTGGGCTCGATCACCATGCGGGCATTGCCGCCCTGGTTGAAGGTGTCGATGCCCACCACCGGCGTGCCGAAGTCGCCGACATCGAGCCGGCGCTCCAGGTTGCGAGGCACCGAGGTACGCAGGAAATCGACGATGAGCGAAGCGCCTTGCTGGCGGATATCGATGCCGGTGGTGTTATCGGACAGGTCGACGATGATCCTGCCCTCGCCATTCTTGCCGCGGCGGAAGTCGACGTCGCGCAGGGCATGCTGCACGTCGGCGGTGCGGGCCTCTGCAAAGCGCTGTACCTGCGCCGCCTGGCCGTCTGCCGCGGTGCCGGCGGCCTGGTCGAGCAGCGTGACCAGCACGTTGTTGCCCTCGACCGATGTCTCGAAGTTCTGCGGGCGATTGAGGTTGAAAACGACACGGGTGCGGTTGCCTGCCTGGACGACGTTGAGACTGCGCAATGCGCCGTCCTCGATCGCGCGCTGGGCCGCGCCGAGATTGTTGGCGGTATCGAGAAAGTCCAGGGCGATGCGCGGCGGGCTGGCGATCGCGAAGCCCGCGGGCGGGTTGGCTGGCGGTTCCTTCAAGGTGAACCGGATGATCGTGCGCCCGGAGGCTCCCTTCGCGACGTTGACGTTCTCGAGGCTGTTCGCCCCCTGCGCGCCCGCCAGCCCGGCGAGTGCGAGCGCGAACATCGCCGCGACAAGACGGAAGACCCGGAGCGCCGACGCGCGCGCGGCGCCCCGGCCATGCGAAACGAACGCGCTCATTATCGAGGCTCCTTGTTGGGCTGGAGGAGCTGGAGCGTGCTGGACCGTTCGGTCCAGTCGCCTGCGCCGTCCTGGATGAGCTCTTTCAACTTGATCTCGCTGTCCGTGACGCCGAGCACGACGCCGTAGTTCTGGCCAAGGTGCGCGCCGGGTCGGATCTGGTAGAGATCCTTCTCGGGTGTGCGCACCAGCGCGAAGGTCTGGTTATCCCGTTGCAACGTGCCCACCATGTTGAGCGACTCGAGGGGATAGGCTTCGAGCGCCTCCTTGCGTCGCATGAGATCGGGGGCGAGCTTGCTGTTGCCCTTCGGGGGCTCGATCTTGCGCGGCTTGAAGGGATCCGGCAGGTCGAATGCGTTGTACGCGAATGGCTCGTACGGGCGCACCTGAGGCAATGGCTCGAGCCGGCCCTTCGCATTGGCGCCCTGCTCGGCCATCCAGTTACGCAGGTCCTGATGGCTTTCCCCGCTGCAGCCCGCGAGCGCCACCACCACTGCCACCAACACCGGAAGCGAGCGTCTCATCGCTTGCCCTTTTCCTTGGCTTCCTTCGCGAGCTTGCGCTGCTTCGCGATTTCGTCCTCATCGAGGTAGCGGAAGGTCTTGGCGATGGCTTCCAGCGTCAGAACGCCTTTGTCATTGCTGATCGCGACGTCGTTCAGGGTCACGATCCGCGGCAGCTGGGCGACGTCGCTCGCGAACGCGCCCATGTCGTGGAAGCCGCCGGTAATCTTCACTTCGATCGGCAGCTCGGCGTAGAACTCCGCCATCTTTTCCTGCGCCGCCGGCTTGAAGAGCTCGAACGCGAGGCCGCGACCCAGTCCAGCCTGGTTGATGTCGGTGAGCAGTGCGTCCATCTCCGAACGGTTGGGCAGCTGCTTCAGCAGCGCACCGAACGACTGCTCGATTTCCTTGAGCTGCTGCACATACAGATCGTAGTTGATGGCCTTGGCCTTCTTCTCCGTGTACTGGGTGCGCAGCGTGGCTTCTTCCTGCCCCGAGCGTTCGAGGGCGTCGAACTGGTCCTTCCAGTCGAGGAAGGCCCCCGCACCCACGATCACCAGGAAGATTGTGAACAGGATGGCAAGCTTGGGCAGGATCGGCCAGTTGCCGACCTCGCGGATGTTGAGGCGACGAAGATCGTCGAGGTTCATGCCTTTTCACCCTTGGCTGCAGCGGTCACGGGGTTGCCGGTCGGGTTGGTTCCAACGTCCGTGCGCGGCGCCGCGCGCTTGATCTGGAAGTTGAGCGTGAACTCGCTGATGCGGGCGTCCTTGGTCGTCGGCGAGGCCACCGCCTTGATCTCCACGAGCTCTGGCTGCTGCAGCCACGGGGACGCCTCGATGTTGCGCATCAGGGTCGAGACCCGGGCATTGGACTGCGCGTAACCCACGACCGTGACCTTGGGACCCTGCTGCCTGAGCGACTTGAGATAGATCCCGTCAGGCAGCTGCCGCACGATCTGATCGAGGAGGTGGACGGCCTCGGTCCGGTTGGCCTGGAGGGTCTCGACCACCTGTTTGCGGGCAAGCAGTGCCTGGGTCTGCTCGCGCAGCTTGTCGATCTCCTTGATCTGCTCGTCGAGCTTGGCGATTTCCACCTTGAGCAGGCGGTTGCGACTCTCCTGGTCCTCGATGCGTGCCGCCATGACGAAATGCACCAGCCCCACGACAGCAAGGCCGAGCAGCGCGAGGCTGACCGCCAGTCCGACGAACTGCCGCTGCCGGGCCGCGCGCTTCTGCTCGCGGTGCGGCAGAAGGTTGATGCGGATCTTCATTCGCGGCCTCCGCACGCTTGCAGGCGGGACCAGCCCGACGGTGTCGGCCGCAACTCAATCGCGCGGCAACGCGCCCTCCGGGCCTGGCCTGCGGCCGCCGCGCTCATTCGCGGCCTCCGCCCGGTCGCCGGCGGATCGAGCCGCGTGGGGGTCGGCCACCCCTCAATCGCGCGGCGACGCGCCCTCCGGGCCTGGCCTGCGGCCGCCGCGCTCATTCGAAGCTCCGCAGGGCCAGCCCGCAGGCGATCAGCAAGACCGGCGCATCCTGGGCGATCTGGCGTGGCCGGATGCGGTCGGTGCTCTGCATCTGGGCGAACGGATTGGCGATCACGGTATTGATGCCGGCTCGCTTGGCCACCAGCTCGTCCAGCCCCGGCAGGAGCGCGCAGCCCCCGGCCAGGATGATCTGGTCGACCTGGTTATACGATGTCGACGTGAAGAAGAACTGCAAGGCGCGGGTCACCTCCAGCGCCAGGGTCTCCATGAACGGCTGCAGTACGTCGGAGTCGTAGTTCTCGGGAAGGCCCTGGCTCTTCTTGGCCGACTCGGCTTCCTCCGGCGACAGGTTGAAGGCGCGCTGGATGTCCTGGGTGAGCTGGTTGCCGCCGAACGCCTGGTCCCGGGAAAACAGGAAGTGGTTGTTGCGCAACACGTAGAAATGGGTGACGTGGCCGCCGATGTCCACCAGGGCGATGTTCTGGTCGCGGCCGGAGGCAGGCAGCGACGGGGCGATCAGCCGCAGGGCCTCCTGGGTGGCGTAGGATTCGACATCCATGACCCGGGGCTTCAGGCCGGCCGATTCGGCGACGGCGACCCGGTCTTCCACCTTTTCCTTACGGGAGGCGGCGATCAGGATCTCGACCTCGTCCGGATTGCTCGGCGCCGGTCCGAGGATCTGAAAGTCGAGGTTGACCTCGTCCAGGGCGAACGGGATGTACTGGTTGGCTTCCGCCTCGACGGTGAGCTCGAGGTCCTCGTCGCGCTGCCCGGCGGGTACGATGATCTTCTTGGTGATCACCATGGCCGCGGGCAGGGCCATGGCAATGTTGCGGTTCCGGCTGCCGAGGCGCTTCCAGGCGCGCTTCAGGGCGTCGGTGACCGGGTCGAGATTGCCGATGTTGCCGTCGGTGACCACGTCCTTGGGAAGCGGCTCGATGATGTAGCGCTCCAGGCGATAGGTGCCCTTGCCGGCATCCGAGAGCTCCACCATCTTGATCGACGTGGAACTCACGTCGACCCCGACGAGCGCAGGGCTCTTGGTTTGCAGGAAATCGAAGGCGGAAGTGAGTCTCTGGGCGACCATGGAACCCCTGGGGCGGATGCTAATAATCTACATTAAAGGCTGGCAGCAAGTACGTACCTTTGCAATTTGTTTGTCCCCCGGCCGGCCCGGTTGTTGTAAGGCTGCATATAATCGGGCGGTAGCCCCCCTTCTCATACGTTTCATCCCATCATGCTAAAGCGCTGGCTTCTCTACGTCGGGTCCGTGTTCCTCGGCCTGGCCGTGGTCGGGGCGCTCCTGGGCGCCTTCGTGCTGGCGCTGCTGTACCCGACCCTGCCGTCCCTCGACACCCTGACCGACTACCAGCCAAAGGTGCCTCTGCGGATCGTCTCCGCCGAAGGCGACCTGATCGGCGAGTTCGGCGAGGAGCGGCGCGCGGTGATCGGCATCCGCGAGGTCCCCGAGGTCATGAAACGGGCCATCCTGGCGGCCGAGGACGAACGGTTCTATCAGCATGGCGGGGTTGATTACCTCAGCGTGCTCCGGGCGGCGGTCGCCAACCTGTCCTCCGGCACCCAGCAGGGGGCGGGCACGATCACCATGCAGGTCGCCCGCAACTTCTTCCTAACCCGGGAAAAGACCCTCACCCGGAAGCTGCGCGAGGTCCTGCTGGCCTGGAAAATCGAGGCAAACCTCACCAAAGACGAGATTTTCGAGCTGTACGTCAATCAGATCTTCCTTGGGCAGCGGGCCTATGGGTTCGCCGCCGCCAGTCAGATCTATTTCGGCAAACCGCTGAAAGACTTGACGGTGGCGGAAGCGGGAATGCTCGCAGGCCTGCCGAAAGCGCCCTCGGCCTACAACCCCATCAGCAATCCCAAGCGGGCCAAGACCCGCCAGCTCTACGTGCTGCGTCGCATGCACGATCTGCGCTTCATCGACGACGCCGAGTACGCGAAGGCGAAGGAGCAGCCACTGCCGGTGCGCCAGTACCTGAGAGAGGCGATCGCCTTCCACGCGGAATACGTCGCGGAGATGGCCCGCCAGATCGTGTTCGAGGCGTACGGCGAGGACGCCTATACCAAGGGCATCACGGTGTTCACCACCATCCGCAGGGCGGACCAGGAAACCGCCTACGCGGCGGTCCGGCGCGGCGTGCTCGACTACGACCGGCGGCACGGCTATCGTGGTCCCGAGGCCTACGTGAGCCTGCCGACCGACGAGGCCGAGCGCGACACGGCACTGGAGAAGGTGTTTCAGGAAGCGGTCCGGGTCGACGGGTTGCCTGCCGCGGTCGTGCTGGAGGCGTCGGCCACCGAGGTGACCGCCGTGCTCGACGATGGCGAGGAGATCCGGATCAGCGGCGACGGCCTGAAATTCGCCGCCCGCGCACTCTCCGACAAGGCCCCCACGACCAGCCGCGTGCGGCGCGGGGCGGTGGTCCGGGTCGCCCGGGAGGAAAAGGGCCGCTACTCCATCGCGCAGGTGCCGCAAGCCGAGTCGGCCTTCGTCTCGCTGAAGCCCGAGGACGGCGCGATCCTCGCCCTGATCGGGGGCTTCGACTTCGACCGCAACAAGTTCAACCATGCCACCCAGGCACAGCGCCAGCCGGGATCGAGCTTCAAACCCTTCATCTACTCGGCCGCGCTGGAGAAGGGCTTCACGCCGGCCACCGTGATCAACGATGCGCCGTTCTTCCTGTCGGCCGACAAGACCGGTTCCGATGCCTGGGAGCCGAAAAACTACGACGGCAAGTTCGACGGGCCGATGCGGCTGCGGACGGCGCTCGCCAAGTCCAAGAACCTGGTGACGGTGCGGATCATGCAGGCCATCGGGCCGAAGTACGCCCAGGATTACATCACCCGGTTCGGATTCGACCCCAAGCTGCACCCACCGTACCTGCCGATGGGCCTCGGCGCCGGCGCGGCAACGCCGCTCCAGATGGTGGGCGCCTATGCCGTCTTCGCCAACGGCGGCTACCGGGTGCAGCCGTACCTGATCTCGCGCATCATCGACAACCGTGGCAACGTGCTGTCGCAGGCGGCACCGCAGGTAGTGGGCAAAAATGCCGAGCAGGCGATCGATCCGCGCAACGCCTATATGATGACTTCGCTGCTGCGCGACGTCGTGCGCTACGGAACCGCCGCCAAGGCCCAGTCGCTCGGGCGAACCGATCTCGCCGGCAAGACCGGCACGACCAACGACAACGTCGACGCGTGGTTCTGCGGCTACAACGCCAATCTGGTCGCGGTTGCGTGGATTGGCTTCGACCAGCCGAGGAGCCTCGGTGCCAACGAGACCGGCTCGGTCGCCGCGCTGCCGATCTGGATGGCCTACATCGGCAAAGCTCTCAAGGGCGCCCCGGAGGCGATCCGGGCCATGCCCGAAGGCATCGTCACCGTCCGGGTCAATCCGGACTCGGGGCTGCGCGACGATTCCGGCGGGATTCCCGAGATCTTCTTCGCCGAATATCCGCCGCGGCGAGACGAGGGTTTTGCGGGCCCCGCGCCCTCCCCGGCCGGACGGGACATCCGCGAGCAACTGTTCTGATGGCCCGGGAGCGCAGTCGCCGCGGCCATCGGCCGACGGATGGCATGGGCACGCCGGGGAGCATGCGCGGGAGCCACGACCGGGCCCGCATTGCCCAGGGGGCCGCCCGGCTGCTCGCCGAGCACGGGATGAGCGACTGGTCGGCGGCCAAGCGCAAGGCCGCGCGACAGCTCGGGCTTCCTGAAGGCATGGGCCTGCCGTCTAACGAAGACGTGCAGCAAGCGCTCACTGACTACCACGCGCTGTTCGCTGCCGATACCCATGCGGTATCGCTGGCTGCCCAGCGACACGAGGCGCTGCGCTGGATGAAGCGCCTGGAGCGGTTCGTCCCGATCCTGGTCGGTGGCGTGGCCGCGGGGTGGGCCACCGTCCACAGCGACGTGCGGATCGAGATCGTCGCCGACGATCCGAAGTCGGTGGAAATGGCGCTGGCCGGGGATGGCATCCGGTATTCCGCCCTACCCCCACGGAGCGACGACGCCGAGGCGGCGGGGGCCGAACTCCTGATCGAAAGCCCGGACATGGGCATCCGGCTCTCCGTACTCACGCCGGTGCAGCGCCGCAACCGGCCGCGCCGCGCCGACGAGCCGCGCCTCGCCATCGCCGATCTGTCGGCGCTGCTGCAGGAATCATGACCGCGCGCTAGCGCCTCGCCTCGGCCAGCCAGGTCGCCGCATCGAGTGCGAAATAGGTGAGGATGGCGTTGGCGCCCGCCCGCTTGAATGCCAGCAGGGACTCGAGGATGCATGCCTTTTCGTCGATCCAGCCGTTGGCCCCGGCCGCCTTCAGCATGGCGTATTCCCCGGAGACCTGGTAGACGGCGGTCGGCACGCCGAAGGCATCCTTTACCCGACGCACGATGTCGAGGTACGGCAGGCCGGGCTTGACCATGACCATGTCCGCGCCCTCCTCGAGGTCGAGGTAGACCTCCCAGAGCGCCTCGTCGGTGTTCGCGGGATCCATCTGGTAGGTGTATTTGTCGCCGCCGGCGAGGTTTGCCGCCGAGCCGACCGCATCCCGGAACGGTCCGTAGAACGACGACGCGTACTTCGCGGCATAGGCGAGGATGCGGGTGCGCTGCTGGCCGCCCGCGTCGAGCGCGGCGCGCACCGCGCCGATGCGTCCGTCCATCATGTCCGAGGGCGCGACCATGTCTGCGCCCGCCTCGGCGTGGGACAGCGCCTGGCGGACCAGTGCGGCCACCGTCACGTCGTTGTCGACATAACCGGAGGGATCCAGGATGCCGTCCTGGCCGTGGCTGGTGTACGGGTCGAGGGCGACGTCGGTGATGACCCCGAGGGTTGGGAAGCGCGCCTTGAGTGCCCGGATCGTACGCTGCACCAGGCCGTCGGCGGACCACGCGGCAGCGGCGTCGAGGGACTTCTGGTCCTGGGGGACCACCGGGAAGAGCGCCATGGCGGGTATCCCCAGCGCGATGCACCGCTCTGCGTCGCCGAGCAACACGTCGATGCTCTTGCGCGTGACCCCCGGCATCGATAGCACCGCCTCCTCCCGGCGGGTCCCTTCCAGCACGAAGACGGGGTAAATGAAATCGTCCGCTGCGAGGCGATGCTCGCGCGCGAGCCGACGCGAGAAGTCGTCGCGACGCAGACGTCGCATGCGTCGGCTCGGGAACCGACCGGTGTAGTGAAAGGTCATCGGCAGCGGGTCCAGCCATGGGATGTACCGGCAGCATACCCGAGGGGCGGAGCACAGAAGTGGGCGCATCCGTGCGCGCCGTGCGCGGGTCGCGCCAGCCGCCACCGCGGCGAGCCCACGGCATGTGCAGTTTTTGGCCGTGCCGTGGAACTTCGTTCGGAGGCCCCCGGTCATAAAAGCAGACGGTAATTTACGTCTCCCGCTTTCCTCCCTGAGCGGGTGCCCGCACGGGGGCGTTCTTCCCCTGTGCGGGCGTTTCGGGCCCCGCATCACTCCCCTTGATGCCGGGGCCTTTTCTTTGCCGCGGGACCTGCGCCCGGATTGGACGCGCGAGCGGCTTTGCGCGCGACCCGCGACACCGCGGGCGTGACCCGTGGCGACGGCATCGTGGCCGGGCGCGCGGCCTCGGGGGGCGCGGCCTCGCCCAGCCAGCGTGCGATGACCCGTTCGGCGGCGTCCACCCCGATGCGGCGCAGTGCGGAGAACGCGATGACGTCGATGCGCTCAGCGTGCAGCGGGAAGCCCGTCTGCAATTCGCGCGCGAAGTCGCGCTCGGCCGCGCGCTGCGCCGACGGCGTGAGCTTGTCGCACTTGGTCGCGAGGACCAGGACAGGGCGCGAGCTCGGCAGGAAGGCCGCGAGAAGATCGAGATCCAATGCCGTCATCCCGCGCCGGACGTCCACCACCATCACCAGGCCGACCAGCGACTGCCGCGTGGCGACGTACCGCGCGAGAAACTCCTGCCAATGGCGCTTGAGCTCCTGCGGAACCGCCGCATAGCCGTAGCCCGGCAGATCCGCGAGCAGCGCGCCGCCGCGCAGTGCGAAGAAATTGATCTGCTGCGTCCGTCCCGGGGTCTTGCTGGTGAACGCCAGCCGCGTCCGGTTGGCGAGCGCATTGATCGCGCTCGACTTGCCGGCATTGGATCGCCCCGCGAACGCGACTTCGGGCGGCCCGGGCGCCGGAAGCTGCTCGTCGTTGGCGCAGGTGCAGTAGAACTCGGCCTGTTGCAGCGGGTGCTTCACGCCCGGCTGCGCAGGTCGGGATGCGCGTCAACCGGGCAGGACGATTCCGTTACAATGGCGTGTTTTGGCATGATGAACCGGACGGCTGGCTGCGGCGCGGAGATCCGCATCCGTGGGATTGCGGTCCGCGAGGCGCTCGAGGAGCTCTACAAGATGATACGCATGTTGTTGCTTGCCGGCGTTGCCGGAGTCGCGAGCCTCGGAGCAATCGCGGCAGGCGGGGCAGAACCCGCCTCCGCCGCCCCTGCGACCGCGGAGGCGCCGGCCAAGCCCAAGGTCGATCCCGACAAGGCCAAGGCGGCCGCGCAAAACGTCTGCGCCGCGTGCCACGGCGCCGATGGCAACAGCGTCGCCCCCATCAACCCGAATCTCGCCGGCCTGCCGGCGGATTACATCGCGCGCCAGCTCGCGCATTTCAAGGCCGGGATCCGGGTCAACGCCATCATGCAGGGTATGGCGGCATCTTTGAGTCCCGAGGACATGGCAGCGCTCGGTGCCTATTACGCGCAGCAGCAACCGAAGCCTGGCGGGGGCAAGGATGCGACCCTCGCTCAGGCTGGCCAGAAGCTCTATCGCGGCGGGGATGCCGCCCTCGGCATCCCCGCATGCGCGGCCTGTCATGCGCCGAGCGGGGCGGGCATCCCCAAGAACTATCCTCGCCTGGCCGGCCAGCATGCCGAATACACCATCGCCCAGCTCAAGGCCTTCAAGGCAGGCGAGCGCGGCAACGACAAGGAAGGCAAGGACGCGAACGGCCGGATCATGGGCACCATCGCCGCGCGCATGAGCGAAACGCAGATGCGTGCAGCCGCGGAATACACCCAGGGCCTGCGCTGACCACTGCAGGCAGGCTGCCGATCTCACGACGCCCGGTCACACCCGGGCGTCTTGCTTTTTGCGGCCGCGCATGGCGACGCACGCCGTTCGCACCACGCTTGGCACGCA
Organism: Casimicrobiaceae bacterium; assembly: GCA_040006895.1. Classification (GTDB taxonomy): domain Bacteria; phylum Pseudomonadota; class Gammaproteobacteria; order Burkholderiales; family Casimicrobiaceae; genus CAIWHR01. The sequence continues at coordinate 2,081 of JBDTWB010000092.1, read as the reverse complement.
CGCGGCTCGACGGCGTCTGCGCCGGCCGCGCACCCCGGGGGTTACCTCATTCCAGTGGCGAGCACATGATCGCTGCCTGTGGCCCGTAGCCTTCCGCGATCCACCCGGGCGTGCTGGCGAGATCGTCGCGCACATCGACCTCCATCGTGTAGCGATGGTTGGTGCGCGCGGTGTGGAAGAATCGGAACACCGGCTGCAAGCCCGCCGGACACGCCCCGCTGGTCCGATCGGGTAGCACGGTCCAGAACACCGATGGGCTCTCGTAGGTCCAGGATGTGCCGAACCGTGCCGCCGTCTGGGCACACTCGTTCGGATCACCCGAGTAGAAGTGCGAATCGCCGAGCGCGGGCACCAGGTAGAAGCGGCACACGGGCGTGGCACCGGCAGGCGCCTTGGCGGGATCGCCGTACGCCAGGAAGCGCAGCCCCGTACGCACCCAACCCGGATGCACCCCGGTATCGAGGTCGTTGATCTCGGCGGGATTGCTGCTGATGAAGTAGTGGTCGAGGGTCGCGTTGTAGAACTCCACTACCACGACTTCGCCATTGGGATTGGGCACCCCCGGCGTGAGGTAGCTGCGCATGAGGGGCAGCGCTTTGTCGAGGCGGGAGAACACGTCGATCCCGGCGGGATTGGAGCACGACGCCTGTCCGCCGAAAAGTGCACCCCGTAGCTCGTAGTAGCCACCCGGTGACAGCGTGAACAGTCCGGCGCCGCTCGAGCCCGGCTCGGTCGACCCCGACGACCAGCGCATCTGCACGAAGGTCGAGCCATCGCTGTAGGTCTTGTAGCCCTGTGTCGTGCCCTGGGACCACTTCTTCAGGTCGCCCTCCGGATGATGCATCGTGCCGGCGGCGGCACCGGTGCCCAGCGCCTCCGCACGCCACGCCGAGAACTGGGCACCGGCCGGCGGTGCGTCGTAGAGACGCAGGATGGACCAGTCGTAGTCCTCGCTGCGTCCCAGGAGCATTGCCCCGCCGGTGAGCAGGACATATGGCGGAATCGCCTTGCTGTTGCAGGCGACGGCATCGAAGAACCAATAGGTGTTGAGCGTGGCCGCGGCGCCTTGCGAATCGATGCAGTGGCTGGCGGTGTAGAAGTACGGTGCAAAGGTGCTGGTCGCGTCGTTGATCAGGGTACCGGTGCACGTCACCGTCGTGCCGTCGGGGTCGGTGAACACCATCTTGGCGACGCTGCGCGCCGTGTTGTAGAGCGCTTGCGTCGGGTTGGCGACGCACGCAACGTCGGCTTCGCACGAGCCGGCGAGCCCGATGTCGGAAACGAGCTTGGGCGTAATGGTACGCAAGCCCTCCCCCGCAACGGCCAGGTGCGACACGCGCAGCACGTCGAGCTTGATGGCATCCACCGCGACGCCGGCTTCGGCGTGCAGTTCCACTACCGCGGTGTCGCCTTCGATCACCGGCGACCAGAACATGCCGTCGGCCGCGGTGCGTTGCGCGATCTCCTGCGCCGGATATGGACCGAAGATCCGCGTCGCCGGCTCCGCGCCTGCGAAGCGAACATTCACCCCGACGTCGCCCTTCGCCATGGCGATGGCCACCCGGACCCCGGCGGCGCCCATTGACCGGACTTCGATGCGTGCCGCCTGGCCGCCGTCGGGGGTAGGCAGCCAGGCGAGGCCGGCGCCGTCCACGGCCGATTCCCCCGCGGGGATGTTGCGCCCGATGCCGATGGCGAGTGCACGCTTCTCAAAGGCGCGCTTGCCCGTCGCGGTGCGCTCCTTCAGCGCGGCAAGCTCCTTGTCGGTGGGCGCCGGCAGTGCAATCGCACGCGCGGGCGCCTGCACCAGCGGGCGGGCCGCAAGGGCGGACTTGGCAATGGGCGGCGGGATATAGGTTGCCGGTGGGACCGCCGTGATCGCAGCGGTGGCCAGCACGGGTAATGCGGCGGCCGCGGCGCAGAGGCGTGCGAGGATGCACGCCATGTTGGATCGATGCATGGAATCTCCGCTGAAGGATGCGCTGGTTCGATTGCAGCGCATCCGTTTGGTTCGAATGGCAGGAACGGCAGGAATGGCAGGAATGGCAGGAATGGCAGGAATGGCAGGAATGGCAGGAATG